>DVED01000191.1 GCA_015295945.1 Oscillatoriales cyanobacterium M59_W2019_021 | reverse complement strand
TCATCCTCGTCAAAATCATCTAAATCGTCATCTTCGTCGAAATCATCTTCATCCTCTAACCCCTCGTCTTCAAGATCGTCGGGTTCGGGATCTTGGGGAGCGATCGACTGCGGCACGTCGTTGTTCGGGATGGGGACTTTTTCTTCTTTAGAGTTGTTCTCCTCTTTCTTTTTCCGTTCCTCTGCTAACTCCAAATCGAGCTGTACCGAATCTTCGCGGTTTGAGGAACTGTCCGCAGAGGAACGCTTGCGGATTCGCCTTGACGAATCCGCAGAAACGGAATTAACTGTCCGATCCGATTCCGAAGGTGCGGGTTCGGGACTGGCTGGAGTCTCCGGTACGTTGGTTTGACCGCGTGCCGCTCGCTTTTGTTGGATCAATACTTCGTACTCCTCAGGGGACAAACTGCTTTTCAGCATTCGACTGATCGTAGAGTTACTGACCCCATAGCGATTGGCTATGGTGAGAGTCGTTTCTCCAGGTTGTCGATACTCCTCGAGAATCGCTTTTTTATCCGCATCCGATAACTTTCTAGCACTCATGCTGCCGGTTCCCCCTCAGAGTCGATCGATTTTCTACGAACCACCCCGGCGGCGGCTGCGACGGGAGGTACTCGCTCGCGTCGATACATCGTACTCCAACGCCGCGCCGATCGCAAAGAAAATTCCCGTAAATACGAAGAAAACTTCTAACAAGTCCCCGCTTTCGTAGTTGGGAATCTTATTTTCAGCGTATTTGTACCACATATCGGCGATGTAGAGCGAAAAAGCCGCTGCTGCAATCATCCGCCAAGATTGGGAAAAACGCCCCCCCCAAAACGCCAGGAGTAACAGGGTTGCCACCACCAACAAAACGACATCTAGAACTACATATGCCAGGTTCAACGGCGTGGCATACGGATCTAAATCCTTTTCCAGTTTCAGGACCCAATTGGGAACGGGAATGATGGGTTCTTCCGCATCAGCCGCCGTCTCAATTGGAGGGGCGGTAGCACCCGGTGCGAGTTCCGCTGAAGCCGCCGCCGGATCGACTTGTTCGATCGCCGCTTCGGGGAGAATTTCATCATTGGGAAACAGCGTATCTTGAGAAATCCAGACCGCCAATGCAATCCCGGCAACCGCGATTCCGGCGGTGACTCCCCACTGCCACAACTCCAGGTTGAGTCGCCGAGACTTCACCGCCAAAATCATTCCCACGGCAATGCAAACGTAGCTGATCAGGTAAAACAAATCTCCGGGAGACACGGCTGGATCGAGTTTCCAGCCTAACTCCCACCAACTGAAGATTAAGTTGCCGATGAAGTAAGACAGCATCCCAAAACCGATGCCCATCCACACATTGCGACCGCTGACGATTTGGGGACTGAATCCATTTCTCAGGCACAGCCAAGCAGCCAACAACAAACCGGCTTCCTCGAAGATTAAAGTCCCGATTCCGTACCAATACGGTCGTCCTTCTCCGGGGATGGACACGCTAAACAGCAGGTAGAACAGTAACGCCGCCACCCCCAATCCAACCGAGATCAACACGAGGGTCTGGGTTGACCAGATTGATAGGTGGCTAGAGGATTTAGAAGATTTGTCTGAGGTCGTACTCATAGGAATTTGGGTGACAGAATTGCGAGACTGAGAACGGCAGGGATGGAAAGCTAGCAACGCCTGGAGACTGGGAATTGCATTTTCTACCCTCGCACAGAACGGATGGCTGGGGGTCGATCGTCAATGATTCTTTAAGCGGTTTCCCAAAGCTTGCCCAGTGGAGATTGATTCAACCACTCGATAAACCGACTGCGGTCTTTATCCGGCATATCCTGCAAGGATTCCATGACGCGATCGACAAAACTAGAATTGCCGAAGTATTCTCGCCCAATCCGATGCAGTTCTTGCAAGAGTGTATTCAGATGGTGTTCCTGCCAGGAGGGAATGTCTTCGTTAGCCAGGGGATCGAGATCCAAGAGGTGGCGCACGGCTTGGTCGGATTCGGCATTGGGAAATCTCCACTGCTGTAAGACTTGGGTAATGTCTTTTTGAAAGGCGATCGCCTGTCGGCTGCCGAGGAGATCTTCAATGGTATAGTACACTTCCTGAAGTAAGAGGATCGAGGCTTGAGTATAGGAGGGAGCGGCTTCTCCTCCCCCAGAACCCTCATCACCGGACTGTCCGACGCGAATTTTGCCCCAGACGCTATATCGATCAGGTTCTTCGAGGAGAACGCAGGCTTTGCCGCGATTATCGGTTAAATCTCTCCAGAAGGCTCGCGCCTCCTCGGCTTGCTTGGCATTGAACACGCTGAGCAAGCGGAAGCTTTGTCCCTGATAGTTGAGGATGGGAATCTGCTGACCCGTTTTCGGGTGCTGGATTCCGGTAATTTCAACATCCTGCCTTTTTAAAATAAACATGACGCTGCCAATGGACTCCCGTCAGAGTCGATGGTACTTTGCTGG
The DNA here is from genome assembly GCA_015295945.1 of Oscillatoriales cyanobacterium M59_W2019_021. GTDB lineage: Bacteria > Cyanobacteriota > Cyanobacteriia > Cyanobacteriales > Geitlerinemataceae > DVED01. Next base: position 18,874 of record DVED01000191.1, on the reverse strand, counting down.
GGGCAATGGCGATCGCTACGGCTTGATCGCCGGGTGCGATTTCGAGTGCTACAGTAGGAGCCACGAGCCTGGCAGAATGCAAGAGGGGCGAACCATCTCGCTCTGCTCGCTGGGGGCTGACTCCCTCGGAATCCGAACGGCAATCTTTGATCGCGCTGACTAACACCTTATCCTATATACCGTCTATCTGTTATATTATTCGCGTTGTTTTAGTTTACATTGACCGTCGAGTTCTTTGCACCCACACGCCAATTCCTTTCTGGGCTCGCAACTTGCCTCGGATGGGTCGGCGCGGATACAATAGTTAAGAGTGAGATTAACCCGTTCGGTCTAGATCTCAAATTCTCGATCGGGGTGCGTAACTCAGTTGGATAGAGTAGCTGCCTTCTAAGCAGTTTGTCACAGGTTCGAGTCCTGTCGCACCCGTTTCTTCTCTCACCCCCATTGTCGATTTTGTCGCATTGGGGGTGGGTTTTGACAGGCAGTGGGTCTAGCGAGCACAAACCCTCTTTGCCCGTTTTCTAGCTCAGAGTTCGGGTTGATTTCCCCATCCTCAAACCCCAGCGATCGTGCTGGCAATGTTGAAGAACATTGGGGGAATAGCCGATCTAGACTGAAGCCCGTGACGAGGATTGAACTCGTGACCTCACCCTTACCAAGGGTGTGCTCTACCACTGAGCTACACGGGCAACCATGGGTATCAAAGCGATGGCGTTGGAGTTCGCTCGCTGGCGATCTGTGGTGGGCCGGGCTGGATTCGAACCAGCGTAGGCGTAGCCAGCGGATTTACAGTCCGCCCCCATTAACCGCTCGGGCACCGACCCTTGATTTCCACGGAAAACTACTATAACACAGCCACCGAGAAAATTCCAACCGATCGGCAAGTTTTTTGAGAATTTTCTCCATCCATCGGTTGGGAACTCTTACCGAGAGCGAGTTTGAGGGGGGCGCGTGCGAACGGGAGTTCGGGTTGCCCCAGAAGTCCGCGTTCCTGTAGGTACTCGAGTTCCCGTCCTCGCGTACGACTTCACACCGGCAGTTTGGACTTGGAGTTGAGAATCATCGAGCGCTTGAGGGCTGCGCTTGGTGCGGAAGGTGACGTTAACACCTTCGTTGGTCTGCTCGAGGACGAGCAGTGGTGTGGGTTTGGCGTGTTGATCCCAATGGATGTAAGCCACTCGACCTTGGATGGCAGGTTGCCAGGTGTCGTTATCTCCAGCCGGACTGAGATAGGTTTCGATACAGTCGATAATTTGACCGATGGTGACTGAGGTGGGTTGCGTGGGCAATTTGGTCATTTTGATCTGAATGCGGAACAACACCCGCTTCTTGGCACTAGTACCAACCCCCGTTTCGTGTTCGATATCAAAGGTTTCGTCAACCAGGCGTCCCACCCCTCGATTTTCTGCGGTGGGGCGTAGGGCAATACTAATTTTTTCTTTAACTTTGACCTTAATTTGATTGACGACGGCAAAGTGGAAGGTTTCTTCTTCCATCCGCATCCGCAAGTAGTCGAGGTTAAATTCGCGAGAGTGAATTAAGTCGGGGTTTTTCTCCATTTTGGTAATCGTCCCGACGGCATTTTTATATTTTTTATGAAGCTCGCGGTTTTTAAATTCCTCGGTTCTCAGTTTTTTGGTCAGCTTGCTCAATTTAATCTGAAAAAAGAGGGCGGAACCTAACAAACTCAACAGGAGTACCCCGGAGACGCCCATCCACATCAGATGGGGAGAAACTCCCGGTGCTGCGGTTGGGGGAGCGGCTGGGGTCTGGGCGATCGTGGGTTTAACGAAGAATATAGGGGATGACATAAGCGGTCACTTCAAGAAATCGCTAGTGGGAATCTTTAGGAAGAACTTTCTCTTTACGCTTTTCTTTGGTCGTACAGTCGCAATAAACTTCTAAATCTATTCGGTCGATACACCCAGCAAGCCCAAGAAGGGAGATACTCGACTATAGGGAAGTCGATCGAGGAGTGAGTTCGCGCTCCTAGCGATACTGTATCTAACGACTAGTATAGTTGCCCTCTTGGGAGGTCGTCACTACTATGCAGGATAATCTAAGATTGCGGGTTTGCTATGTCGTCTTTCACCCCTGAGTTTTGGAGTCAAATGTCCCCGATCTTATGGCAAACCCTCGCTGCAAATGCGATCGGCTGTTGGGGATGGGGAGTTTGGGCGGCATTGCCTGCCTCGGCCGCCTATCCGGTCAACCCCTCTCAACCCTTGCGGGTAGAAAACGCCGAACTTAATCCACCTTCCTCGGAAGTGTTGGATGTCAGTCCGACTCTGCTCGAAGAGAGTCCGGTGTTGCGTCGTTGGCTCGAAGACATTCCGGATGTTTGGGCGGACATCGCTGACGATCCCGGTTTTCCGACGCGGGTGCGCTGGGGGTACGTTCGGTGGATGGAGGGCGATGCGGATGGATGGGAGGTGGGGATTGAAGATGCGTTTTTGGCTCGCTCGGGATTAACTTTGAGCGGATCGTACGTGCGATGGGGGGACGCCGATCGAGCGGTGGGGGCGGATTGGCGATACTATCTGCTGTCTTTGGGAGGATCGGATCTGTCGATTTCTCAGACTTGGATCGCTCCGCTATCGGATGAATCCGCTAGCCTGACCACCCTCAGCGTTGCCTATGCGATCGCGCGCCATCTGCGCCTGTCAACGGATCTTCAGCGATTGAATGGGGAAGGACAAATTGGCATTTTTATGGAGTGGATGCCGTAACGTTTTAGGAGTTGGCGAGCTTTCATCGAGCCGTTACTTGGGAGGGCGATCGCTATTTTTATTTTGATGGGGACATCGATTCCGAATCGTGAAGTAAATCTTAAGATTTTCAAGTGTTTGCCGAATAGATTTGGGTCAAAACTTCCCGATCCCTGAGATGGGTGGCAGCTTTATCCCCTTGAAGTTTAAGCTCGGGCGGCGCTGGGCTCTCAGGTTGTGCGAGCCAACCGAAATGGGGTATTTGTCCGCTCCTTTTGAACTTGCGATCGCGATCGCTATTGTCGAGCGCTCGGATCGCTGACAACACTCGAAAATCGATTCAAAATATAATAATACTCTTATATTTTTTTAAACCGAACGACGATGGATCTCTCAACTTCAATCCACTCAAGCGATAAAACCTCCCGATCCAAATTGTCTCGATCGATTTCTGCCAAACAAATGCGTCAACTGTGGGATCTGGAAATTACGAGAGCTTGGAAAGAAATGCAACGGGCGATCGCCCGCACTCAAAGCGGCTCGTCCGTGTAAATCCGAGTTTTTACCCAACTTTTCGATCTCGGTTAAACACTTTCAACTCACTGGATTTTTAGATCTTAACTTTTCTGAAAAAAATCGGTTTCGGTTAAGACTTACAGGATCGATCCAAATTCAGGCAGAGAAAAGACTTCAGGGGAGGATGGCGGTAGCCCTTAAGATTGCGGTATGGCGTGAGAATGGAGAAAATGCGCCTACCCCCAAAGGAGGGGAAGACGCGCAAATCTCTACAATGACGCTCGAGGGCGATCGCCATCTTCAATGAGTTGTAGAGATACCTGAAATTGGCTCGTGCGGATCGACTCTAAGCGGAATAGGTTTATCCCGAACGGATTCGATTTAGTCTTGTTTGCGTTCTACAACCACGCTGAAGCGACCGACCAAAGCTGCGACTGCCAACACCGCCGCTAAAAAGGGAAAGACCGCCACGCCAACTGCCCCACCCGCGACGCCTGCTAACAGCGGAATATCTAATAACGTGCGACCTTCGGCATTTTTCAAAATGAGACGGCGCACGTTACCTTGTTGGAGCAGTTGTTTGACTTTGGCGACCAAATATTCGCTATTAATTTGAAATTCTTCGACGCGAACTTTGGCAGAAGGCGGAACTTCGGAATGGGTGGCATCATCCGCAGTGGGTCGATCTTCAAAGTTGGAAATGGGTTCGGATTGAAGCGAGGTATTGGTGTCTTCGAGGTGTTCTAATTGAGCGTTCATTGCAGCGTCAGGCAGGTCAAAACCTGTTTGAGTTTTTCTATTCTTATGTTGCCAATTCCGATCGAGAAACAACCACCAAGAGAACCCTCCCAATTCAGCCGTATTTTCCCCCATCGCGATTTTCGTCCAGTCATTCGTCGGGCAAACACCGCCAATTGTTGCGCGAAGTGGGCGGGTTTTAAACATGAAAAGTTCGGGGCGATACTCCCAAGGAGTCGCTTCGCGATACTCCCAAGGAGTCGCTTCGCGATCGCAGTGGACGCGGTTCGAGTAGCATAGAACCAATCCCATCCAGTCTATAATCGTTGGATTGTCATGTCCTCAGCCACTCTCGCCCAACCTGACAACATCCTACCGCCCACCCAGGACGAACTGCCCTGCGACGATGGCATCCCCATAGAAACCCAGCGGCACAAAGACCAAATCGAAATCCTGATTAATACCCTCGTCCCCTGGCTAGACCGACGTGCCGACGGCTATATCGGCGGCAATATGTTCGTTTACTACAGCGTCGAACAAGTCCGCAACCAGGACTATCGCGGTCCCGACTTTTTCGCCGTATTGGGCGTTCCCAAAGGCGAACGCAAAAGTTGGGTGGTGTGGCAAGAAGGCAAAGCACCCGATGTCGTCATCGAATTGCTGTCTCCCAGTACGGCAGAACGAGACAAAAATGAGAAAAAACGCATCTATCAAAACCAGTTGCGCGTTTCCGAATATTTCTGGTTCGATCCCTTTAACCCGGAAGATTGGGAGGGTTTTCTGCTCGAAGGCGGCATTTATCAACCGATTCGGGCAAATGAACGGGGGGAGCGCATCAGCCGTTCGCTGGAACTAGCACTCGTTCGCTGGCAAGGCAGTTTTAAGGGGGTAGAAGCCACCTGGCTGCGTTGGACGACGCTTGATGGGGAATTGCTGCCGCTGCCGGAAGAAAGGGCGCAACAGGAACGACAACGTGCCGAACGAGCGATTTCGCAACTTCACGCTTGTGCGCTGAACCTGCTGCAAGAAGGAATGAGTGCCGAACAGGTGGCTCGCTTGACGGGGTTATCGCCCGCAGAAATCGATCGACTCTTTTCTTCTGAAGATGCTTAATCTGAAATCCCTGAATGTTGGTTACACATCCAGAGCGCAAACCTGGCTCTAGGGCGAGCCATTCGCCCCTACGAACGGCTCTGTCACCCTCTTTTTTCAATTTCACGACCCGAAGACAAACTATGACATCCTACTTTCGCCCCACCGTTAACGCCCTTTCCGGTTACATTCCCGGCGAACAACCAGCAGCGAACGTTCGCGTCATCAAATTAAACACCAACGAAAACCCCTATCCACCGTCGCCGAAAGCGATGCAGGTGTTGCGAGATTTGGATGGGGAACGGTTGCGGCGTTATAGCGATCCCATGGCGTCGGCATTTCGCCAAGCGGCGAGTCAAACCCTCGGCGTTCCGGCGGATTGGATTCTGGCAGGGAACGGCAGCGATGATTTACTAACGATGATTGTGCGTGCCTGCACGGAGCCGGGGCGAAAAGTGGTGTATCCGATGCCGACGTACGTTTTGTATCGCACGTTGGCGGAAATTCAGGCGGCAGAGGTGGAGGAAGTTCCGTTCCCCGACAACTACCGTTTGCCAGTGGAGAAACTGATTGCCGCACAAGGGGCAGTGACGTTTATCGCCTCGCCCAACAGTCCTTCGGGCACGGCAATGTCGATCGATCGGTTGGATAAGCTAGCCTCGCAGCTATTGGGGGTGTTGGTGATCGACGAAGCGTATGTCGATTTTGCCGAATCCAGCGCATTAGAGTTGGTGAAATCCCACGAGAATGTTATCGTGTTGCGAACGCTGTCGAAGGGGTATTCGCTGGCGGGGTTGCGGTTGGGTTTTGGCATTGCCCATCCGATTTTATTGGAAGGATTAATTAAGGTTAAAGATAGCTATAATGTCGATGCGGTTGCCTGTGCGGTGGGGGCTGCGGCGATCGCCGATGTTGAGTATAAAAATCGCAATGCCGAAAAGGTAAAAGCCGAGCGATCCCGCTTGACTGAAGCTTTGCAACAATTAGGGTTTGACGTGTTTCCTTCTCAAGCGAATTTCTTGTTGGCGCGATCACCCAACTCAACCCCAGCAGAATCGATCTACCAACAACTCAAACAACAAGGAATTCTCGTTCGCTATTTCTCGCAACCTCGTCTCGACGATAAGTTGAGAATTACGGTAGGAACGCCCGAAGAAAATTCGGCATTGTTGGAGGCTCTGCATCGAATTTTGGGATAGATTCGGTCAACAATTAATATTCCACCTTATCCATTTTTCGATTCCACTCGAGAAATGCAGCTAAAGCTTCCTGACGCATGAGTTGCACCATCGGTAAATGACGATCGCCCATCGGCAAGTCTAATTCTTCGTAGATGAAGCGATCGTCAAAGCCAATTTGGGCAGCATCGGTCTTGGTATTGGCATAATAAACCCGATCCAATCTCGCCCAATAAATAGCTCCCAAGCACATGGGACAGGGTTCGCAACTGGTATAGAGTTCGCAACCCGTCAGTTGGAAATTTTGTAAGATGCGGCACGCTTCGCGGATGGCAACGATTTCGGCGTGTGCGGTGGGATCGTTGGTGGAGGTTACTTGATTGTGACCCGTGGCAATTATCGCGCCGTTTTTAACGATAATCGCGCCAAACGGACCGCCTTTTCCCGATCGAATGCTATACAAAGATAGATCGATCGCCGTTTGCATGAATTCGAATTGGGGTTGAGTCATCGCTAGATTCCAGTTTAAAACTTAACAAATTTCTTCATCCACAATTAACTCTCCTCGCTGGAAAATTTTCGGTAAATCTAACAAACTTATGAGTTTGCCGCGATCGGGAACCGTCCCGATCGTATAACCGCGATCGTCCGTTCTCTCTGTTTTGGGAATGATCGCCTTCGGAGACACTTCGAGGGTATCCAACACCGCATCGACGGCAATTCCCGCACTCCAATTTTCGACTTGTACGACGACCATGTGAGAGGCTGCCGCACTCTCGATTAGGGGTAAGTTTAACAACCCTCGAATCGCCACCAACGTGACAATTTCGCCGCGCAAATTCGTATTGCCGATGATATGTTCCGGACAACAAGGAATGGGGGTGACCCGACCGATTTTGGCAAACTCGCGCACCCATCGCAAATCGATGCCAAAATATTCTCCACTCAATTCGATCGCCGCTAACGAGAGGCATTCTTCCTCTTCTACACGGGCAATCGTTTGCCGTAACTGTTGCCTTCGTCGCTGAAAGATTTCTCGATCTTGAGGGTCGATTTGTCGATCAAATGGGTGCGACTCACCATGGGTCAATTCAACATCAGTTTGACCTTCATTGCTGTCCAATTTGGTGATGTCTCGAGGTTCGAGCAGACCTGCAATATCGAGGATCATAACCAAATCTGCTCCCAGGTGGGCAACCCCGGAAATTGCCCTTTTTCGATCGTTTTCAAGTCGTCCGCCAACGATTTCGGGGGCGATGGGGGTTGCACAGAGAGCGAGAAGATCGCAAACGCGATCGACGATAATTCCCCAGGACATCGCTTCATAGGTGAGGACGATAACACTATCGCTCGTTCGATAGGCATGACGGCGATATCCGAAACGAATTGCCAGATCCATAACGGGCAAAATTTTGCCGCGTAAGTTGAAAACGCCTGCAATTTCTGGAGGTGCTTCGATGGCAGGCGTTAATTCCGGCAACCCGAAAATTTCTTCGACCCACTTTGCCTCAATGCCGTACAAAGTATCGTGCAAACTAAAAACGAGATACGGTTGCTCTAGCTCGAATCGATTTTCCATCCCCTGGTAACGGCGAGAACGTCCAGACATCTTTTTCGGGATTGCTGTATCCCGTAGCGATCGCTATCCCTCGCCCGTCCCTACCCGAATCTGGATTTGGGGTTGTTGATGTCGGGGCATCAACTGGAGGAGTTCGATCGCATTCTGTCTCATTTTGTGAGATTTATCGATTTTACCTTCTTTTTGATACAATTGAGACAGTTCTAAATAAGCCTCGCTGGCATTCGGATCGATATAAATTATTTTTTTTAACAGCGCTTTCGCTTTTTGCAAGTTTCCGTTAAGTTCGGAAATTCGAGCTAATAGGTAGTAAATCTCGAGATGCAGCGAATCGATTTCGAGAACTTGAATGCAATAGTAAGTTGCCTTGCGATAGTCGCCTAACTTTGCATAGGCTTGTGCGAGTTTAGAATAAGCTTGCAAACATCTTGGGTTTTCGCTGGAAAAAGGTTCTAATTGTTGAATGGCAGCTGAATAAAACCCATCCTGAAATAAGCGATCAGCTTCGCGAAAAATTTGGGGACATTCAATTTGTGTCACAGATTGAAATCTAGAAGCTTCCGATGTTTTGGGGGCGAAAGTCGAGAGTTGTACCGATCCGGGATGAGAGTTTTCAACCTGCGTTTGCAATTGTTTGGCAATTTGCAGTGGAGTTCTCGATCGAGGCGAATCTGGGAAAGGGGAAGGTGAGAAGCTTTTGGAATGTCGTCGATCTTGGGGTGGGATCTCGGCACTCGATCGAACTCGAGCGGACAATGTGACTGTTTTTTCTTCTGGCGGACGTTGATAAACGATCGACTGAGGAAAAATATGGGTTTTAAATCGGGCTAGAAGTTGACTGGGAATTTCGCCGTGAGCTGACATTAGATATCCACCCGGATCTAAAGTATGATAAAATTTATGAATTACATCAGAAATCGCTCGATCTTCAAGATAGATCGAAACATTCCGGAATAAAATCAAATCGAATTTTTCAATATTTTTTAAAGAGTTAGGAAACGGTTCTCGCACTAAGTTAAGTCGCTGAAATTCGACAAACTTGCGAAGGCGATCGTCGATTTTCCACTGGCGATGTTCGGGTTGAAAGTAATGCTGTTTGAGTTCGCTCTCCATCGGACGAAACGACCAATTGCTATAAACTCCCCGCTTCGCTCGTTCTAATGCCTCTTCATTAATATCCGTTGCCAAAATGGTAATGTCCCACTCTTCAAAATCCGGCAAACATTCTTGGAGAACGATTGCCAGCGAATAGGGTTCCTCGCCCGACGCACAAGCCGCACTCCAAATTCTCAGAGTCGGTTTGCCCGCAATCTCCACTGTTTTAGACTGTCTTTTTCGCTCGATAATTTGCGGCAAAATTGTCTCCCCGAGCAAATTAAACTGACCGATATCGCGAAAAAAGTAACTTTCTGTTACCGTCAGCGCATTAATCAGTTTCTTCCACTCTTTGTCACTGCGGTATACGTCTACCAGCGAGGAGCGCGTTTCGGATGCTTCCAAAAGAAGATAATACTCCTGCGCGGTTGGCAGTTGGAGTGCGCGAACTCGGGACTCGATCTTCCCCTGCAATCGTTCCCAATCCTGCGATCGAATTGATAAGCCCGTTCGCCGCGCGATCGACTGAATAAACTTTTGTAACAAATCGCGATCGATTCTCAGCGAGTGCTGTCGCCAAGCATGATTTTCCCGCATACCCTAGCTCTCTCCCCCCAGCGGATCGATCCGGTACAGATTTTCTTAAGCCTTTCAATGCCTAGCCTAACTGAGAAATTGAGCAATGTCAGCAATCTCAAAAAATTGTCAAACAGGGGGATTTTACAGCGGATTGCTACTGGGATGGACTTGTAATGGCTTTTTTCGGTTGCTGTTTCCGGATCGATAACCGAGAAATCTCCGCTTTTCGAGTCGCGATCGCCCCGTTCTCGATCGGGCGGCAAATCGATCTCCATCTCGAGTTCTTCCTACGTTCGTCTCAGGAGCGCTATGATAAAACAGTTAGTTAAGTTCTGTAAAGACAATTGACTGCCGCGTTTACAGCTATTAATGCAACCGAACCCACTTCCTGGCACGCGCTAGACACCCTCTGGCAAGGGGGCGAAGAAGCCGTCCAGCAAGGACTTCCCCACCGTCAACTCGCCCCAGCGTGGCAAATTTTGCTGTTGGGTGACGGCTCTCCGACTCGTCACCTGAAGCTGCTGACGGGCGAACCGATCGAAGTGGACGCGATCGATATGTCCTTCATCGGTCTGGATACCGATGGCGCTCCGGATTTAATCGAAAAGGTTCCCGGTCCGCGATTGCGCCGCCAAGTTTGGTTGCGAACGGCATCGGGTCAGCGATTGGCATATGCCACCTCGTGGTGGGATGCCAGTCATGTCGATGAATATCTACCCAATCGGTCTTTGCCTATTTGGGATAACTTAGCCCGCCTGCACGCGGAGTTATACCGGGATATTCAAGGTATTTATTGCGGCTTTAGTCCCGATTTGGAGGACGCCTTCAGCCAAAAGGGACCTTTTTGGGGTCGTCACTATTTGTTTTGGCACGCCGGTCAACCGCTAACGTTAATTTATGAGGTCTTTTCCCCTTATTTGGCAAAGTATCTCGGACCGATGAACTTACGATGAGGGTTTGGGGGTGAAGTAATAAAATTACCCATTCCCAGTTTGTAAGCTTTGACAAAGCGATCATCGAGGAGTTGACTGAGATCGGGTCGGACCGAAATCGAGCCGTTCTCGAGCAGTACCCCAGCGATCGCTTCGGCAGCATAACTGAGATGGGTTATATCATTTCCCGGCGTTAAGACCTTTAAATTCTCTTCGAGACCGAATGGGGTTGTTGTTGGGGTGGCAGTAAAATTGGCGCGTTTTTGGGCGAATTTGGCGGCAATGCGATCGGCTTTATCGGGTTGGGAGCGAATGTAATCCAAGCTGTCAAACCAAGCGTTGACTAAGCCTTGTACGATTTCCGGACGGTCTTCGATTTGCTGGCGAGTGACGGCGAGATGACCGAAATTGGGCAGGTTCCCGTCGGCGAGATCGGTGACTAACACGATCGCCCACTCTTCTCCCAAGGCGATGGCGCGAATGGTATCGGTTAAGCGTTGGTTGTTGGCATCCAGCAATCCGGACTCGAGAGCGGAAACGGACTCGGCGTAGCGATCGAACCATTTGAGATCGACATTGGCTCGATGGCGCTCGAACAAGTGTTTCTGGCGCGCTACTTCCCACGGCAGCCAACTCGAGCGATCGCTGAACCCCACGTTGGCGGGAACTGCCGCCGCAATCTCCCGAGGGGTGGGGGCGGGATTGGACGTGCAACTGAGAAGTGCGCACAATCCAACGCCAATCAAACCGATCGCGATCGGGAAACGAGCGAACCGCAAGACGCGGGAGAGTTGCACGGGCATTCGATCTGAGGTCATCTACATATAAAACGGTCTGGTTTCCAACAGGAGTTTAGACTCAAAACTGGTTGTCAGGAGCTTGACCGATAAATCCCTTCTGCCCTCTGCCTTTCTTGATAAAGTGGAAAAGGTAAGTCGAAGATTGTTCCTGCCATGGCTCCCTCCTTTGTCAAACGTTACGCGATCGCCTTCGGTAAGTACAACCTGGCTGGATTTGCCGTCATGGCGCTCTCGATCGGTGGAGCCGCACTACTGGGTTTGCGGGAACCGCCACCGCCGACTTACGTTGCCAAAACCTCGCTGCGACTGAATCAACCCCCCGCCTCCCTGTCAACGACGGGCAGCCAAATTCAAGAGCAGGGCATCCAAACCATTTCCAAAGAATTTTTACTGCACGAAGCCGTGCTACGGTGGACAGCAGAACAGGTGTTGAAAAAGGAAGGCGTGAAACTCAATCCCCAAACCCTGGAAGATCGCATCACCTTGACGCTGCCGGAAAAGGACGCACCGCCCCTCTATAGCATTTCCTATATCGCCACCAAACCGGAATTGGCGAAAACAGTCGTCAATACCCTAGCTGATTCGATGATCGGGGCGAGTCGGGACTTGAACAAGCAGCGCTTGGAGTCGATCGCCACATCCCTGGAGGAGCGCTTGCCACAAATCGAGCAAGAACTGCAAGACGCCCAACAAGCACTGGTGGATTTCGAGAAAGTCGAAGGCGCGGCAGTGACAATGGCACTCGACGGCAACTTGGTGGGGCAAATTGTCGGCAGCCGCCAACAACAAAGCCAGTTCAAACAAGAGTTAGAAGCTGTAGACGCCCAAATTCGCAGCTTGCAAGACCGGTTGGGATTGACCCCGGACGAAGCGTACGCTTCTTCTGCCCTCAGTGCCGATCCGATCGTTGCCGACTTGCGGGTGAAAATTTACGGCATCGAGTCCCAAATCGCCCTGCTGCAACAAACCTATCGCGCCGAACACCCGCAGATGATCGAGTTGGCGCGACAACTGCAAAACTACGAGCAACTGTTACGGGAACGGGCGGCGGAAGTCATCGGCGGCGACGGTTTCACCGCTCCCATTTTTACCACCGATCGCGTCCGCCAAGATAGCAGCCTCGATCCCACCCGACAAAATCTCGCCAACCAACTAGTTGCCCTGCAAACCCAACGGGCGGCGATCCAACAGCAATTGCTCTCGAGCATTGAAAACGAGCAGCAACTGTCCCAAGCCTTTGCCAGTTTGCCCAACCAACAACTGGAACGAGAGCGCCTCGCCAAACAAGTTGCCCTGAAAACGGCTTTGTACGACCAAATTCAAAGCAAGCGCGTCGATGTGGAGGCGGCAAAAGCGGAAACGGTGAGCAGTTTGAGTCGTGCGGGTCGGGTGGAAGTTGAAGAGATCGTCACCGAACCGTTGAATATGCTGCTGTTAATGGCGGTGGGAACGGGAGTCGGGGCGATCGCCGGAGCCGTGGTGATTTACCTGCTCAGCGCCCTGGAAGGTCGGTTCTATACCTGGGAAGAGATTCGGGCGGCTTTGCAGGAGCAAGACGTGCCGCTGTTGGGCTTAATTCCCACGGTGGTGTCCTTCGATCCGGCGCGGCAGAAGTTTCCGGCATTGGTGGAATTGGATTCCCCGTACCTGGAATTTTACGAGCGACTGCGCAGTACCTTGCGGCGGATGGGAGACGAGCCGCCGAAAATGGTGGTGGTGACCAGTGCGGGCGATCGCGAGGGGAAAACCCTGACGGCGTACAATTTGGCGATCGCCTCGGCACGAGCGGGCAAACGCACCCTGTTGATGGAAGCGGATTTGCGCTCTCCAGGGCGATCGAACTTGTTAAAAGTGGTTCCCGACCCCGACAGTCCCTTGGAACCCCTCCGGTATTACGGTCAAATCAACGAGTGCATTCGTTGGGTTCCCGAAGTGGAAAACCTCTACCTGATTCCCAGTCCCGGACCCGTGCGCCACGCCGCTGCCATCTTGGAATCGAGCGAAATGCGACGCCTCCTCGACGATATCCGCGCTCGTTTCGATTTCATCGTCCTCGATACCCCGTCCTTGAGTCGGTGCAACGATGCCCTCATTCTCGATCCCTACACCGACGGCACGATCCTCGTCGCCCGACCGGGACACACCCAGTCGGGTTTGCTGGCAGAGCATTTGGAATTGCTCTCGGACTCGGAAGATATCGAGTTTTTGGGAGCGGTGATCAACGATGCCGATATTCCGGTGAAAGTGTCCTTCTCGTACTCCGAATCGCTGCTAGAGACTGCTCCGGGCGAGCATTTCGAGCCTCACCCCCAACTCTCAAAACCCGAACCGAAAGTGCCAATGCATTGGTAGGTCATTCGTCATTCGTCATTTGTCATTTGTCATCTCCGAAAATTAATAAAGACCCCTCTCCAAACCTCTCCCCGACACGGAGAGAGGCTTATTATTCCCCCATTCCTACCCCTTCGGGGAAGCAAGCTACGTAGGGAAGGGGGGTAGGGGGGTTAGGTTTCAGTCTTTTCCGGAGATGTCTATTTGTCATTTGGGGCTTGGGGTTGGTTATCGATCTCTGTTCTTCTTCCCCTTCTCCCCCTGCTTCCCCTGCTCAAGAAAGCTTCCCTTCACCAGAAACTGTCTTATCCCGTACTGACGTGACTTTACGGTACAATTAACCTCTGTAACGGATTCTTAAACATACGATCGATCTGAGGTCGAGGGTCAGCCCGATCGGGCGGCGATCGTCCCTCAGAAATCGCGAATCCTCTTTGAGCAAACTCGTGTCAAGCCTATGGATGTTGCCAACCTCGCCTCGCAACTCAATGCGGGGACGATCCTACCAGAAGGCATCGTAATCGTCACGCTGATCGCCGTTTTGGTCGTCGATTTAATTGCGGGGCGTTCCTCCTCGCGGTGGACGCCTTATATCGCGATCGCCGGATTGTTAGCTGCCGTCGTTGCCCTCACCTATCAATGGGATAGCACCAATCCGATCGCCTTTTTAGGCGCGTTCGATAGCGACGCCCTCAGCTTGGTCTTTCGGGGCATCATCGCCCTGTCCACTGCCGTGACGATTCTGATGTCCGTGCGTTACATCGAACAGAGCGGAACGGCACTTGCCGAATTTCTGAGCATTTTGCTGTCGGCAACGTTGGGCGCGATGTTTCTGTCCGGTGCCAACGAACTCGTGATGATTTTCGTGTCCCTAGAAACCCTGAGTATTTCGTCGTACTTGCTCACGGGTTACATGAAACGCGATCCCCGATCGAATGAAGCAGCCCTCAAATACCTGCTGATCGGGGCGGCGAGTTCGGCAGTCTTCCTGTACGGGGTGTCGCTGCTGTACGGACTCTCCGGCGGCGAAACCCAACTCGATAAAATTGCGGCGGGGATTGCCTCGGGAGACACCACCCAAACCTTGGGATTGGCGATCGCCCTGGTGTTTACCATTACCGGGATTGCGTTTAAAATTTCTGCCGTTCCTTTCCACCAATGGACGCCGGACGTATACGAAGGCTCCCCCACTCCCGTGGTGGCGTTTCTGTCGGTGGGGTCGAAAGCTGCCGGATTTGCCCTAGCCATTCGTTTGTTAGTGACGGCTTTCGATTTAGTCAGCGAACAGTGGCACTTCGTGTTCGCCGCTCTGGCGATTCTCAGTATGGTGCTGGGGAACGTGGTGGCATTGGCGCAAACCAGCATGAAACGGATGCTGGCGTATTCTTCGATCGCCCAAGCGGGTTTCGTCATCATCGGGTTGCTTGCCGACTCCAATGCGGGTTATTCCAGCATGATTTTCTACCTGTTGGTTTACCTATTTATGAATCTGGGCGGTTTCACTTGCGTGATTCTGTTCTCCTTGCGCACGGGAACCGACCAAATTAGCGAATACGCTGGACTGTATCAAAAAGACCCGTTGCTGACCTTGGGATTGAGCATTTGCTTGCTGTCGTTGGGCGGTATTCCTCCCCTGGCAGGCTTCTTCGGGAAGATTTACCTGTTTTGGGCGGGTTGGCAAGCCGAACTCTACGTCCTGGTGTTGTTGGGACTGGTGACTAGCGTGGTGTCGATCTACTACTACATCCGCGTGGTGAAGATGATGGTGGTCAAAGAACCCCACGAGATGTCGGAAACGGTGAAAAATTACCCCGAAATTCGCTGGAATTTGGAAGGGATGCGTCCTCTCCAAGTGGGCTTGGTGTTATCGGTTATCGTCACTTCCCTGGCGGGGATTTTATCGAATCCGTTGTTTACCATTGCCAACGATTCGGTCGTGCGTTCTGCCATCTTGCAATCCTCGCTGTCTCCCTCGCAACCCGTGGCATCGGCAATTCAACCCCTCTCGCCTTCAGATCTCGATCGATAATCGAAAGCGGGTACAACCCAATTATTAACTGCAAATTAACTGCAAACAGCCCCTCTTTCCGAAAGGATGAGGGGCTTTCAATATACAGGAGTTCAGGAAGGGTTGCGAATCTCCTTTTTTGGATTCCGAACTCCTTTCAAGTTACAACACATCGGTCGAAAACATCTTTGCCAGAGAGAGAAAATACGGCTCGAAAACGCTGAAGGATTTGGGTCGTAAGTTCAATTTGACGTGTTGTTCCAATAAGAAGACCAATCGGCGGACGAGATCCCAGTCTACTTTTAACGGGGGATACAGCATCACGCACAAGGGGAATAATTCTTCCTGGACGACGCTAATACTGCCTTCGAGGGCGCACACCCACAGGTAGACTTGGAACATTTCCACATCGCGGATGCTGGAGATTTGCACTTGGGCATTATCCAGTTTTCCAGTATGACTGCGATACAGCGGGTATTCCTGCAAGATTTGCTGGCAAATTTGGGTGGCGATGTCCGTGCCTAGAGGCAGCCATTGATGGACGGCTTGCAAAACGGGCGAGGTGTATTCGCGATCGGCTGCGGCATTATACGCCCGTTGTAAGGGCATATAGAGGTGGTCGTCGATCACCTTAAAATACTCGCTGACCAGCATTTGTTCCAGGGGAGACAGCAATTCCAGCAACATTTGACTGGTGTAGTGGAACTGCATGCTGACAAAGCCGATCAGTCGCGGATCGTTGACGGTATATTTGTGGCGAATTTTGCCGATTTCCGAACCGATGACGACGGAGAGACGACTGGGTTCGACGCGATCGGTACAAATTTCGATCGTCTTTTCGCAAGCAGGGGTCGAAGAGTTTCCCCCACCTAATGTGACTGAAACCGATAGAGATCTCGATTTGGCTTGTTGGGTGTAAACGCCTAAAACTTTGTCGTAGATGCGGAAGGAATCGGCAGCGATGTCCCAGGGATTGATGAGTTCGGGGTCGATTTGATGTCGCCGCACTTCTTTGGCTAACAACATCTCGGTTTTATTCCAAGCTTGAGCGCTGACGAATCGCAAAGCGTTGAGCAGTTTGTCGGCGGTTTCTTCCCGTCCGGCTTGAGAGACAACTCTTGCCAAATCTAAGCGATCAGATAGGATTGGGTCTGACTCCGATAGCTCCAGGTTTTGGACGTACTTCTGCGCCCATTGCTGCGCTAAGGAGTCTGTCGATTGCTGTGCTAAGGTTTCAGTAGACATAAAGCCCTCTCCGATCGATCTCGGTAGAAATTGGGCTGCTGCATCCCATCTTTTCGCGCGAATACTTTTTGTAACCCTACGTTGGGGATCTGGCGCAATTTGGCAACCGTAACGATAACTTTAGCAGGCGCTAGATTCGGGAATCGATCCAATAGGTGGCGATCCCCAAGGCGATCGAGCGTGCAGCAGGGTTGATTTAGCAAATTTTAGCTTATATTTGTTTTAATATTTCATTCGTGACGCAAGAGTTAATATATTGCAATAATTGAGACGCAATTTTTCATTTGGGGTTGGGGGTTTGGGGTTTGTTAGTGGTTAGTGGTTAGTGGTTAGTGGTTTCTCTCCCCCGGCTCCCCTCCTCCCCTAATGCGTCTCCAGGGCGCGTTTGTAGGCTTCGTCGAGAACTTCTGAAAGGGTGGGATGGGTGTGAACGTTGAATGCCAGTTCGTTGACCGATTGGCGGTTGGCGATCGCATTTGCCGCTTCCTGAATCAAGTCGGCGGCGTGGAGACCGAAAATATGCGCCCCCAACAGTTCCCCCGTATCTTTGCGATAAATAACTTTAGCGATGCCGTCGGTTTCCCCTTCTGCCAGGGCTTTAGAATTGGCTTTAAAATACGTCCGTGCCGTTGCCACCTCGAAGCCTTCAGCTTGACCCAGTTCGATCGCTTGCGGTTCCGTCAAGCCAACGAAGCTCATTTCCGGATGGGTGAAGGCGGCGGCGGGAATGCTGCGGTAGTCTACTTGGCGGGGGCGATCGCAAATGGTTTCCACCACAGCCACCCCTTGTGCCGAGGCAGCGTGAGCTAGCATCATTTTGCCCGTGGCATCGCCGATCGCCCACAGATGGGGAACGGGTTCGCCATTGGCAACTACGGCTAAATTATCGTCTACGGGAATGAAACCCCGGCGATCGGTTTCTACCCCCACGGCAGCCAAATTCAAATTCTGAGTATAGGGAATTCGTCCCGTTGCCACCAAGCAGGCATCCACTTCCAGCACATCGACCAATTCTTTAGTTTGGGTATCGGCTAACTCGATAACCACGGGGGTACCGGGGGTAATTTTCCGGGCGATAACCCCTGCCCTGGCTTCGATATCTCGCGATTGCAGCAACACCCGTTGGGCGAGTTTGGCGATATCCGGATCGAAGGTGGGCATCACTTTATCCAACGCTTCGATCACCGTAATTTCGCAACCGAGGGCGGAATAGACATCGGCAAATTCTAAGCCGATATAGCCGCTACCAATAATGGCAATCCACTGCGGCAGAGTTTCCAATTTGATGGCATCGTCGCTGGTGAAGACGGTTTTGCCGTCGATTTCGATACCGGGAGGCACGAAGGGAATCGATCCGGGGGCGAGGATGATATGGTTGGCGGTGAAGGTTTTTTCGCCTTCGGGGGTGTCTACGGTGACTTTTTGGGAAGCCGCCATTTTACCCCAACCTTGGATGACATCGACGCCCAAGCGTTTGAGGCTGTTGGACATATTGCCCCGGATGTTGGATACCAGGTTGGCGGCATGGTTGGCGATGGCTTGACGATCGAACGTGACCCCACCGATTTGAATGCCCATACTTTGCAGGTGGTGGGCTTGGTGCAATTCCCGCACTCTGCCGGATGCCGCCAGCAGGGCTTTGGAGGGGATACAACCGCGATTGACGCAAGTTCCGCCCATTTCGGCAGCTTCGACGATCGCCGTTTTCAAGCCCTTGGCGACGGCGTGGAGGGCTGCTCCGTGTCCACCAACTCCCGCTCCAATAATCATTAAATCGTAATCGAATCCCTGACTCATGCTTCTCTCCGGTAACATTGCCGATTGCCCTATTTATTTTGAGCTAGAGGGGGGCGATCGGACAATAGAGGGGGGAGGAATTCTTGGGAGTTCAGGAGTTTTCTCGAGCCGGGGGAGCCGGGGAGCCGGGGGAGAGAAACAACTAACCACTAACAAACCCCCAACCCCAAACCCCGAATGACCGAAAATAAAGGATTTCAAGCCCCGTCCTTTAGCGCAGCGGAGGACGGCTTTTTATTCTCAGATTCTATCAGATCGTCTATCAGTTGCCTAAGT
>DVED01000157.1 GCA_015295945.1 Oscillatoriales cyanobacterium M59_W2019_021 | reverse complement strand
CTAAAGCAAGCGCTCCCCACTGACTCATGCCGACGCCGTGACCGAAACCCCGACCGGAAATGGAAAACGATCCGCCGCCATTGGTGACAGAAAAGAGGGTACTGGGGAGATTGAGGGCGGTGCGAACGGTATCCCCATCGATCGATCGACTGCCGCCATCGCCAACGAGGGAGAGGGTAATGGCGCGACCGTGAGGCGTCGTTTGGGTGGGTTGCAAGTCGAACACCGTGCCAACTCCGGATAAAAGACCGCTGAGTTCGCTTTGAGAGAAGGTTTCCGTCCACTGGAAGAGGGGCGCATTGCGATCGTAGTCGGGAACGCCGCGCAGGTAGGGACGGGGGTCTTGCCAGATATTTTCCACATCTTCGGTATGTCCGCCGGAGGAGGCGTGGAAGACAGCTTCGATAGGGTTGCCGTCGTAGGCGAGAACTTGACCGGAAGTGGCAGAAACGGCGGCGATGGTGCTGGGATCTTCTTTTTCCATACCGACGTATACTTGCCAGTAGGTGTCGTCGCCCACATCGTAAACGGCGTTGCCCCGTTTGGCTTTCTGGTACAGGGCGTAGCTGCGGGCGGCGACCGCTTGGGCTTTCAGGGCTTCGAGATGCCAAGTCGGACTCATTTCCGCACCGACGACGCTGTAGAGATACTCGTCCATATCGACGTGGTTGACTGCGGTGACGCCGCCTTCAGCAATGACGAGGTGGGTGCGTCCGCGATACCACCGATCGCCAATATACACGTAACCGCCATCGGTGGGTTCGATCCGCAGTTGTCCCGCTTCCCACTGACTCAGGGCGACTTTATTCCCACTGGCAACGGCAGCAAAGGCTTGCATTCCCTGAAGTTGCCCCAAAACTCGACCGCTGCCATCTTTAACGGTGGCGGTGGTGGAACTGCCGACGTTAACTTCTGCCAATCCCTTTTCGATGGCGACGCGCAGTTCCATTGCCATTGCCGGCGCCAGTGCCAACAACCACACTAACGGGGTCAGCCACCCCAGAGACGGGGACAGGCGAGGCACGAGCGCCGTAACCATGCGGACGAAGAACATCGCTTTTACTCCTCTCAATAAGCCGGATTCTGAGTCGATCGATTGCAAAAACACCAAATCGCTATAAATCTTACCCCAAGCAATGTTAAAATTGACCTGAATTTCTTCAATTTTTCGGTTTTCCACTTCTCTTGTCCGTTCCAGTCTCCCAGACCGATACAGATCGATCGCATTTTTCCATTCCCGCACACTCAGATAAGACGTGGAAATTACATTTTTAGGAACCAGTTCCGGCGTCCCCACCCGCTCGCGCAATGTCTCTAGCGTGGCGTTGCGGCTCACCCAACGCGGCGAGGTGTGGCTGTTCGACTGCGGCGAAGGCACGCAACACCAACTCCTGCGTTCCCACATTAAAACCAGTCAAATTCGCCGGATTTTCATCACCCACATGCACGGCGATCACATCTTCGGATTGATGGGATTGCTGGCGAGTATGGGACTGGCGGGGGAACCACACCCGATCGATATCTACGGTCCGCCGAGTTTGGACGATTACCTACAAGCCTGCACTCGGTATTCCCGCACTCATTTTAGTTATCCCGTCAAAGTTCACAAGCACCATCCCGGACTCTTATACGAAGACGAGGAATACGTGGTTCGGTGCGATCGCCTGGAACATCGGGTTCCGGCATTTGGCTACCGCGTGGAAGAAAAAGATCGACCGGGACATTTCAACGTCGAGAAAGCCAAAGCCTTGGGGATTCCTTCCGGTCCGTTATACGGTAAGTTAAAGCGGGGAGAATCGGTAACGTTGCCCGACGGTCGCTGCATTCGCGGCGTCGAACTGTGCGGCAAACCCCAAATCGGGCGCAAAGTGGTTTACTGTACCGATACCGTCTATTGCGAAAATGCCGTCAAACTCTCCCGAGATGCCGACGTGCTGATCCACGAAGCCACCTTCGCCCACCAGGACGCGCAACTGGCGTATCAGCGCCTGCATTCCACGTCTACCATGGCGGCGCAAGTGGCATTAGGGGCAGGGGTGCGGCAGTTGATTATGACCCATTTCAGCCCCCGCTACGCGCCGGGAAACGGAACCGATTTATCTCAGTTACTCGAAGAAGCGCGCGCGATTTTTCCCAATACGGAAATGGCTCGCGATTTCCTCAGTTATGAAGTGCCGAAACGCTAGGGCGTGTTGATCGATCGCCGTTGAAAGAGATACCGTTCTTAATAAAATTGCTGCTGAAACGGTAATCTTAGATAATATCATGTACTGTAGCATTTGCGATATAATTATAAGTTAGCCTGCTTCGCCTCAAGGTAAGGACAAGCCATAAATGTTATTGGTGAGTGATCAAATTTAGTTCAGCTATGCTGTAAAAACAAATAAACTGTCCTGAACTATTGAATTACACAGCTTAAAGATGGTTTGTAAGCTTTGTCAACAAAAATATGACTTGAGAGAGTCTCACATTATATCAGAAGCTTTTTACGAAGGTGTTTATGATAAAAGACATAGAGCCGTGCCTATCTCTATGGAGAATTCTGAACTCAAATTTATTCAAAAAGGTATTCGAGAAAAATTGCTTTGTGGAGATTGTGAGAAAAAATTATCTAAATGGGAGTCAATTCTAAAAAGAGATTTAGTTGATATTGGGAATCAAAAGAGTGAATTTTTAACCCTAAATCATATAGATGAAAAACTCTTCAAAGTTGAAGGTATTAGGTACAAAGAATTTAAGTTGGCGATTCTATCTATTTTGTGGCGGATGTCTGTAACATCTGACCAATTCTTCGAGTCGTATAGGTTGGGTGCCTATGAAGAGAAATTAAGACAAAAGTTGCTTGATGAGAATGTTACAGATGAAAAGAAATATCCAATTATGGTTTCGAGATATGAACTTGATGGAGTTTTTTATCCAGGCACGATCATGGGATTTCCCCCTGGAAAATATGACCAAATCTTCACTGTTCAAAGCTTTATAATCTGGGGTCATCGCTTTATGATCTTCGTGAATGATAAGAGTTTCCCAAAAGTTTCTATTGAGGTTTTTCTGAGAAATTCTGGAGAATTATTTGTTGATGTATGTAGTCTTGTAGAGTTAGCTTCTCCAAAAAGTGTTTTGTCAAAAATATATGATGAAAAAGTTGAGAGTATGTATGCAAGGATGCAGTGATCGGCAGGCTAACAACCGCGCTGCACCGGAACGCCCCAAATGGTCGGCTGATCTGCAAATATTATCTGCGTCCGGTGAGCGCGACCGTTGTGGCGCATCGATCGACCGATCGCCTACAATAAACACAATCTCTCTCAACTGTTGGGGGTGTAAAAATGACAATCGCTCCATCTTCACCCATTCAAATTAACCAAAACTAGTAGGGTGGGCAGTGTCCATCTTTTTAGTTCTCTATCCATTTCAGGGCAAGAGATTCGTTATTTACGGCTTGAGTTTTAATCCATCCAGATAAAATTGCTTCGCGAATTGCTTGAGAACCGGGTCGTTCTTCACCAACTTTCAATTCATCCAATACTGAATTGGGAATCAGAATTTCACCGAATTGCCGATGTAGAAGTTCGAGTTGATTCACAATCGCCAAGTTGAGAATCGGTGAGGTGTTACTCACTACGGGCATAACTTAAATCATCATCTAATTCTTCAAAACCATAATGCCGTGCCACTCCACGACGAGAAAGCAACTGCCCAAATTCGTATTTGTCCATCTCAGCTAGTTCTCGCGCTTTACCGGAAACGGTCTTATCCCGTACTGATGTTACTTACCCCAAGCGATGACCGCAACTGGAGCAAAAGCGATCGTCGGATTTGACTGCCGCACCGCACTGACTGCAAAAATGGGAAGAACCCGCAGGTGAACCCATGCGCATTTCCATGTTTCCCATCCGCATTTCCATGGGGTTTCCACCCATGGACATATCGCCCATTTTCATCGGTTCCATGGGTTTCATCGGTTCCATCGGAGGCATCGTTGAAGTGGGAACGTTGGCGACTTGTTGCACGTGTAGTTGTTGAGCGTTGGCAACCGAAACCCGATCGCTCGTCACGGCGATGCTATTGCCTCGAACTTGAATCGTACAGTCGCCGCGACTGCCGGAAATCGCGATCGCCACTCCCCCACTTGCCGGGAAAACTTGCGGCGGTTTCGTCCAATTTCCCGTGGTAAAACTGCTGCTGGATTGTTGCTGTTGTCCGGGACTGCTGTTGGTGGTGGTGATAACGGTTTGCTCTCCAAGATTTTCAAGATAAATGGAGTGAGTTTCGCTTAACTGGCAGATGTAAGCCATAGTAACCTCTGGGGCGATCGGTTCTAGCGTGTCGGCAATTTCGCACGATCGAAAACGGACACTTGTATCTATTGTACGGTTTCTAACAGGCGATCGCTCAAGGAAATCCAATTAGCCACACTTAAATTTTCTGCCCGAACTTGAGGATCGATTTCCAGTTGTTCGAGAATTTCGCTGAGGCGATCGCTGTCGATGGTATCTTTCAAATTGTTTCGCAACATTTTGCGCTTGTTGGCAAAACCCTGACGGACGATGCGATCGAGAAATTTAGGATCTTTGGCAGGATTTTCGATCGCCCTCGGAGTCAATCTCACCACTGCCGATTCCACTTTTGGCGGCGGATAGAACGCTTTCGCCGGAACCGGACAAATTAACTCGCAATTCGCTAAATATTGCACCCGAACGGATAATGCCCCAAATGTTTTAGAATCGGGTTGAGCGCAGAGGCGATCGGCAACTTCCTTTTGAATTAACAGGACGATCGACTCGTAAGGCTGGGGATTGGGTGAGGCGATCATTCCCAATAACTTTTCTAAAATGGGTCCGGTGATATTATAGGGAATATTAGCAACGACTTTATTTTGGCGGTGAAAAATATCCGACATCGGGGCGAGAATAGTTGGCAAATCCAGATTGAGAAAATCTCCTTCGAGCAAGACAAAATTCTCGAGATTTCCCAACTTTTTCACCAAATTGCGACACAAATCGCGATCGATCTCCACCGAAACCACCGATCGCGCCAACGGCAAAAGTTGCCGCGTCAAAATCCCCGTCCCCGGTCCGATTTCCAAAACGCGATCGTCCGGCAACAGTTCCGCCGACTTGACAATGCGATCGAGAATCTTATCACTTCTGAGCCAATGTTGGGCAAATCGTTTTTTAGTCATTAGTCATTGGTCATTGGTCATTAGGGGTTTGGGGTTTGGGGTTTGTAATTGCTAGTCGCTAGTTCCTTGGGAGTAGTAACTGGTAACTGTTTTCTCCCCCTGCTCAAGAAAGCCTCCCCTGCCTCCCCTGCTCCCCCTGCCTTCTTCAAGATCGGGCACTGCGGAACAGAATCACGGTACAGCGGCAGTTTTGGGCGATCGCGTTGGGAATGTTGCCTTCGAGAGCGCGTTCGAGCATTCCCTTGCCGCTTGCCCCCAAAACAATGGCATCGTAGTGCTTTTTGCGCTCCCAACGGGCGATGGTTGCCGCCACGGAGGTTCCCAGCAATGGGGTTGCCAAAATCGGGCAATTGAGTCGCTGTCGCAAAAAAACTTTAGCATCGCGCAGGGGCGTTTTATCGCGGGTGGTGTTTTCCGGATCGAACACTTGGCACAGTTGGATTTTGGGTTGAGAGCTTAGGGACACCAACGCCGGAAGCAATTCGATCGCCCGTTTGGTGTGGGGACCGCCGCTGAGGGGAACCAACCAGCGGTTAAACAGCGGCAGGGGACACGCTTCGGGCGATTCGGGATCGGGGCGACCCAATTTCACCAACGCCAAATCGCAGTCAGCGTGGCGAATCAGCGGATCGACCGTATCGCCAAAAATCCAATCTCCACCCCCAGACCGACCCGTCCACCCCATCAGCAGTAAATTGATGTGCCGTTCCCGAACGGTATCCAGAACTGCTTGGGCGATGTCGTGGGAGACTTTGATTTGAGTGTGAACCGGAATGCCCGAATGCTGTCCCAAACGGACGGCGGGTTGCAACAAGCGGCGGCTGCGAGCAGTGCGGACGGGAGTTTCGGTGGGGAGTTGGTGGCGGGGAATGCGAATGACTTGCAAGCATTCGAGTTCGTAATTGCGATCGCGAGCAATTGCCGCCGCCATTTGCAACAGCATCGGTGCCGTATTGGGATTGGCGAGGGGAACGAGAATCCGCCCGCGACCGAGTTCTGGGGCGCGAGTTTGGTACACGGTATAGGACGGCACGCCGACCCGCTTGCTCCGTTCTAGCTGAACCGTCAGGCGATCGAATTCCGCCCGAATGATGTCGCTGCGGGTGATAATCCCCACTAAATGCCGCCCGTCAGTCACCGGCAGTCGGCTGATTTTGTAATGGTTGAGATTGTAGAGAACTTCCGCCAGAGAATCGCTAGGACTAACCGTGACGGGTTGGGGAGTCATGATTTCCTTTAACCGCATTTTCTCCGGCGAGGATGGGCTGCTTTCGGGCAAGTCCGATTGGGAAATCGTTCCCACAAGTTTGCCGTTTTCCACCACCGGAAACCCGCGATGGTGGGAACGAGAAAAGGCCAGGCGCACTTCGTCGAGGGTCAGATGGCTTTCGAGGGTTTCCACTTGACGCTGCATCACGTCGTCGGCGGTGAGGGTTGCCAGCAATTCGTTATTTTGCGAGGGTTCCGATGCGGGTTGCAGGTTATTGCGTTTTAACAATTCGTCGTAGAGCGATCCTTTAGCAATGAGATCGGACACCAAGTACGCCACCACCGAGGTAATCATCAGAGGCAGAACCAAGTTGAAATCGGTGCTAATCTCGAAGACAATGACGATCGCCGTCACCGGAACTTTCGCCACCGCGCTGAAAAATGCTCCCATTCCCGCATAGGCATAGGTGGTTTGGTCGCCGATGCCTAACAGTGCTTGAGAGCACAGTGCCACCAGCGCCCCCAACGCCGCCCCTAAAATTAGTGAGGGGGCGAATAACCCCCCTGGTGCACCTGACCCGTAAGTGAGCAGAGTCATCAAAAACTTGGCGATAAAGGCAGTCGCCACGAGCGCGATATCCGCCTCTCCGCTGCTAAGAAATCCCCACAATCCTGTATTATCCCGAAATGTGGCGGGCAACAGGGCGATCGCCGCCCCGGAAACCAACCCCGCCAACCCAATGCGCAACGGCAAGCTCAATTTCACGAACCGGCGGTTGAGTGCCAAACTGCCCAAAATGCCCAGATTGAAAATTCCTGCCCACACCCCCACCAACACCCCCAAAAACAGCATCAAGGGAATATCCAAGGCGGTAAAAACCACCAGGGAATCGGTGGGATCGCGGTTGAGTCCCCAATCTAAACCCCCCAACAGGCGGGACACCACCGCCCCAGTAAAGGAGGACAAAATTGCCGTCCCTAGGGTAAGACTGGAGACTTCGTGCAGCAGTTCTTCGACGACGAATAGCACCCCGGTAATGGGGGCGTTAAACCCGGCTGCTAGCCCGGCTGCTGCTCCGGCTGCGATCATTTGACGGCGGTGATCTGGGGAAGTGGGAACCCAGCGACTCAGGGTATTGGCGAGGGCTGCCCCAATTTGCACGGTGGGTCCCTGGCGTCCCAGGGGCAATCCCGCCCCCATAACCAAGATGGTGCTGACGAGTTTGACGGCAGCAACACGGAGATTGAGGGCAACCGGCGATCGCTCTAGAATGGCTTTAACTTGAGAAACGCCGCTTCCCGAGGCTTCCGGGGCGAACGATTCCACTAGCAATCCGGCAAGGCAACCGCCGATTAAACCGATCGCGGGCAGGACGAGAATTGCCGGAACCTGCTGCGAAGATTGAATGCGCCACGTTCCCAACATCCCGCCGCCTTGCTTGAGTAAGACTGCCGCCAACCCGGACACCAAACCGATGAGACAGGCTTCGACGAAGGCGAGGCGTTTGGGGGGCAGCAGGTGGCGGAACGATCGCGACGAGAGCAGTGGGGACAGGGATCTCCATGCCGCTCGAATATCGGCAATTCCTTTGTGGAAATGAGAAAGTAGCTTTTGCAGTTGCAAGACCACGTTTTGAGGGCGATCGCCAAGGGACATCCTAAGAATGCCGTCACTTGTCCTATTCTCTCAGAAGTTCGGGAGTAAACGCTACGAACTGGCTGTGCCTACAGTGGCGCACAGAGAGCCGGGGGAGCCGGGGGAAGCTGACAGGTGTAGGTTTCAGTCTTTTTCTCCAGATGTCTATTACCCATTCCCCCATTCAATCCATTTAACGATCGCCTTTTGGCTGGGATCGAAGACGATCGCCCGAACTCGAGAATCTTTTAAGCTTTTTTGGAGAGAATTATCCTGCAAGAAACCCGTGTAATTTTGGATGGGAACGGCGAGGTATAAATCGCGATCGCGGTGGCGGCGTTGCAGGAGCGATACTCCCTATGGGAGTCGCTTACGCGATCGATAGTTTAAAAATTCGACCAGTGCTAATGGAAATTTTAAAACACTGGAAGCTCCAATAAAGCTTTTGACAACAACCGCAATTTTTTCAGTTTCTTTGCGAACTTCATTCAATCGATCGGCTGCTAAATCGATCGAGAATTGGCGTTCGTCCCACTCTAAAACGAACGGATCGTGGGTAATCGTCCATCCGTCTTTCTGAAGCGCAACTTTCACCACATCGTGAAATATATCTTTAGCGGTCATGGGAGGAGAGAAAAAGCTGTGAAGTTTGGAAACAGAAGGGCGATACTCCTGCGGAATTGCCGTGCGAGGGAGAAAATCTCGATTCATCATCCCATAGACGAACAACCCGTCTGTCACTTAAACTGTAAACTTATGTTAAAAAACGTTTCCATCTTCACGCTATCATGATTTCTCGTCGCACTTGTTTGCAACTCCTCGCCACCTGTTTCCTAGCAATTCTCGCGACTTTGCCTTTCTCTCCCGCCGCGTTTGCCCTCGGGGGTCAATTGCCCGAGATCGATCGTAACGCCCCAGAATTCACATTGCCCACCAATACCGGGGATGGTGAAATTTCCCTATCCGATTATCGCGGTCAATGGGTGGTGGTGTACTTCTATCCCAAGGATTTTACCTCGGGTTGTACCCTGGAAGCGCGGCGGTTTCAGCAAGATTTGCCGAAATACCAGCGCAAAAATACGCAAATTTTGGGCATCAGTGTCGATGATGTGGATTCTCACGCCGAATTTTGCGATTCGGAAGGGTTGAAGTTTCCCCTCCTTGCCGATACGACGGGGGCAGTGAGTAAAGCTTATGGATCTTGGTTGGGATATATGTCGTTGCGTCACACTTATATTGTCGATCCCGATGGCATTTTGCGCGCCATTTTTACGGGTGTCAATCCTAGCATTCACTCCCAAGAAGTGCTGGCTCGGTTGGATGAGTTGCAACGAGATGGGTAATGGGTAATGGGTAATGGTGCGTTTCGTTCCGGTGGCACTCCCTACCAAAACTTATTACTTATTACTTCCAACCCCTAACCCCAAACGCCAAACTCCTCTTGGGCAATCTGCCGGACGAATTGGACAAATACATCGTCGCCGAGGAGATCGAGGGCGTCTTGGAGGATTTCGGGGGAAAAGTCGCTCCCGACCTCGGTTTGCGGTACGATTAATCCTAGATGTCGGACGAGTTGTTGGAGGTCGTCGCGAAGGCGCTGGCGTTTGACTTCGAGAACGCGAGGCGAGATCGCCAGTCCGATATGATCGACGAATTGTTGGAGATCGTCGCGAAGGCGCTGGCGTTTGACTGCCAGCACTTTCGCGGTGCGTCGAGTGGAACGTTCTCGACGCACCGCGAAAGTTGATTCGTCTGGGTTTCGGTAAGCATCCACGATCGTTACGGGTCGCGAAGGAGCTCAACCTCGAGCGATAGGTATTTTGGCTGAGTTCTGAGTTTGATCCTAGAAAGACTGATCGCCCGATGATTAGATGAAATTATAGGTTCGATAAGTTTTGACAATGCTAAAAATTTAGATGGATTTAAACTTATTGTTTTTGTGTTTCAAACTTAGTCAAAAAACTTAATCTAAGTAACGATTTAGAAATAAAATTGAAATAAACTGCACTAAATAGTAATATTCGTTACGATTGCGACCCTCGAAACCTCCTTGAAAACAAAATCGAGCTACTGGCAACTCTTTCCCTATCTCCAACCCCACCGATGGACGATCGTCCAAGCGATCGCCTGCACCCTCGGATTTACAGTTTTTTGGCCTATCTTGGCATGGTTGGCGGGTCGGATTGCTAACTATATCGGCGAGGGAAATGTGGCGGCGATCACCCATTTAGCAGGGTATAGTGCTATTATTTTTCTGTTGCGGGGGGCGGTACAATACGGACAAGATGCGTTGATGGCGAAGGCGTCTTTGGCAACGGCGTTAGATTTGCGAACCTCAGTTTACGATCGCCTGCAAAAGCTGGATCTCGACTATTTCACCACGGCAAAAACGGGAGATCTCGCCTATCGGTTGACGGAAGATATCGATCGCATTGCCGAAGTCATTTATAAGATTTGCCATCAGTTCGTTCCCTGCATTTTACAACTGGTGGTGGTGTTGGGTTATATGTTGTGGTTGAATTGGCAATTAACCTTAGCCACCTTCATCATTGCTCCTATTATGGCAGCGTTAATCGGCTGGTTTGGCGAAAAGTTGCTCGTCTTTTCTCGCCGCAGTCAAACGCAAGTTTCTAACCTGGCATCGTTGCTGACGGAATTGTTTGGGGGAATGCGACTCGTTCAAGCGTTCGCGGCTGAAAATCATGCCTTAAAACGCTTCGTTCGCGAAGCCGAACTCAACCGCAAAACCAAATATCGAGCCGCACAAATTCAAGCCTTTCAGTTTTTCGTCGTTGGCTTTTTTGAAGCCATGAGCGTTTTGTTATTGTTCTTTTTAGGGGCTTGGCAAATCAATCGCGGTAACTTGACAGGGGCGGGATTTGTTAGTTATGTGGCAGCGGTGGCGATGTTGATCGATCCCATCGGACAGGTGACGAGTAATTATAACGAATTTAAGCAAGGGGAAGCATCGGTCGATCGTATTTTTGAATTGATGGGATTGCGATCGCGCGTGGTGGAAAAAACGGGGGCGATCGAACTTCCTCCCATAACCGGAAAAGTCGAGTATCACAATATTTCTTTTACCTACGATCGCGAATCGACCGACACTTCTACCTGGGTTCTCCAAAATTTTAACTTACTCATTTGTCCCGGAGAAACTGTTGCCTTAGTTGGCTCTTCCGGTGCGGGAAAAACCACGCTAGTTAACTTATTGCCGCGCTTTTACGATCCGCAACTCGGGCAAATTTCCATCGACGGTATCGACATTCGAGAACTGTCTCTGGAAAGCTTGCGGAGACAAATCGGTATCGTTCCCCAAGAAACGATTTTATTCGCCGGATCGATCGCCGAAAATATTGCCTTCGGTCAAGAAGACTTCGACTTAGAAGCTGTTATTGACGCCGCAAAAATTGCCAACGCTCACCAATTTATCAGCCAATTTCCCGACGGATATCAAACCTGGATCGGAGAACGGGGGATCAATTTATCGGGGGGACAGCGACAGAGAATTGCGATCGCCCGTGCCGTGTTGCGCGATCCTCGCATCCTCATTTTAGACGAAGCCACCTCCGCCCTCGACTCAGAATCGGAAACCTTAGTAAGGCAAGCTTTGGAGCGAATCATGCAAAACAGAACCGTATTAACGATCGCCCACCGTCTGGCAACCGTGCGCCAAGCCGATCGCATTTTGGTCTTGGAACAGGGACGAATTATCGAAGCGGGAACCCACGAGGAACTACTGAAAAAAGGCGATCGATACGCCCGATTTTACGCTCAGCAGTTCGATTAACAATCTATCTTTTCCCCACAGGGGTAGAATCCGCTGTTGTCGATGGAGAAAACCGCACGAGTTTGTCAGAACGCTCGTTTTAGAGTTGAGCTATTAACCGCTCTCTCCTCCGAACTAGACGAAACGAGCCTCGAATTGATGAATCGGGCGATCGCCATTTTTCAGGCATCCAATTCAGTAGACGCTACCCAAACCGCCTTTGCCCAGGATCGCAACAAAGGCGGTTGGCAACGACTGGTTGCATTCTTCAAAAAATCGTCGAGCAACGCCTAAATTGCCAACGCCCGCAAAGAGGCAGTGTATCAACTCTTGCTAGCGATCGAGGTTTCTAGCAGGGTGGGCAATGGCAGATTGGCGATCATTATCCACCTGATAGTTCTAGTGTATCCCTTGTTGGGGTTTGGGGTTTGGGGTTTGGGGTTTGTAATTGCTAGTTGCTAGTCGCTAGTTGCTGGTTGCTTTCTTCTTCCCCTGCCTCCCCGGCTCCCCCGGCTTCCCTGCCTCCCCGGCTCCCCCGGCTTCCCTTGCTCACGAAAGCTCCCCCTGCTCCCCTCCACCGGAAGCTGTCTTATCCCGTACTGAGGTTAATGGAGTTTGGCGATCGGTCTGGAACTTCAGTTCCAGGCTAGATTCTGACCGATATGGGAGCAAGCAAAACGCAAATCTCCCCCCGCCCGATTGTCAAAAATTTGAAATGAGGTACAATAAGCCCCTATAACTTTGCAGTCTCTTTACAAACGAGGATGAGCAAGAATGAATACGAATACGGGTGCAACCTGGATTAAAAGACTGGCAGGGGTTTTGGGCGTTGCGGGTGCAAGTGTTTTAATCCAATTCCCCGCCGCCGCCGAATCGGTCATGCCCGATTCCGCCTCGGAAAGTATGCCGACTGCTGAGGTAGCCGATACCGCCGCCGAACCGACAATTGTCGAAATTGCCGCAGGAAACGAGTCTTTTTCGACCCTCACTGCTGCTTTGGAAGCAGCAGGTTTGCTGGAAACTCTCTCCGGCGCAGGTCCTTTCACCGTTTTCGCGCCGACCAACGAAGCTTTTGCCGCACTGCCGGAAGGAACCTTAGAAGAGTGGCTCAAACCGGAAAATCAAGAAGCTTTAATCGAAATTCTGACCTATCACGTCGTTCCCGGCAAGGTGATGTCTGCCGACCTTGCAGACGGAGAGGTGACCACCGTCCAAGGCAGTCCGGTAACGATCGATCTTAGTAATGGCGTGATGGTTGGCAATGCCAACGTGGTGACGGCTGATATCCCCGCCAGCAATGGCGTCATTCACGTTATCGATACGGTGATGATCCCCGAGTCGATGATGGCGCCTGCTGCCGCAGAAGAGATGCAGGAAATGGAACTTCCGACCTTGGAACCCACTATGGACGAGGAGATGCCGATGGAAATGCCCGAGGAGATGCCTTCGGGTTCGATGGAAATGCCTGAAGAAATACCCGCAGACTCAGTTCGATAAACCCTGACAGTCTGTCAGCGAAAAAGCTCCTCGGTTTCTTGGAGAAATCGGGGAGCGTCACTTCCGCGTCACGTTAAAATTTTGTAAGTACCGGAGAAGACGGTTTCCGATCAAGATGAGCCGGAGGTTAGGAGGTCTCACAGGTGTAGATTTTTGACAATCAGGAAGAGTTGTCGCTAGGGGTTGCCATGTCGGTTGTGGCGGTTGCTATAGTACGATCGCCTTACAGAATACGGATTCTATGTTGGGTAAAACGACGATCGAGATAGGTTTATCGATGGCGACGCTATTGGGAATGCTAGGGACATCGCTCCCCGCCCCTGCAAGCGTCGTTCGCGTCAGCGACTCCCTTTGGGAGTATCGCCCCCAGCCACAATTCCCAGATAACCATCTCGCCCAAGTTTCAGAAATTGCCGATTTTCAGCGGGTGGCACGAGCCGAAAATGCCACCCTCGTGCAGTATTCCCTCCTCGAAGATGCGGGGGGAAATTCGATTTTAATGTGGGTCATTCCCCCCGAAGGCGAGATCGAATTTCTTGACATACTCACCGCCCTAAAGAATCGGTGATTCTTTACGTTTCATTGACGGAAGCAACCGAGGTTGTCTTACTCTGTCTCGACGTACATTTATAGTCGTGCCGATGCCCCGTGCCGACTTT
>DVED01000128.1 GCA_015295945.1 Oscillatoriales cyanobacterium M59_W2019_021 | reverse complement strand
TCTAGGCTTCTGTGCCGCCTTGGATTTTCAGCAGGAGAAAGCCCACGGCTAACCCCACCATGACCAAACCGAACGATAATGCTGCCGTGCTCAAAATTTCTCCGCCCATTTGCTTAACTCTCTTTACAAAACGAAGTATTGGAAAATTCATTCCTTAGTATAGAGGAGAATGGGGCGATACTCCTTTTGAGATTCGTTTACGCGCTCGGTGCGGCGAGACGTTCTGGGCAAGGCAACGGCGGTGGAGGGAGGGAGGCGAGAAGAACTGCGAACCCCTAACCCGCACAAAACAGGGGGGAGAAGGAAAGCCGCATTGCGGATGTTGAAACTTCCTCGCCTTTTTTGTTAGCCCACCCACTTCAAACCTCTGCGAACCCGTACTGACCTAAAATAATTGAGGTTAACTTGCTCGATCGAGTTAAATTTAAGCTAAATTGCATGAATATTCATAGCGTATCCACTCAACCCTTTCCGGATCAAAAACCCGGAACTTCAGGACTTCGCAAGCGCGTTCCCGTTTTCCAACAGCGCAACTATCTCGAAAACTTCGTACAATCCATCTTCGACAGTCTCGAAGGTTATCAGGGTCAGACCTTAGTCGTTGGCGGCGACGGTCGCTACTACAACCGCCAAGCCATTCAAATTATCCTGAAAATGGCGGCAGCGAATGGGTTCGGGCGAGTTCTCGTCGGACGCGGCGGCATCCTCTCCACCCCCGCAGCGTCCTGTGTTATCCGTAAGAATAAGGCGTTTGGCGGGATCGTTCTCTCTGCCAGCCACAATCCCGGCGGTCCGGAGGGAGACTTCGGGATTAAATATAACATCGGCAATGGCGGTCCGGCGCCGGAAAAAGTCACGGAAGCCATTTTTGATCGCACCAAAACCATCGAAGGCTACCAAATCTTGGAAGTGGAAGATGTGGATCTCGATGGGTTGGGAACCGCTCAATTGGGAGAGATGACAGTTGAAGTCATCGATTCCGTTGCCGATTATGCTGAATTAATGGAGTCGATTTTCGATTTCGATCGCATTCGACAGTTATTCGCTGCGGATTTTCGGTTGTGCGTCGATTCCATGCACGCGGTGACCGGACCTTATGCCAAAACGATTATTGAAGAGAAATTAGGCGCGTCGGCGGGAACGGTCATTAATGGCACGCCGCTCGAAGATTTTGGCGGCGGACATCCCGATCCGAATTTAGTTTACGCCCACGAACTCGTCGATATTTTATACGGGGAAAATGCGCCGGATTTTGGGGCGGCTTCCGATGGCGACGGCGATCGCAATATGATTTTGGGACGCCGATTTTTCGTGACGCCTAGTGATAGTTTGGCGGTCTTGGCGGCGAATGCGAAATTGGTTCCCGGTTACAGTGGGGGGTTGGCAGGCGTTGCCCGATCGATGCCCACCAGTGCGGCGGTCGATCGCGTGGCGGAAAAACTGGGTATCGACTGCTACGAAACGCCGACGGGATGGAAGTTTTTCGGTAACTTAATGGATGCCGGAAAAGTGACGCTGTGTGGGGAAGAAAGTTTCGGCACGGGTTCCGATCACGTTCGGGAAAAAGATGGATTGTGGGCGGTTCTCTTTTGGTTGAATATCCTCGCCGTGCGGCAACAATCGGTTGAAGACATCGTGCGGGAACACTGGAAGACTTACGGACGCAATTACTATTCTCGCCACGATTACGAGGCGATCGAAAGCGATCGCGCCAATACCTTAATCGAGAATTTGAGGGCAAAATTAGCATCCCTTCCCGGTCGGAAATTGGGCAACTATACCGTAGACTACGCCGACGATTTCAGCTACACCGATCCCGTGGATGGCAGCGTCAGCAACAAACAAGGCATCCGCATCGGCTTTACCGACGGTTCCCGTATCGTCTTCCGCCTGTCGGGAACGGGAACTCAAGGGGCAACCTTGCGGCTGTATTTAGAAAGCTACGAAAGCGATCCGGCAAAACACGATATCGATCCCCAAGAAGCCTTGGGTGAATTGATTGAGATCGCCGATGAAGTTGCCCAAATTCAGATGCTTACCGGACGGGATAAACCGACAGTAATTACTTAATTTTTTTCATAATATGAGAAGGGTAAGCTTTCCGATTGATCGCCCTTCTCATCTGAAAAAAATGTCATCGCGCTCGATCGAACGAGCGAATCTTTTTCTAAATCCATCATTTTGAATGCACTCGAAGAATCTCGAAAATGCTAAATCCCGCGCAAACTGTTGCGATATTTCAACGGCAATCTAATCCTTTAAAAGTTACTCCCGGAACGACAATTTTTGAAGAAGGACAACCGGGAACAGAAATGTACGGTATTATCGAAGGTGAAGTCGAGATGATCGTCAACGATAAAGTTGTCGAAACTATTCTCAAATGCGATGTTTTCGGTGAAGGCGCTCTCGTCCAACCCGAAGGAACTCGCGCATCAACGGCTATTGCTAAAACCGATTGCGTGTTGGCAGTCATGAATAAAGAACGATTTCTATTCGCCGTTCAACAAACTCCAATGTTTGCGTTAGAAGTGATGAAGAGTTATTCCGATCGCCTCCGAAAAATAAAGCATTTCTTGTTATAGAAGATCTATAATAAAAGATGAAGATGTTAGATTGGGTGATCGAAGTAGAGATTATTTCAGTTCATGTTCCCAAAACAGCAGGGACTACATTTGGAAATATCTTACAGCGGATCTATGGGGTTGAGGGCGTTTTTCTAGACTATCCCTGGAGCAACTTCATCACTTCGGGAGAACAGCAACAACCCGTGAAGGCAATTCACGGTCATTTTCCGGCTTCTAAATATCAAGATTTTCCCGATCGTGTGAAAAGAATAACCTGGATTAGAAATCCGATTGATCGCTTAGTCTCTCATTATTTCTACTGGAAATCTCTTCCCATTTCTCCTCAAACTGGGGAATTGCATCGCTACGTCGTCGAAAATCAGCTTGGATTGATAGATTTTGCCAAGATTTCTGCCCTTCAGAATCATATCTCAAAATGGTATATCGATATCGATCTGAGTCATTTTCATTTTGTGGGAATTCATGAATTTTTCAAAGAAGACTGGCAGGCTTTATGTGAAATTTTGGGTGTTAACAATCTAGAGGCAACGCTACAAAACCCCAATCTAGATCCTGAATATCGAGCCTTTAAAAAGTCTCCAGAATACCGAAGCATGCTCTTAGAGTTAATCGGTTTAAATTCAGAAGATATGCAGCTGTATCAAAGCGCGATGCAAAAAAGATATGAAAGAATGAGCGAACGATAAATATCTGGAAAAAAGAGGTTGGACTCGCCCCTTCCCAATGTCCGAGTTAAAATAGAAGCTGAAGCCCGCGCTGGAAAATCGATCGCCAATATAGCAGAAATACCTATTGGCGAATGTGGAACAATTCTTTAAAAAAGTCGATATAGCTTCAGAAGACACCGGACAATGACGGTGGGCAACAGCCGCCCAGTTCGCCAGCCACTCCCCAAAGCAAGGAAAAGGGAATTATGACCAAGAATCTTCTCGAACAACTCCGCGACATGACCGTTGTCGTTGCCGATACCGGAGATATTCAAGCCATCGAAGCCTTTACCCCCCAAGATGCGACCACCAACCCGTCGCTGATTACCGCCGCCGCGCAAATGCCCCAATATCAAGGGATCGTCGATGATACGTTAAAACAAGCGCGAGAAGAACTAGGCAAAGACGCTCCTGCCTCGGAAGTCGCCACCCTCGCCTTCGAGCGCCTTGCCGTTGCTTTCGGACGCAAAATTCTCGAAATCA
Source organism: Oscillatoriales cyanobacterium M59_W2019_021 (assembly GCA_015295945.1). Lineage (GTDB taxonomy): Bacteria > Cyanobacteriota > Cyanobacteriia > Cyanobacteriales > Geitlerinemataceae > DVED01. The sequence continues at coordinate 9,479 of DVED01000128.1, read as the reverse complement.
TTCCCGGACGGGTTTCGACGGAAGTAGATGCGCGATTATCTTACGATACCGAAGGAACCCTCGCCAAGGCACGAGAAATTATCGCACTGTACGAAAAAGCGGGTATTTCACGCGATCGCATCTTAATTAAAATCGCCTCCACCTGGGAAGGCATTCGCGCTGCCGAAATTCTAGAAAAAGAAGGCATTCACTGTAACTTAACCTTACTGTTCGGCATCCACCAGGCGATCGCTTGTGCCGAAGCGGGTGTCACCCTCATTTCCCCCTTTGTCGGGCGCATTTTAGACTGGTACAAGAAAGAAACCGGACGGGATAGCTATCCCCCCGCCGAAGATCCCGGCGTTCAATCGGTGACGCAAATCTATACCTACTACAAAAAATTCGGCTATAAAACCGAAGTGATGGGCGCGAGCTTCCGCAATATCGGCGAAATTACAGAACTCGCCGGATGCGATTTACTCACCATTTCTCCCCAACTTCTCAAAGAGTTGCAGTCTACCTACGGGGAATTACCCCGCAAACTCGATCCCGCCAAAGCCAAGGATGCGGATATCGAAAAAATGCCGATGGATAAGGCAACCTTCGATCGCCTCCATGCCGAAGATCCCATGGCATCTCAGAAGTTGGAAGAGGGCATCGTCGGCTTTTCCAAAGCCTTAGAAGCTCTAGAAAAACTCCTGATGGAACGCTTGGCGCGATTGGAATCCGAGGAAACCGTCAACCACGCTGCCGCCGACTTATTCCGCGTCTACGATCTCGACGGCGATGGATTCATTACCCGCGAAGAGTGGGCGGGAACCGATGCGGTGTTCGATGCCCTCGATGCCAATAATGACGGTCAAATTACCCCAGAAGAGATGGCAGCCGGACTGGGTGCGGCATTCCACCTGGCAGCCGTGTAATCTAACCTCGCTTGAAAGGAGTAAGCGCTACCGCGCTGGCTACCCCTACAGAATCCAGAAGTTGCAGGAGTAAGCGCTACCGCGCTGGCTACGCCTACAGAATGCTGTAAGCGCCAGAGCGCTGGCTGCGCCTACGGGAGGGGATTGGCAACCCCCTGACGTACAGAAGCCACCGAACCTTGTTCGGTGGGGGCTTGAAACCCTTGCTTCCTGTCTTGAAAAATTGCTCCACTTGGGGAAACCCCAAGACCGCATTTTTCGCTTTCGGTCGCCAGAACTTCAGTTTGTCCAGGATTCAGGATTCTCCTGAAATCCTGAACTCCTGCATTCTTCTTGGTCATTAAGCGATCGCGATTCCCCTTATCCGTTTCGGGTGAGGGGAATGATTTGAATGGGCAATCCCCTCCCCAACACCTATCCATCTTCTTTCCAACGGCGTAGGGGAACGCAGTCGAGATCGAACCCATCTAAGGCACGCGCCACGACAAAATCCACCAAATCCTCGATCGACTGGGGATGGTGATACCACGCCGGAATTGCCGGAACGATATTTGCGCCCGCTTCTGCCAGTGTCGTCAAGTTCCGCAGGTGAATCAAACTCAACGGCGTTTCGCGGGGGACTAAGACGAGTTTTCGCCTTTCCTTGAGTTGGACGTCGGCAGCGCGTTCGAGCAAGTCGGAACTCAAACCCGCCGCCAATTTACCCACCGTACTCATACTGCACGGCATCACCACCATGCCCAAGGTGCGGAACGAACCGCTGGCGATATTCGCCCCCACATCGGTTGCTGAGTGACAGCGCAACTTCCCCTTCTGGGGGACGCCCGCGCGATCGCGCCAGAACCGTTCCTGCCGCTCCAGTTCGGGGGGCATCCGCACGTTTTGTTCGGCTTGCCAAACTTGGTACGTTGCTTTCGATGCCACCAACTCGATGGCATACTCGGCTTCGAGGAGGTACTTCAACGCCCGCACGGCGTAAATCAGCCCCGAAGCGCCTGTCACGCCTAAAATTAAGGGTCGTTCGTTCGCACTCATTGATTACTTAGACTGAAGGGCTGACGGCAGTTTGTACCAGGGTAAATGGGGAAACTCGTGATGTTCCCAGTGGTAGCCAAAGTGATAGCAGGTGACAAAAGACCAGAACGTCGAGAAATAGCTGCTGCGAGCGTGATGGGGGTTGGTGTAACCGCCTTCGGGTTCGCGGTGGGGCAAGAATACGCCGAAGTAAAACATTTGCACCGAACTGCAAATCATGGGTAAACCCCAGAAGAGGAGGACGCACCAAAAGTCAACGTGCAAGAACAAGTAGAGGGAGTGAAACAGCGCCGTCATCGCTACCATTTGCAGCCAACTGTACTTGTATTTCATGTACTCGACCATGAAGTTGACGTACCATAGTACGGGATTGTGCTGGTATTTCTGGCTGTAGTCGGGATCGCCGTCCCGACCGGGATAGCGATGGTGTTTCATGTGGTTTTCCCGCAACACGTTGTAGGGGAGGAGGGCATACGCCATGCTGGAAATCGCCCCGATGGCGTGATTGAGTTGGGGATGGGTGGGGCAAGCGCTACCGTGCATGGCATCGTGAGCGGTGATGAACAATCCGGTATGCAGGAACATCCGCACGCCGAAGATGAGGGGAACCAACCACAGCGGAACCGCAGAAAAGTCGATGCGGAATAACCAGATTAACGTCCCTCCCCAAACGCCGAGAACGATCGCCGCGCTGAAAACGCCGATTATCGAGTCGCGATGGCGTTGAAAGAACGATTGCCGAACAGTGGAATGGTGCATCTAGATGAGTATCGATATGAGTCGGTCTGGACTAATCTGGGGCTAGAGAACGATTGACTGCGCGAGCGGGCTATGCCGATGCGCTAAGACGAGTCGAGTTCGTCTTGACCCCTCAAACCCAATTTCTTGAGTGATTTTATGCTTTCTGGGCTTTTTTAATATAACTTTACGCGGTCGCTCTGGGTAGAGGTCGAGGAGCGACCGATCGGCACTCTCGGGGGTTAAGAAAAACCTCAGTACGGGATCGGACAGCTTCCGGTGAAGGTGAGCCGGGGAAGCCGGGGAAGCCGGGGAGCAAGGGAAGCCGGGGGAGCAGGGGAGGCAGGGGAGGCAGGGGAGCAACTAGCAATTACAAACCCCAAATCCCAAACCCCAACAAGGGATACAGGGTTTTGCTTAACCCGTACTGAGGTTAAGAAAAGATAAAACTCGGTTTGAACCTCAGCGATGCCAGGGCAGAAAATGTATTTTTGGCAAACTTCTATTGATTTATATCAAGATGAATGACGCTTTTGTTACGGCAAAAAATTGTGACAAATACCGCAATGCTAGATTGGGTCTGGTTTTTCTCTCTTTTGCATTGAGAACAACCCCGTTCCAACTTGTTAAATCTTTTTTCAGTTTTGGATATTTTCTCGTAAGATTGCGCTTCAATAGATACTACTTCCCCACTAGGTAGCAATTCCCAACCATTCGTCAAATTTGGGCAGGGGTAAATTCCGCCAACATTTCGCGATCTCGTACCGCTTCAAACGGGAACGAGCTTCTGAAATCAGCCGTAAGGGGTTTAGGGTTGCTATCGACAGAGATCGACGCAATCGGCTCTCGGTCATTGCGGTTTCTCGATCGCCCATCCACCGCTCAGTCGATCGCCACTTGCTAACCGAGCAACGATCCGCAGCACCTATAGCGCGTGCCCTATTTTATTGAGTCCCAAACTATGATGAATCGACCTTCAAAACTCGCACGATTGATTTTGGATTTTTATCGGGAAAACCCGATGGAGTGGCAGCAACTCAAACCGTTAGAAACCTGTCAAGTCTTTCGGTGGTGGGGAACGTTATATATTCGCTGTCCTCATGAAGATGCCGCACTGGCACTGAGCGAAGGTCGCTTTTGGTTGGAAGAGCCGATCGTGCAATTGCGGCTCGCCCGTCAAATTAAAATTTTAGTCGATCGCCAGCTTTGGGCAGCATTTCCCATCGGCAAAGATTCCTCCCAAACCCGTTCGGGACGACAAGTTTCTCGCGAATGAACTCCCATCTCTTACCGAACGCCTTGTCTTCTCCATCTGCCACCTGCGATTACACTCCCCAGTTGCGTCAATTCATGCAGCACGCTGGGGTTTCGAGTTTTGCGGCGTTGAGTCGGATGGCGGGGGTTTCCGAGTCGCAGGTGCGATGGCTGCGGCGGGGGAAAGTTACCCAAATGCGCTTGGAAACGTTGCTGAAATTGGCGGAGGCACTCCAAATTTCCCTAGGAGAATTGTTGGCAGTGTTTGCCGGCATTGAAGCCAAAACCGAGACTTCAGTCGAAATTCGGGAAGAGTTCGATCGCCTGCAAGCACAACTGGCAAACCAGCGAGAGGAACTGCTCCGGGAGTTTCAGCAGGAAAGCTTGGATATTCTGGAATCGTGGATGCTGAATTGGCCAGTTGCCGCGTATCGGGCAGTACAGAATCCCGAGTTGGCGGCAGTTAAACTGCTGCCATTGGTGAAACCCGTCGAGAAGCTGATACAGCATTGGGGGGTAGAAGCGATCGCCCAAGTCGGTACTTCCGTACCGTACGATCCGCAACAGCATCAGTTATGCCAAGGGAACGCCGCACCCGGTCAACCCGTCACTGTCACCCATACGGGTTACCGACAGGGCGATCGACTATTGTTACGCGCGAAAGTTACGGCTCCGCAATAGACTGCTTCTTCCGTGTTTATACTGATAAAACTCCAAACTTTACGTTATCTTTAAAAAATACCTACGTATCTTTACGGTATCTTGAACCGATCGACATCGAGGTTGCTCATAATGAAAGAGACAACTGAGTGGACCGATTGCCACAACGATGGAATGCTCCAGTCCCAGTTGTGTCGAATTGAAACCGGACATCAATCGACCTCTGGCGGCTAGAGTCGCGTTCTCGGGCTAAAGTCCTAGCTTTCACAATCGCTCGAGGGGGAATGGCAATCGTCCAAACATTGCCACCCCACTCGATCGAGTCCCGCCACCAGGGTGCATCGGCGGGTGCGTGCAGATAACGAAAACGGTTGAGTTTTCGATCACTTGTTCCCAATTGGGGCGATCGCGTTCTCTCAGTTGTTCCTCCCTATTTTCTGTTTTCCTTAGCGTGCAATCTAGCGATTCCCTTTCGTAGTTTTACGGGGGAATTTTTTTCTGGAAGTTAAAGTTTAGGTTAAGAGATTACCAGAGAGAACGATCGGGCGCGATCGCCTGCAAAATAAGGCAAACCGCACAACTCTGAAAACATCATTAAAACCGATCTCCAAGATCCGAATCGAACCGTTTACTGCCACAATAGAGGTGTGCTAGACACAATACTCTTTACTTTATGCTTTCCATTGAGTCGTCTTTCAGCCTTTCTCAAACCGATATGCAACCGACCAACCGAGTCCTCGTCGTCGAAGACGAAGATTTAATTCGGGAAATGGTCGTCTTGGCACTCAAAGAAGAAGGTTATCAAATTACGGCAGTTGCGGACGGAAATCAAGCGCTGACGATCCTACACGATCCGGATACCCAAAATGCCGATTTTCCGTTCGATTTGGTCGTTCTCGATCTAATGCTTCCCCACGTGAACGGTCTCGACTTGTGTCGCCTGCTGCGACATCAGGGAAATCACGTACCGATTTTGATTCTCAGTGCCAAAAGCAGCGAAACCGATCGGGTTTTGGGTTTAGAAGTCGGTGCCGATGACTATCTCACCAAACCGTTTAGTATGCGAGAGTTGGTAGCGCGCACCCGTGCCTTGATCCGTCGCGCCCGTCTCAATGCCACTGTCGAACCCGCCGTCTTACAATTCGGTCATCTGACCCTCTATCCCCAAGAATGTCGCGTTCTGGTGCGCGGCGAAGAAGCGAATCTGTCGCCGAAGGAATTTCGCTTGCTGGAATTATTTATGACCTCTCCCCGTCGGGTTTGGTCGCGGGAACAGTTGCTCGATCGCATTTGGGGCATCGATTTTGTCGGCGACAGCAAAACCGTAGACGTTCACATTCGCTGGTTGCGGGAAAAACTGGAACGAGATCCCAGCCATCCGGAATATATCATCACCGTACGTGGATTCGGTTATCGCTTGGGATAGAACCAACCGTCGCCTTCTTTTGCCATCAGGGTTTTAACGCAAGTTCGGCGAACCACTTGATCGAGAATCGGTCAAAAACTTCTAGAATTGATGAGTGGGAGACAATTGGGCGCGAAAACAAACTGTATGATGAATACAGCTTTTGTCCCTTGTCTCGAAAATTTATGGATGCAGTTCAACTCCTTAAGAGTTATGCCGCCGGAGAAAGAGATTTTAGTAGTGCGGATCTCAGGCGAACCCACTTCAACCGAGCCAGCTTGTATGGGATCGATCTGCGCAATGCCTGTCTCGTCGAAGCTTCCTTTAAAGACGCAGATTTGCGGGGTGCGAATCTGGAAGGAGCGGATTTAAGCCGTGCCATCTTAACCGGAGCCTCCCTCATTGGGGCGAATTTGCGCGGGGCAAATTTGAAAGGTGCAGAACTGCGAGGCGTCGATTTGTTTCGCGCCAATTTAAGTCAAGGATGCTTGATTTTTGCAGATCTATACGAAGCGGATTTGCGAGAAGTGAATCTGGAGAGTGCGGACTTGAGCGAATCGATTTTGCGGTTGGCTAACTTGCAATGGGCTTGTTTGCAAGGCGCAAAGCTTCATAAAGCCGACTTCCGAGAAGCCAACTTTCAAGGGGTCAACTGGCAGGAAGTCGAACTCGTGCAAGCCTGTTTTGAAGGGGCAAATTTGACTCGAGCCGATTTTCACGGCGTTTCCTTAAGCGAAGCCAATTTTAAAAAGGCGATGTTGACTGGCGCGAATTTTGCCGAAGCCTCTCTGAGCGATGCGAATTTATGCGGGGCAAATTTGAGTTCGGCGCACCTGGATGGCGCGAATTTATGCTGTGCGAATTTGTCAGGCGCAAATTTACAACAAGCGGGGTTAAAAATGGCAGATTTAACCCAAGCCGATTTGTCGGGTGCGGATTTGCGCGGAGCGAATTTATGGGGCGCGCATTTGACAGCGACAAATTTACAAGGCGCGTTGATGCCGGATGGCTCGACGCGGGATTAAGTAATAAGTAATAAGAAACGCATCATTACCCATTACCCATAATTTTATAAAGATTCGATCGCCGCTTCTGCGTGCAGGGCGATCGATCTCAACTCGTCTAAAGTTTCCGAACTGGCGGATTTCCACAATCCTCTCTGATTGGCTTCTAATAGCCGCTCTGCCATGTCTCGCAGCGCCCAAGGATTTTTTTCTCGGATAAATTCTCGTACCGTTCGATCGACTAAATAAGCGTCGGTAACACCTTGATAAATATAGTCTTCAACGCAATTTGTCGTGGCATCGTAAGCGAATAAATAATCCACGGTGGCTGCCATTTCAAACGCGCCTTTGTAGCCGTGGCGCATGACCCCCGCAATCCATTTGGGGTTAATAACGCGCGCTCGATAAACGCGGGCAATTTCTTCTTGCAGGCGTCGCACTTTGGGGTTTTCAGGAATCGATCGATCGCCGAAATAAACGCTAGGATTTTTGCCACTCGCCACGCGCACGGCTGCGGTTAATCCCCCTTGAAATTGATAGTAATCGTCGGAGTCGAGTAAGTCGTGTTCTCGGTTGTCTTGGTTGTGGAGGACGATTTGCATTTGCGCGAGGCGTTTTTCAAATGCTTCTGGTGCGGAAACTCCGCCGATATTGGGAGAATTTGGATTGTTCGTTTTGGTATAAGCGTAACAACTCCAGTTAATATAGGCTTGAGCTAAATCGCGATCGTCTGTCCAGTTTTGCGCTTCGATTAATCCTTGCAATCCCGCACCGTACGCACCGGGTTTAGAACCGAATATTCGATAGCGCGATCGCGCTTTTGCTTCGGTTTCAGTTAACCCTAACTCTTGCCACGATTGCGTTTCTTGTCGAACTTTTGCTGCCAAGGGATTGAGTTCGGCGGGTTCGTCTAAATTGGCAACGGCGGCAACGGCAGAGTCGAATAAGTCGATGAGGTTGCCAAAGGCATCGCGGAAGAATCCAGAAATGCGTAACGTGACATCCACGCGAGGACGTTTTAAAGCGGAAAGGGATAAGATTTCAAAGTCTACCACCCGCCGCGACGCACCATCCCAAACGGGTTGCACGCCGAGTAATGCCAGAGCTTCGGCGATGTCATCTCCCCCCGTACGCATGGTGGAGGTTCCCCATACTGAAAGTCCTAAAGTTTGGGGATATTCGCCATTTTCTTGGGTGTAACGATCGATCGTGACTTCTGCGGCTTTTCGTCCTACAGTCCATGCCGTTTCTGTAGGAATAGCGCGAATATCAACGGAGTAAAAATTGCGTCCGGTGGGCAATACATCGGCTCGTCCTCGCGTTGGCGCACCGGATGAACCGCTAGGTACAAATTTCCCGTTTAACCCGCGAATTAAGTTCTCTATTTCTTGAGAAGTTCGATCTAATTTAGGAATTAAAGTTTTCTGTATCCAAGCCAGTTCTGTAGGGGCGAAGCATTGGGGCGATAAATTATCGGCTTTTTCTAAAATCTCGTCTCCCAATGCTTCGCCCTTCTTCCCGAGCGTTGAAGTTGGCAAGATTTGAACTGGAATAGATCCAGTAATTTCCCCTGTTCCCCAATAAGAATGTATCAATTTATCGACTATTTCTGCCGCATATTTTTCGATCTCCGCGATCGCATCTCCCGTGGTTCTCCAATTCAAATTTTCGCCCAGTTCTAACGGGTAATTTTCAACGGTAAGAGGGTCAAAATCCAAACCCCAATCTCGCGCGATCGCCCGCGTTAACCCCATACGGTTACTTCCCGGAGAACGAGCGATCGCCACGATTAAATCTCGCAGTTGCCGCCCTTGAGGACATTGCCCGAAAATATGCAAGCCATCGCGAATTTGCGCCTCTTTCAGTTCGCACAAGTAACCGTCGATCGAGTCGAGAATTTCTAAGTTTCCCTTGCCCTTTTTCCGAGACTTCGTTTCTTGTAAATTTTCATCGGAAATCCCTAGATCGCGGTGCAAGTTTTCAGTGATAATTAAATCGAGAATGCGATCGCGAATATCCGGCAATCGAGTAGGATTCAAACTTTGCGCTTCGTAATACTCATCCACCAACGCTTCTAATTTCTGCAACGACCCGTATAATTCGGCTCGCGTCATCGGCGGCGTTAAGTGGTCTAAAATAACCGCTTGAGCGCGACGTTTTGCCTGGGAACCTTCTCCCGGATCGTTGACGATAAACGGGTAAAAATGAGGCATTGCGCCGAAGGCAATTTCCGGGTAACACTTTGCCGACAGCGCCACGCTTTTCCCCGGCAACCATTCTAAATTGCCGTGCTTGCCAACATGAACGATCGCCCCAACCCCAAACTGCGATCGCAACCACTGATAAAAGGCTAAATAATCGTGGGTGGGTTCTAAATCCGGGGCGTGATAGTTCAAACTCGGATCGCGATCGTAACCTCGCGAGGGTTGAATTCCCACGAAGATATTCCCCAATTGAATCCCGGAAATGGGGAAATTTCCC
>DVED01000190.1 GCA_015295945.1 Oscillatoriales cyanobacterium M59_W2019_021 | reverse complement strand
TGGGTCATAGATCCCAACCCCAAATCTAAAATCTAAAATCCCCAAACCCCAAACCCCAACAAGGGATACAGGGTTTTGCTTAACCCGTACTGAGGTTAATTTACTGTTGATTCACAACGATCGCGATTTTGAGAAAATTGCTCGGGTGCGATCGCTTCAACACTTCCGCTTTCAACCTTTAAACTGAGGTAAAGTTCGCCGGATCTTGGTCTCGCCGATGCTTGACAGGAATGGGAATCCCCTGCCCTTCGCCCGCTAAAGCTGCCGTTGCTTCTAGGGCAGTTCTCAATCGCTTAGCGGCGTAGATGGACATATCGCGGGGTACGCTGATGCGATCGCGCAAATATCGCAACGCGACGTCAGACTCCGGCGGCGGCGGGCAAACTTCCCCGGTCATCATATGAGTCAGGGCGCACCGCAGGGCTTCCTCGAATAGGCGATCGTCAGCAGGATTGACTCGAATAATATTCGCGCGATGCTTGAGAACGCGGTGTAAGGCTTCCGCTCGGGAGGTTTCCGGTTCGGCATAGGTAACGTCCGGCAATCCGAACCAGGGACCGCGATCGACCCGTTCTTGATTGATACGGGTTTGCGGTTCGTCGTTTTCGCAGCAGCCGCCCATTTGCGGGGGTAAATCATGGGCGTGGGTGTGGAAGTCGCTTTGGGTTCCGCGATAGGTCGATCGCGTTTCCATAGCATCAAACCAAGCTGATAAGCGCGGATTTTCTTCCCGTAACGAGTACCCTTTATAGTAAAACAGGCTGGCATTCATCCGCTCGACATAGGGCGTAAAAATCGGATCGACAACACTAAATTCTTCCAGAAAGTAAGGTCCGGGGGTACTGGCTAAAGCCTCCTCCACTTGGGCAACCACCGAGATAAATTGCTTGCGATAAAATTGCTTTTCTTGGGGCAATCGGGCGGGTCGGCACAGCCAAGAACACCAAGCCCGAAACAGCAGCCGTTCCAATCGCCGCAACGGTAGAACTTTCGGATCTTCCATACTCCAACCCAACGGCTTGAAAACCCGTTCCAGTGCTAACAGAATATCATCGCTTTCTGTAATCAAGCGTCCGTCTAACTCGAGGGCGGGTAACATTCCCGACGGCACTTTGCGCTTGTACCACAGTTCTTTTTCCCCATAGCAAAACATGGTCACTTTTTCGATGCGATAGGGAATTTGTTTTTCTTCCAACCACAGCCAAACTTTTTGGCAGTAAGGACACCAAGCGTGGTGATCGCGGTAAAGGGTTACCCGGACTTCGGATTCGGGACGATCGAAAAGGCGCAATCGGGCTTGAGCGTTTGTCGGTCCGTTAACGGTATCAATGTGAAAGTCCGTGAGGGCTGCGAGTTCCGTCCAAGTGAGAGGGGTAGCGGTCATAGGATAGGGGGTTTGGGTCGATCTTCAGAGGGCTGTTTGACTCTACTTTAGATTGTCGCAGAGCCGACCTTATTTTATCGTTTTACCGCCCGTTGGATCGTCGGGCGATCGCCAGCCCATCAGGCGTTATCCTTGAGAGAGGTATTGCTCGATGCTAAGCTGGCATTTGCGAGGTCTACCCATGACCCACCCATCTTTTGTTCTACTTTCTACTTTCTGCCTTGGACTAACAGTATCCTTTCTTCCGGTCGATCGCGCGGCAAATTGCGAGAACTCGCGGGCGATTGGCGAGCGTCTAGATTCGCTGTCTTTCGACGTAAGAAACCATGTGGCAAGTATCCCATCGATCCGCAGTATTGTCCATTTCGTTGTACAGTAATGCGGCTGCTTTTAAGTCGGCGAGTGCTTTTTGGTAATCGTCTTGGATGTAGTGCAACCATCCCCGTTGCTCGAACAATTCGGGATTCTCTCCACTCGACAGCTCGATCGCCTTATTAAAAGCTTGAATGGCATTGTGGTAGTCGCCGCTAATGGCTGCGTTTTCTCCGACGGTTTGCCAAGCATTAGCCGTATCTAAAGCGTTGGGTAACGGTTTGGCTTCAAAGGTGGGCGGTCTGAATTCTTGCGGCATCGCTTCGACGTTGCCATTCGCCATACAGGCATTTTCAAAGGCGATTTCTACATTGGAGCTAGGATTGGAAAACGCCGGGTAAGCAAAACCGACAACCCCTCCCAGTAATAATGCGGAGATTGTCGAAATCTTACTAAAATTCATAAATCAGCTTCCTCGCTTGCGTTTCTATCCTCAGTTTATCGAGTTCGCCTTCTCAAAACCTCTGTCGATCGAGCGAACCTCAAGGAAGAGATCGATTGAAACTGACTCTAACTAAAGATAGAGAAGGAAGATAACTTAAATTGAACAAACCTAGCAACAGATTGAGTAAAGCAATCACCGCAATCGTTCGATTCAACCAGAAGAGAAGATTTTTAAACTTAGTCATATCCGCCAACTTAAGCCAAAAAATGTGAGAAAATTTAGTTATCATTGGTTATTGGTTATTGGGGGTTTGGAGTTTGGGGTTTGTTAGTGGTTAGTTGTTAGTTGTTAGTTGTTCTCTTCCCCTGCTCCTCCGGCTCCCCCGGCTCAAGATAGCTTCCCCCTCACCTCCTCACTCCCCCTGCCTTCTTACTTCAACCTTCCCGATTGCCAAATACTGACTAACAACCAAAATCCGATCGAACAAGCTGCCCAAAAGAGCGCGTTACTCACCCAAGCCATTTGCGTGGTTTGTTGGCTGGAAAAAACGATCGCCGCACCCATAACTAACGAACCGACGACGATACTAAACGACAAACGATTTGCCGAATCGTCAACGCTGCGGCGCAATCCTTCCAACTCGCTCACGCCTAAATTTAACTTCAAACTTTCCGTCGTCAATTGCTCCAACAGAAAGTCAATTTGCCGGGGATAATTCAGCGATAAATTTCGCAGTTCCAACCCCGTACTGAGAAGATCTTGCATGGGATTGCTGCCGATTAATTGTTGGCGCAACAAATCTCCCATCAACGGCTTAATTTCCTCCAACAAATTTACCTCGGGATTGAATTCCCGAGCCACCCCTTCCAAATTGGCGAGCGTTTTAGAATACAATCCCATATTGCTGGGCCAGCGCAGGTCATTGCGACGCGCTGCTTGCAGGATTTCCGCGAACGCTTGACTGAAATTAATTTGGGAAAGATTGAGATTGTAGTACCGCCGCAACAGGCGATCGTACTCGTTTTTCAAGCGCGTAAAATTCACGGGTTTGACGGGTTGCGCCAACTGTAACGTCAACTGCGCGCAACGCTGCGCGTCTAAGTTAATCGTTGCTAAAATAATCTCGATGAGTAAGCCTTGAGTTCGCGGGTCGAGGGTTCCGGTCATGCCGCAGTCGAGGAGTGCGAGGCGTCCGTCTTTAAGGTAGAAAATATTGCCGGGATGGGGGTCGGCATGAAAAAAGCCATCGACGAATAACTGTTGTAAAAAGACCCGAACTAGCAGCGTGGAAATGGCTTGGCGTTCGTTACGATCGCGCGGTTTGGCTTCCAGCAGCGGCACGCCGTCTAACCATTCCATCACCAAAATTTTCGGCGTCGTCGCCTTCCATTCGATTTCGGGAATGACGATGCGGGTCGGATCGAACCAGCGACTTTGACTGAGGTTGCGGCGCAGGCGATCGCAATAGCGCCCTTCTTGGGTAAAATCGAGTTCCAGTTGCAGCGCGTTGGCAAACTCCTCGGCAAGTGCGACCGCATCGTAATATTTGCCGAAGTTCGTCCCCGACACTAACTCAGCGATACTTTTGAGTAACGCTACATCTCGCGCCACCAATCGATCGAGTCCGGGACGCTGAATTTTGATCGCCACCTCCCGACCGTTTTTCAGCCTTCCCCGATGGGTTTGGGCGATCGATCCAGCAGCCACGGGTTGGGGATCGATGACATCGAAAAGGGTTTCCATCAGATTGGGAAGTTCCTGTTGCAACAGCGCTTCCATCTCCTGCCAGGGAACGGGGGGAACGTTGGCTTGTAGGGTACTCAGGGATTCGATGTACTCCGGTGCCAGCAACTCCGGACGGGTACTCAGCAATTGACCGAGTTTGACGTACACCGGACCGAGATCGACGAGGATGTTCCGCAAAACTGCCGGGGGTGGCAATTCCGGTTCCTGTGCGTTGTCGTTGTTCAACAGCCGACGCATATAGTCCCAGCCGTGGCGCAGTAGCACTTCGAGGATTTCGCGCTGCCGGGAGCTAGATTGAGCGAGAGTGGAGAGCATGGGTTGCTATAGTTTAAGGTTAGCTGTTAGCCATTATGCTAGATCGAGAAAAGTCCCGGCGGAGCGATGCCAAAATCGAGCCAACGACAATCGCCAAAAAACCGGGTCATTTCTAACGGCACTTGAAGATGTCAAGCGATCGAGCGAAACCCCGGTTTTGTCAGCGTGAGATAGACGATCGAAACGCGATCGCGCTCTATCCTACTCGAGGAATATTGAAAAACAATTTACTGAAACTTGCTCGTTGCTTTTTCAAATGAGCTTTGCAACTCGCTCCAAGCTTTCTCGAAACCCACTTTCATTTCTTCCCAAGCTGCCTCGCTAGAAGCTTGCATTTCCGCCAGTTTCGCTTGAGCCGTATCGCGTTTGGCGCACAGTTCTTCAACCTGAGAGTGGTAGTCGATCGCCGCATCTGCCTTCGCTTGCGCGGCTTTGGCTTTCATTTCGTCAATTTGAGCGTTGAATTTATCCAGTTGAGCCTGAACTTTGGCTTGATACGCTTGTTTGGTTTCCGGTTGCATAAAATGTCCTCCTAAAGAACTATTTCAATTGAACTCAAGTGTATTGAATGAGTTTTGCAATATTAGTGATAAATCTGTCATCACAGACAACTCTATTGAACCGCAGGAGAGCGGCTCAAATCATCTATCCACAGGTAGAAATGGCCATCGAAGGCGATGCGGTTCCACCCACAACTCCGGCTGAGTATTTATCGGTTCCCGATGGGGTAGTCCGATCCCAAATTGTCTTCGCCGTTTCCCAAAAATCCGTCCCGATCTTGCTTGCCGCACTCTCGGCAGCTTTGTTTCCCAGCTTCATCAAAAAGGGCAAACAAGGACTCAGAAGAGCGGTCAAAGCAACAATATCCATCGTGTTTTTCGTTTTCTCTGACGATATCGTCAGAGAAAACGAATGGGCGGGAAGAGCGTCAGGTCGCTTAAATCAGCTACATAATCGATCGAGTTCCGCTTGCATTGCCGTTTGCACGCGGTGGTAACATTCTGTTACATAAGCGCGATCGCCCGCTGCCTCTCGTCCGTAGCGATCGAACACAATGGGTTCGCAGATCCGGGTGCGAATTTTGGCGGGGAGGGGGAAATTCGGTATCGGACCCAATGCCACCCCCCACGGCAATCCCAGAAACAGGGGAAACACTTCCGGATCGAAATCGAACAACCACGGCATTCCCCACTCGTGCAGTTGCCGCATCAAGGGATAGAAATCTGCTAACACGAATAAGGTATCGTGCGCCCCTGTGGAAATAACCGGAACGATGGGGACGCCTTCTCGCAGTGCCAATTTGATGAAACCCTGGCGTCCGGCAAAATGAATGCGATCGCGCAGACTGTGAGGTCGGAACACATCCTGGGCGCCGCCGGGATACACCAAAACGCTCGCCCCCCGTTGCAACGCCGCGATCGCCATTTTCGGGTGGGCGACGATCGCTCCCATCTGCATCGCCAAATCTGCCAACCCCGGATACACTTTCCACACCATGGGGTGCATCAACCCGTAGGCGAGGCGTTCTGTCCCAAAGCGGCGAAACCAATCGTACATCACCATCGACATATCTGGTGCCGCCAATCCCCCATTATGGGAACCCACCAGTAACACTTGTTTGCCATCCATTAAGTGATGCCAGCCGTCAGTTTCCACTCGGAAATAGTAACGATAAAACCAATCCCACATCGGCATCCAATCGGCGATCGCTTGGGGATTGCGCTCGTCCAGCGACCATCCCCGCTTGTTCGGGTTATCCATGGGTGTTGAGTTTGAAATGGGAGATCGAACTATCGCAGTAGCTATTAGACATCTCCGGTAATGAATAAAGACCCCTCTCCCAACCTCTCCCCGACACGGAGAGAGGCTTATTACCCCCGTAGGGAAAGGGGTTAGGTTTCAGTCTTTTTCTCCAGATGTCTATTCAGGTTTCGGCATCCTCGCTGGACATCGACAGTCCAAAAATTCCAGCCTGTGCGAAAGCGCATAGGCTGACTGCTGATAGCTATACCTAATCTTAGCCTTCCCGATCGGGGGTTTGGCGATCGAGAACCACCTGTCCACAGTTCTCCAGCTTAAGAAAATCTTATATTTCGATCGTCCGGTCGAAACCCATTCCCAATCTGAAATAGGATGGTTAAGTCGGGGCAATACCTGCTGCCCCAAAAACAATCAATGCTTGAAACGAGGATAGGATCAACATGACCCGCGCGATTATGGAAACCGAAAAAGGAACTATCCATTTAGACTTATTTGATGAAGACGCGCCCAACACGGTGAAAAACTTCGTTGAATTGTCGGAAAAAGGATTTTACGACGGTCTCACCTTTCATCGGGTCATCCCCAACTTTATGATTCAAGGGGGTTGTCCCAAAGGTACGGGAACGGGCGGTCCTGGCTATACCATCAAATGCGAGATCAATGACAATAAGCATTTGGCAGGTACTTTGTCAATGGCTCATGCCGGACGAGACACGGGTGGCAGTCAGTTCTTTATTTGTCATTCCCCTCAACCCCATCTAGACGGCGTGCATACCACCTTCGGTCAAACTCAAGATATGGATGTGGTCAATGCCATCCGCAAAGGCGACAAAATTTTGTCCGTGAAAATTGAACAGTAATGGGTAATGGGTAATGGTGCGTTTTGTGCCTCAACACACCCTACAATGTTCGATCGCCTATTACCAACCCCAAACCCCAAACCCCAAATGACCAATGACAAATGACCCATAAAAAAAGAGATCCGAAAAGCATCGGATCTCTGCCAACTCCAACTCAAAGTTGTCAGCTATTTACGCTAATGTCTCCGGGCAGTATCCCAAACCGCTGACAAATTGCTTGCGAAAAGATTCGATGTCGTCTCGATCGGGTTTGCCGTGAGAGACGATAGCGACATGATAGCGGCGCATGACCTCCACGGGAGATTGTCCGGTTTCCAGGCTCCACAGCGCCATCTGTACGCGAATATTCGACGGAAATGGAATTCCTAACTCGTTTAAATAAGCCAGAAAATCGCCGTGTTGCTGCGGGGTGAGCGGGTGTTTCATCTTGATCCTGACGATCCAACCGTCGATTTGGTGAATCACCGTCATGAAGCGAACGGGAAATGTTCCCTGTCTCAAGAATTCAGCAACCCTTAAAGTCAGACTGGCGTTGGCAAGGTAGTAGAGATAGTCGTCCATGATATGGTTGCTAAGGTGCGATCAGCTTATCTCTATCATCGCGTGTCAAGGTCGATTTTTCCAAGGGTGGAGTCCCTGTAATTGTATGGGGGATGTTACCCAAACCGTCAATTTCTGGGAGTTCGAGAGATGCTGACGGGCGATCGGTGACGAACGATCGCGGCGATTCGCTATGATCCAAGAAAGATGTATTCTGCATTACGCTAGGCTGTAACTGTGTATGTCCTCTATGCCTCAAAAAGGGGTTATTTCCCAGGTCGATTCTCGCCGTCAGCAAGAACTTCAGAAACTCGTCCGGAAATTAGGGCTCAGCGACTCCACGCCGATGAATTGGTCTTTACTCCATTTAGCCCTCACCCATCCGACGGCTTCGGCTCGCGCGAACTACCAGCAACTCGAATTTGTGGGGGATGCCGTGGTGAGGTTGGCAGCTGCCGAGTTCTTGTGGCAAGCTTATCCCGAGTCTCCGGTAGGGGAATTTGCGGCGATTCGATCGATCTTGGTCAGCGATCGCATTTTGGCAGAAATTGCCCAAAGTTACGGTTTAGAGCGATACTTACTGATGTCCTTCAGCGCGGCGGGGGATAAAGCTGGAGCCCAATCTCGCCTTGCCGATGCCTTGGAAGCGGTCTTGGCGGCGCTGTACCTGAGTACCTACACCCTCGAACTCGTACGCCCCTGGTTGGACTCCCACTTTCAACAGCTAACCGAGCAAATTCGCAGCGATCCCGCCCGTCAAAATTATAAAGCGGCACTGCAAGAATGGACACAAGCCCGTTACAAGATTCTGCCCGAATATCGCGTTTTGGAAACGAGTCTGATACACGGGGATGTCGAACGGTTCAGTGCTGAAGTTTGGTTGCACGATCGCTGTTTGGGAAACGGTAAAGGTCCGTCGATTAAAGCCGCAGAACAGGCAGCAGCCCGTAACGCCTTTATGGCAGTTCGCGACGAACCCACATCGACTTAAGTAATAAGTAATAAGTAATAAGTGGTAATGGGTAATCGGTAATTGACCAACCCCAAATGACTAATGACTAATGACTAAAATTGCCATTATCGGTGCGGGACGCTGGGGCGTTCATTTAATCCGCAACTTTCTCGAACACCCCGAGGCGGAGGTGGTGGCGGTTGTGGATGGCAATCCGCAACGATTAACCGCACTGTCCGATCGATTTGCGTTGGAAGAAAAGATAGTTCTCGCGTCGGACTGGTCGAGCGTCCGCGAGTTGCCCCAACTCGATGCGGTGGTGGTGGCAACTCCCGCTTCTACCCACTACTCGATCGTCCGGGAAGCACTCGAACGAGGATGGCACGTCCTTGCCGAAAAACCCCTAACCGTCCTCCCGGAAGAATCGATCGAATTGTATCGCCTTGCCGAACGACAGCAACGACAACTGGTTGTCGATCTCACTTATCTGTTTCATCCCGCCGTTCGTCGGGGTGGGGAACTCGTCCGCGACGGCAAGTTAGGCAACGCACGCTACGGCTACGCCAGCCGCACCCACATCGAACCCGTACGCCAGGATGTCGATGCCCTGTGGGATTTAGCCATTCACGATATCGCCATTTTCAATCACTGGTTGGGGGAAACTCCCCATCGAGTTTGCGCTCGAGGAACGGCTTGGTTGCAACCGGGGTTATCGGATTTGGTATGGGTGACGCTGACTTACCCCAGCGGTTTTGAGGCGATCGTGCATTTGTGTTGGTGCAATCCGGACAAACAACGGCGATTGGCAGTGGTGGGCGATCGGGGGACGCTGATTTTTGACGAACTAGCCGCCTCCCAACTCACCCTCCAACGCGGACGAGTCGAACCCCGAGACGGCGGATGGAAACCCGCCGATGTAGGGAACGAGGCGATCGCCCTTAACTCCACAGAACCCCTGAAAGCCGTCTGCCACCACTTTCTCGACTGCGTGCAACACCAGCACCCCTCGTCGATGTCTTCGGGGCAGACGAACGTTGATTTGGTTCGCATTCTGGCAGCACTAACGGAATCTTTGCACCGCCATGGCGAAGTCGTTCCCGTGGAAACTTCGGCGATCGGCTAACTGATATAGCCAGTCTATTTGATTCGCGAACTTTCGTAGGGGCAATCCCCCCGTGGTTGCCCCACAGCCGGGGTAGGCACGGGGGCGCTACCCCTACAGACATTCATATTT
>DVED01000020.1 GCA_015295945.1 Oscillatoriales cyanobacterium M59_W2019_021 | reverse complement strand
TTTTCGATAATCATCCTACACCGTAGATGGGTTTTTGCCTAAATCTCATCATCTACGGCGATCGCCGCCCAGGTCTACCCTTGGGCGGCTCTTTCTTCTCGATTTAGTCTAAACTCCAGTTATTAGATATCTCAGAAAATCAAAAATCCAATCAATTTTTATATCTTTTATATCGAAACGATCGATTCTTACCCCCATGCCCCCTTCTCACTTATTACTTATTGTTGAACGATAAAATCCCCATCTACGAATAGATAGGGATAAGGATTGCAACATAATGTTGATTCCATTCAGCGAGATCCGAGAAATTTGAATCCCGAAATGCGATCGCTTAAGAATGGAAGCATAACTAGCGTGAGTTTAATCGGCCAAGGTAAGAGAATTAGGCTCAAAATTGCAAAGAGTCCGGCTAGACCCGTCGCCGCAATTTTAATCATCTCTTCATTTGTATTCGTACTGAAGAATACAGCAACCAAGGCAGCACTTAGGGTAATCAAAGAGGGCACAAGCATCATCAAAAACTATTAGAACTACATTCGCGCCAATTCAGACGCGATCGCAATTGATGCAGCGCGTTCCTTCGGTTTGAATCCCTACTTCCGTCTGAGATGACCCGATCGAGACGATCGAACCTCAGATGAACGATTTAGCTAAAATATACTGGCAAACTTTGTTAGATTTGTCAATCTTATGCGATCGATTCTTTATTTTTATCATCGATCGTTAGGTGGTGGGTAGGGTGTGTTGAGGCACGAAACGCACCGTGTGATTTAGTTAGTCGGGGTGGATTTGGGGATACCGCTCGCTTGTAAAACATCTGACAGAGTTTCGCAATAGGACGGTAACTTCAACTGGGTGGGGTTGACGGGATTTTGATAGATGAAGTGGCGATATTGCAAGCAAAACCGATCCCAAGCTGCCATTTGAATTTTAAATGTGGCGATAAAGAAATCAATCAGCCAAGGGGATAGAGTTATCCGAAAATAAATTCGCTTGTTGAGATACTTGCACAGTTCGCTAATGGCTCGATCGACGGTATACGGCTGATTTCCTAACACAAACCATCCCGTTTTTGGGGTATCGGCATCGACATAATATTTCACGACTTCGGCAATATCGCGAGCGTGAATGAAGTGAAAGCTGCCGCTGGCTTTAAAGAAGCGAATCCAACGGCTCCATTTCATCACGTCTGGCAATCCAGAAGTGAGATGAGACTTGGGTTTTTCCTCATCTCCGCCAAAGACTAAGGTAGGAAATAAAACCATCGTGCGATCGTGCAAAGGATGGTTGGGAAGTTGCTGGAGAAATTCGTATTTCGAGCGAATGTAATCCGTTCCTAAATCTCCAGCTTCGGGGAGAAGGTTGTTCTCGCGATCGAGCAAACTCGCGGTCGAAAAATAGAGAATACGATCGCAAACTTGAGGATCGAGCAAATCCATTAAAACTCTTGGAGTTGTAATATTAATATCGTGGCAATCTTGCCATCCTCCCCACGCTGCCGCCGTCAAAATTGCACAATCGATCGTCTTGAGAATGTCGGCAAAGCGATCGATCTCGCGCAAATCAGCCGATAAAACATGAATTCCCGATCGCGCATCCAGGGGAACTTTCAATTTATCGGGATTTCTCACCAATAAATACAACTCATGTGGCGTTTCTCGAATCAGCGTTTCGGTAATATATTGACCGATACAGCCACTCGCACCCGTTATAAAAACTCGTTTAATCACATTTTTTTAGAAAGATTCAGGAGTCAGTGCTTCTCGCTCTTCTCGCCTAAAGGAGTTGAAGAGTTATAGCACTAAGTATTTAGCTTTGGGCACTCAGCTATCAGCAAAAACCTGGCTCTGTCTAGCTTTTCACTGGGTCATACGTCCTAATCTACGTGCATAGTGCTATATAGACCGATCAGAAATAATAGAGGCGAAGCTCTCGGCAACCAACTCGACCGTTTTAGCGACAAGTTCGCGTCCAAATGCTTCGCCTAAAGTTAGACTTGCCAGATATTTCCGCCGTTAAATCGCGGTATCTTTGGCAAATTTCGATCGATCAAACTGCCACCGTTAACAATCGATCGGCTTGTTTCGCCGTTTCAAAGAAGAACGCCGCGTTTTCCTCGGGGGTTGTCGGCAGGATACCGTGACCCAAATTGAGGATGTGACCGCGATTTCCAGCTTTGCGAATGGTGTCGAGAATGCGATCGCGAATGAACGCCTTGGAGCCGAACAACACGCCGGGATCGATATTGCCCTGCACCTTCATCTCCGGTCCGAGACGCCGCCGCGCGTCCGCCATATCTACCGCCCAATCGACGCTGATGATATCCGCACCGGAACGTCCCATCAGTTCCAAAACTCCCGCACTGCCGCTAACGAGCAGAATCAGAGGGGTGTCGGGATGGGTGGCTTTGACTTGTTGAAACACGCGCTGTTGGTACGGCAGGGCAAAGGTTTCGTAGTCTTGGGGGCTGAGTTGACCCGCCCAAGAATCGAACATTTGCACCACTTGAGCGCCGCTATCGATTTGGTAACGCGCGTAAACGGCGATCGCATCTGCCAGTTTGCCCAGCAGTTGGTGCAGCATGGCGGGTTCGGAAAACGCCATTCCTTTAATCACCGAATAGGTTTTCGACCCTTTCCCTTCCACGGCGTAAGCTGCCAATGTCCACGGAGCGCCGACAAACCCGAGAACGGTGGATTGGTTGCCCACTTCTTGCCGCAGTGCTTGCAGGATCGTGCGGATAAACGGCAGGGATTCTTCCGGTTCCAGGGGACGCAGGGCATCTACTTGCGCCTGGGAGCGGATGGGGGGATCGATAATCGGACCTTTGCCTTCGGCGATGTCCATGTTGATGCCCAATCCCGGTAAGGGGGTGACGATATCGGAAAACAGGATCACGCCGTCGGGTTGAAAGGCTCGCCACGGCTGCAGGGAGACTTCCACGGCAACTTCGGGAATTTCCGATCGCTCGCGAAAACTGGGATATTTTTCCCGCAAGTCGCGATATGCCTTCATGTACCGACCCGCTTGCCGCATCATCCACACGGGCGGGCGATCGAGTTTTTCTCCGCGTGCAGCCCTCAACAAATAGGGAATTTGGGTTGAACCCGCCATTAAACTTTACCTTTTTGCCTTAATAAATTTTGAAATGCCAACGTTCAGATTACCACAGGATGCGACCCTCCTGAAGCTCAAAAGTCCCACCGTATAAGTGTTAAGAATTTTGAAGCAACTTTGCTCTCGACAACTGTCCCCCGACCGAGAATCAAGGGTATAAGCCTCTTCCTTGAGGGGGAAGAGTTTTTGGGAGGAGTTTAAGCCTCTGACAAAAACCCCTTTCTGCCCTGGAGTCTTCTGCCTTCTGATGACAATGCTCGATCGATAAGCCGTTGCCCTGCCCGCCCGAACCCGACGGGAGATCAGGCGGTATGATCCCTCAGCACAGTGTTATGAAAAAGCAATCTCGCGCTTATAATAAGGAACATCTAGAGTTAATAATTTTTCTATTAATTCGAGTTGATTTTCTAAAAATCAGATTCAATCCCAATGGTCAATCACTCGTCAATCGAACATCCCCAAACCATTTCGCGTGCATCTAACTCAGCAGACCGAACAACCCAACACTGAAAAAACGGGTCAAAAATCAATCTTGTTAGATTCGCATTAGCCTCCCCATAGCAGGTCATGAATAAAAAAGTCATTCTCAAACTGGATGGAATGCTCGAACATGGGTGTCGGGTTGTATTGGAAATTTGGTCGGCACGAGGGACGCAGGGGGAATCGTCGAGAGATCGCCATCTCGAAGCGATCGGCTACCTGCCACCCAATCCCCAACTCGCGGAACTAGCGATCGCCCATTGGCAAAAGTATCGAGCTTTGGGCGATCCCGCTCGCAGTCTGCAAACGCGCCTCAATCCCGAATCGATTACCTACAACGGCAGTTTCAACCGCACCCGAGAATGTCGGGAATCGGCACGGGATTTGAAAGCCGAGTTGCAAGCGTGGCTGGACTCGACGGAATTTCGCCCGATCGAACGATTCTTGCGCGACGAACTCCATCGCCGCGACCGCATTCGCCTGCAAATTCGCGCCGAAGATCCCCAACTGCAAAAACTCCCCTGGCATTTGTGGGATTGGATCGAATCGAGATCGGTGGAGGTGGAATTCTACTTTTTACCCAGCAACCGCTCTTTGCCCCTGCTCCCGCCTGCCGAGGATGGCGATCGAGTGAGAATCTTAGCCATTCTCGGTCACAGCAACGGCATCGATGTCGAAGCCGATTGCCAAGTCCTAGAAAGCCTGCCCGATGCCGACGTGCGGTTTCTGGTAGAACCGAAACGCCAGGATCTGTGCGATCGCTTCTGGGAGCAACCTTGGGATATCCTCTTCTTTGCCGGACACTCGGAAACCGAAGGGGAACGGGGACGCATCTATCTCAATCCTACCGATAGCTTAACCCTCGACGAACTGTGGTTCGGTCTGAGTCAAGCCGTCAAACGGGGATTGCAACTGGCAATTTTCAACTCCTGCGATGGATTGGGACTCGCCCAACAACTGGGGGACTTGCAACTGCCGCAAATGGTGGTGATGCGGGAGTTGGTTGCCGATCGCGTCGCCCAAGCCTTTCTCAAGTATTTTCTCAAGGCGTTCTCCCAGGGGAAACCTTTTGAGTTAGCTGTCCGACAAGGGCGAGAACAGTTGGAAGGTTTGGAAGACGAGTATCCCTGTGCCAGTTGGCTGCCTGCCATCGTCGCCCATCCCCAAGCGCCATCCTTGCTTTGGGTACCGGGATTGCGACCTCCCGAACACGCTCCGCCACCCCCGCCGAACCCAACGCCCCCAACGCCCCCACTGCCCCGCCGGGAAGGCTGGAAAACCGTCCTGGCCGCTAGCCTAGCTATGGCGGGAGTGACAATGGGGGTGCGATCGCTGGGATGGTTGCAAACCTGGGAATTACAAACCTTCGATCGCCTGTTGCAACTGCAACCCGACGAACCCCCCGACCCCCGCATTGCCATCGTCACCATCACCGAAGCCGACATTCAAGCCCAAAATCCGGAAGCCCGACAGGGATCGCTCTCCAACGAAACCCTCGATCGCCTGTTGCAGAAACTTAACACTCACAAGGCTCGCGTCATCGGCTTAGATATCTATCGTCCCTTTGCCTTGGACGCGCAACATCAACGCTTAGCCGACGAATTCAAAAATAACAACAAATTTATTGTGATTTGCAATGTAGGCGGAGGCTCGGATAACCCGCCGATTCCACCCCCCTCTGACGTTCCCTTAACCCAAATTGGATTTAGCGACATTCCCATCGATCCTGACGGGATCGTCCGCCGCCAGCTTTTTGGCATGAGTCCCGGCAAGGAATGCGAGACTGAAGTTTCCCTCAGTTTTGCGATCGCCCAACGCTATCTAGAAGCCGAAGGCATTGAGTTTAAATTTGCGTCCCCCAATTCCTATCAAATCGGCACAGTTCGATTCCCCAGAGTGCAGCCCAACACCGGAGGCTATCACCAAGTCGATAACGGTGGCTATCAAGTGATGTTGAACTACCGTTCGGCAGGCGCTCCCGCTCAAACTTTAACATTAGGCGAGTTACTCGACGATCACTTCGATCCGGCACTGATTCGCGATCGCATCGTCCTCATCGGCACGACGGCAACCAGTATCGAAGACGGATTGCTAACGCCCTACAGCGCCAAATCTTCCCCCATTCAACCCCTTCCCGGCGTGTTCGTTCAAGCTCACGCAGTCAGTCAAATTCTCAGTGCGGTGAAGGATAACCGACCCATCTTGCGATCGCTGCCGGAGTGGGGAGAGTTTCTGTGCGTGTGGGGGGGAGCCATGGTGGGAGAAGCCATTTTTATTTGGGGTTTCTCTCGCAAACGCCCTCTCGCCATCTATGTGGGAATCGGACTTGGCGGACTCACCCTCATCGGTGGTATCGGTTATTTGGCATTGGTGCGCGGGGTGTGGATGCCGATCGTACCGATGGGTTTGGCATTGACAATGGCGAGTGCGAAAAGGGCGATTTCGATCGCGTTTCCCAATGAGATCTAAAAAATGGGTAGGGGTAGCGCCCCCGTGCCTACCCCCGGTTGGGGCGGGACATAGGATTATCAACTTTATAAAGAGTAAAATCATGAAAATGAAATTCAATCTTTTAAACTTAATTCCAGTCTTATTATTAACAGCCCTCTCGGGTTCGGGAATAGCCTTCCCTGTATCCGTGCTAGCACAAACCCTTCCCGAATCCGAATCGTCCTCCCCTACCGATTCAGAACCCGGAACTCAAGAAATCGAGCGATACCTCCGCTGGCAACAGTCCTTTGGTAGCTACGGAAAACCTGGAAGTTCGGGGACGGGTTCGGCTGGTAGTCGCGGTGATTGCCTAAATCCCAATACTCCATTAACCGTATTAATTCCCGACTTAACCCCTGAAATGACTTCAGAAAATTATCCTCGGCTGATGGGAGATCCTACGGATAAAAATGACAATAAAACCATCCTTCTAGGAAAAACGGTAGATGGGTATCCGACATTTTGGTTTTACGTTCCTTACGAGACTTCATCGGCAATAAACGCAACATTTATGCTGTTAGAGGAAGACCAAATGCCCGTTTTGGAAGAACCCATTTTGATTCCCCTGTCTGGCACGCCAGGATTGGTTAGCGTTACCCTTCCCGAAACAGCAAAAGAACTCGAGATCGGTGGCATCTATCACTGGTTTTTTGAAGTAGAATGCGATGCCGACGATCCCTCGAAAAATCCCCGAGAGGATGGATGGGTCGAACGAGTTGCCCCGATTCCCAGCATCGAACCCGACGATTACATCGCCTATGCCGACAATGGCATTTGGTACAATGCCCTCACCCCTCTGGTACGGATGCGCCAGCAGAACCCACAAAATCCCACCTTACAACAAGATTGGGAAGATCTCTTAAAAGCTGTGGGTTTGGAATCTCTGACCGACGTGGCGATCTCCGACTGCTGTACGGATCTCGAAAGCGCTAACGGACTGTAAAAGTCGGGCGCATTAAGCCGCAAAATCTACTTTCCCCAAATCGGGGAATTTACATCGATTTGGGGAGAATTTATGAAACTTCTTAAGATTGCTTGCGTTCGGATTAAAATACTAGAAAATTGAAGGGTAAAATCCTTGAAACCGTCAAAAAGATCGATCGCACTATGTTGAGAGATCCAGAACAACCCGATCGAGAGGAAGTCGAGCAAAATTTGGACAGACCCTTTTATTCTCCCGGAAAAACT
Source organism: Oscillatoriales cyanobacterium M59_W2019_021 (assembly GCA_015295945.1). GTDB lineage: Bacteria > Cyanobacteriota > Cyanobacteriia > Cyanobacteriales > Geitlerinemataceae > DVED01. The sequence continues at coordinate 53,958 of DVED01000020.1, read as the reverse complement.
CTGGTAGAAAAGCGACTGTATGCCCGAAATCGATGCGCTCGGATCGAGCGTATCTATCAAGAACACAATGACTGTACGGGAGATCGTTACTATACTTGTATTGAAGTACAGAGGAAAGAATGATACCAGGAAAGCTGACGTTTCCGCCCGATGGCTATCATTTGGTAGCAATTTGCTTAAATCTCGTTCATCAGAGAGGTTTAACCGTCGATCGAGCGATGGAAGAAATCGCCAACATTGGCATCACGCCCGAACTGAAGTATCAGTGGAACGATATCTACAATGAAATTGATGTAATTGCCGTCATTTCTTGTAAGCCAATCGAACAAACGACCGAAGAGGACGAACGCCAAGAAGATCGACTCTGGAAAGTTTTTGGTCAGGAATGCTTGCTGTCAATGGGTAGCACGGGTCAAAACTATCCCAATTTTCTGGTTCGCTGGCATTTGGAGCAAACAATCCCGCCACCGCCACCCAAACCCGATCGCCTTTTATCCATTCGAGAACGCATCGTACCCGCACCAATTCAAAGCAAGTAAAGGTCTCAAGATCGTCGATCGAAATGTGCTAGGGTCGGCATTATCGCCAATCACCAACCAAGACATAAGGCGCCCAATGGAGGGGAGCATCGCGAACGTTTTTCTGAGCAATAAATGCCAGTTGAGCTTGGCGGAGAGCTTCTGCTCTCGAGAGTCCGGCAGTGAGGTTTTGATAGAAATTACCGATCAACTCCGGGACGGATTTGTCTTGCAAACTCCAGAGGGAAGCAACGGTGCTGCGGGCGCCCACCCGAACGGCAACCCCCGCCAACCCCAGGATGGCTCGATCGTCCCCTTCTGCGGTTTGGCACGCCGTCAGCACCAGCAAATCGACGGATTTAGCTTGGCTGAGATCGCGACTGCGTAATAGGTTGTCCAATTGTTTGAGGGTGATCGGACCGTCGGCTGCGAGGATGAACGTTTTTTCGGATTGGGAACTGAATTGACCGTGCGTGGCGAGGTGAACCACATTAAACGATTGAGATCGCAGTTGTGCTTCCAAGTTCGCTCGGGTAAAGTTGTCATCAAGAAATCGATCGATGTTGACACCAGCGTTCTCGATCTCATCCAATTCGCTACCGATGTTGGGCAAATACGGCCATCCAGGATACCCAGACAATCCGGCAGCTAACCCTTTGAGCGGTTGGGAAAGCGGTTGCGGATCGAGCAGTTGAAAACTCGGTTGAATGGCGATCGGATGCTTCTCGATCAAATACCGTTCCCCATCGTACAACGCTGCCATGGAAATATTCCGCCATTCCCCATCGAGGACGAATACCAAGGTTTCGTCGCCTTGTAGATGGGGTTCGAGCGGCTCGATCAGCCATTGGTAAGCTTGTTGGGACAATTGTTTGATTTTGTAGTAAGCGTAGGGGAGTTGCAATTGCGTCCGCAAGTCTTGGAGAACTTTAACGCGATCGGCTTTGGGAATGCGAGTGCGGTAGTGGAACAAGTTGTTATCGTCCGCACCGGGCAAGCGGGCAATGACTTCTAGGCGATCGTCTAAGACAATGTTATAAATGGCGACGGCTTCGGGATCGATGCGATCAAGAGTTTGCGGTTTGGCTTCGGTGCAGGCATCGCGGAAAAAGTTATCGAGTTCGGCGAGTTGCAACTCTTCAATGGCGTCGCGGGCGCGTTTCAGGTTGTCTAAGGGCGGCGTTTCCGGTTGCAGGAGCAAAGCCACATATTCGCGATACACCGGCTCGACGCGATCGCGAAAGTCGAATTGCACGTCTTGAGACACGGCAACCAGATCGCGCCGCAACAATTTTAGGGTATTGATAGCGCCGTCGTAAGCGGCGATCGCCCCCTCGGGCTGGGATTGCCGTTGCAAAATCCGTCCCAATTGCCACTGCCACTGATAGGAAATATCACCCGCCTGGATGGACTGTGCTGCCAACAGGGCAGTTTCCGTGTGCTGTTGGGCTTTGTCCCACTCTTGGCGGCGTTCGTAAAGTTGTCCCAAATAACCGAGACTGTAGGACTGCACGCGGGGATCTCCCAGGGTTTGCGACTGGTTGGCAGCCCCTAAGAGTAATGCTTCCGACTCTGGGAGGCGATCGACCTTCATCAAACTTTGGGCAAGGTCGAGACGGGCGTAAATTGTCGTGCGACCGGGAGGCAGTGCGTCGATCTCGCGGACGAGGCTGGAGGTGCGATCAATTTGGGTGAAGAGTCGATCGCGCACCGCCTTAGAAACCCGAACGTCGGATCGCTCGCGTCCTCGCTCGGCAAGATCGATCGACAAGCTCAACAAATTGAGGTTAGCTCGCAGTTGCGTCGCCTCGACCGTCGAAGTTGCTGCTTGCTGGTAGCACGCCAGTGCGGTTTCGGCAGCGGTTTCGGCAAGGGTGGCATCGTCCAAATCTTTTTGCGTCTGATAGATCGCGCGAGCGATGTTTGCCAAGCCGAATTGCGCTTGGTGCAGCGTTTCGGCATCGGGCAGATGGCGGGCAACCCGCAAGCTCCACAACCCCGCCTCGATCGCCGAATCTGGCAGATCTGTCAAATCGGTGGAAACCTGCCGACAATTCCCCGCTAACCCGTCCGGTAACTCCCCGAATTTCCCCAACAAGCGCAACACGTAACTCAGATGTTGGTATCCCCTCGCCTTCAATTCGGAGTCGGGAAAATCCGGCAACATCGCCGCCACTTCGGTGAGGACTCGTTCGGCGCGACGGTACAATCCCAACGCTTGTAAGGCGCGGATGGAATCGAGTTGACTGCGAAGACCCGCAGAGAGATCGCCCATTGCCTCGTACAATGCCATCGCCTCTTGCCAGCGATCGAGAGCAACATCGAAGCGTCCGGTCTCGTACTCCAATTCCCCTTGAATCTCCAACGTTTGCGCCAACACCCGCGATCGCTCCGAGTTCTCTCCCGCATCCAAAGACCTGAGTAGCAAAGCGCTTTCTTCTACTGCCGCCGCCGCCTCTTCCCACCGCCCCAACTTTTGCCAGCACAGCGACAAATTACTGAGGGCGATCGATCGACCGATGCCGCTTTCCGCGTCTGCAATGGCTTGCCAAGCCTCGACGGCTGCCTGAAAATCCCCCGCATCGTATAACTGACGACCGCGATTGATCGCCGCTTGGTGGTTCGATCGCGCGTTCTGGGCGATCTCGATCTCCTCCACGCTTCCCATACCCCATGAGGGATGAGATAGGGTGGGTAGCGCTACAGCATCGATCGATCGCCATCGAACGACCTCCGTTCCCCAAGCGGGTTTCTCGAATCCCCCATCGGGCAAGAAAGTCCATCCCCAACTCAGGAGAAACCCCAATACCGCCATGACCGCGAAAAACAGATAGCGTTTCATATCGTCTCCATCAAGGAAAATTGCAACTCGATTGTTGACCTTGCCACGATCGATCGCTGTCATAGCGCCCGATCCTCGGGGGATTCGCCGTCAAAATCACCCGACCTTCGGCATCGACAAACCAACCTCGAGCTTCCACCAAGCGACGCGGTGTCCTAACGGATTGAGAATCTCGATGTAAAACTGAGGGACTCCCATCTAAGTCTGACGGAAAGTCCAACAACTCCATTGGGGTTGTTTCCCCCCGCAGCGCTTCGCTCGGCGTCGGCGGCACTCCCCCCGCACCGGAATTGACAAACCAGCTCTCGCTTCCTCGAGAACAGGCATCTTGTCCGATGGACGCTGGATCGATCGGGGTTTCCGGTAGGGGGAACAACCCGGTACTGGGATCGATATCTGGAGTTTGGATCTCCACCACGCCATCGATTCCCAGCATTGAATTGGCAGTAATGGAGCGATCGAGACTTTCGTCCGACAATATACCCCGAGCGGTTACGTTCACCCGACCGCCACTCCCCCTTACGGCATCGGCATCGATGCGGCTGTTATCGAGCAGCACCGTATTGGCGAAAATCTCGATATTGCCCCCATCGAACTCATTCAAAGCTTGCGTGGTAATTTCGCCGCCATCGAGCAATCGTAAATCGGCAACCCGGATATCGATATTCCCGACATTGCTGACCAATCCTCCGGATCGAGTTCTTTCGTCTCGGACAGAGATCCGCCCGCCATCGGTGACGAATAATCGTTCCGCGTCGATCGCGATATTTCCCGGACTTCCCGTTCTCCGAGGTGCGAGGTTGGGGAATTTAAGATCGAACATGGGAATGGGTTGTTCGGCAGCAGCAATCAGTTGACTGGGGGTGTTTTCACCCGATCCGCTAATTTCGATTTCCCGTGCCACAACGGTCAGATTTCCCGCGCGTCCCTGACCTTGAGTGACGGCAGAGATCCTTCCCCCGTCATTCACTTCTAAGAGATCGGTATAAATTTCTAAGTTGCCCCCATTGCCCGTTGCCTGGGGGTTCACTTGCACTTCCAGTCGGCTGGAGAGAACGGCGTTCAGATTTCCTCTTCGGGCGCCCGTCACTTCGATGCGCCCCGCGCGGACGGTCAAATTGCCAGCAGTCCCCGCTCCGAAAGCCGTTGCGGCAATGTGAGCGCCATTAGCGACGCGCAAGGATGGGGTGTTGATGGAGATGTCACCCCCATTTCCTCGGGAAAGTTTGTCTACAGGGAGACCGGGATCGTTGAAGCCACTGTTCGCTCGGATCGCCGCGAGATCGCTCAGTTCGATCGACTCTCGAGCGTTGACGGTGAGCGACCCGGCATCTCGATCGCTCTCGGTCGAAACTTCGATGAGACCGAGAGCGTCCATTATCAGGCGATCGGTATTTACGGTAATATTTCCGCCATTTCCCCCAGCCTTTCTATCCGATCGAGCGAACAAATTTCCGCCAACAATGTAAATGTCCGTTGCGTTTACGGTGAGATGTCCTCCATTTCCATCCCCTCGGGTGCTCGTCGAAACGAATGCGGCATCGGCAACTTGCAAATGCGGAGTTTCGATCGTGACATTTCTTCCCGTACCCGCCGCCTCGAGCCAAACTTCTGTCGAGAGGAGGCTGGAAACAGACTCCAATTGCGTATTTCTCGGCGGTGCCGCACCACGGATTTCTACCCCCTCTGACGCGCCCACAAAAATCCCATCCCCCGGCGCCGAATCCGCTCCCAGGGTCAAAGCCAGCAACGCGCTACCATCGCCCACCGAGATCGATCGCCCCCGCAGTTGAATCGTTCCCGCTCTCGACCCGCTCGCATCCAAAGAAGCGCCCTGCATGACGTAAGCTCCGGAAGTCGGAACGCCTGTGAAGGAAATATCCCGGAAGTCCCCCACTCCGGCATATCCCAATGCCCACCCTTCGGCAATTGGCGTCAGACTAACCGTCTGATTTCCCCCCACACTCCCCAGTTCGATCCGCCCTCCCGGCGTCTCTACATCTCCGGTTGCCGTCAAATTCCCGCCGATTAAGTCGATATCGCCCCCCACCAGCGCGAGTGTCCGTTCGGGCGATACCTGAAGCCCCACATTCCGCATATCCCGCTGCAAGGGTCGATCCTTAGGATCGACCAAACCATTTCCTCCCCCTTCGACCTGAATGCCCCCCGGTTCCGTCCCGAATTGCAAGCCGATGGGAACGTTGATGGTGAGAAGGGGCGGTGTAGCGGCGGTATCGGTGGCGCTGAAAAAGCTGCCGTCGGCAAAGACCACGCGATCGGCAGTCGAACCCACAAACGAGCCGCCGATGTCCAATCTCGCGTGGGGACCGAACGCAATGCCGTTAGGGTTGAGCAGAAATAAATTTGCCGTCCCGTTGGCGCGGATTAACCCATCAATATTAGAAACGTTACCGCCCGTCACTCGGGTGATAATGTTGTCAACGGTCGCAGCATTGTTAAAAAAAGTTTCCGAACCCGTCGGCAAAGAAAACTCTTGAAAACTGTGGAAGAGGTTACTGCCCGCTTGAGTTCCCCCGTCGATTTGCAAGATATTATCTTGGGGAGTCACAAGCGAATTGACAGGCAAAGTGGTGTCGGGAACGACTTGGGCGTTGGCGATCGCCGCATTGCCCAGTTCTCCCAGGCTGAAATACACAGCAATCCAAACTAGATGATGGGCGTTCCGGAACACGGGCAAATTTCCCCATTCGATCGGTATATAGCTATACTAGTCCGATCGACTGCCTTTAACTCTTAAGAGCGCGAGAACATAAGTCCCGCGCTGTATGCGAAGCATTTTATGGAAAACGCAGTAGCCCAGGGACTCTGGGGAACGGAAACAGCCTTGGCGACTGCTATACAAGTACGGGCGGGTTTAGCTAGAACTTAATGGAACTGAACCAATAATCTTTGCTCAAAACCCGCCCCTACCACTAACCAACCCCAAACCCCAAACTCCAAATGACCAATGACCAATGACCAATAACCAACCCCTAACCCCTCTCCAACACGCACAAATCGCGATCGCCCTCTTTGACATTGCGATTGGTTTGGAGGTAGTCGGCGACCCAGGCGCAACCGCGATCGAGTAAATCGTCTAAATTTAAATTCCACAACAGGACGGTGGTATCCGCACTTGCCGAAGCCAATCGATCGCCGTCGGGACTGAAGCTGACGCTCAACACCGCCGCTTTGTGTCCTTCAAAGGTGGTCAGCAGGATACCGTCGCTGGCACGCCACAGTTTGACCGTGCCGTCGCTACTAGCAGAGGCGATCGTTTCACCGTCGGGGCTGAAACTGACCCAGTACGCTCGCCCGATGTGTCCGGCGAGGGTGAGGATGGTATCCTCTTGGATGTCCCATAGTTTTAAGGTTTTGTCGCTACTGGCAGAGGCAATCCACCGACCGTCGGGACTGAAGCTGACCCAGTTGACCGAACTTTGATGACCGACAAAGGTACGCAGCAATTTTCCTTGCAGGTTCCAGAGTTTGACCGTCGAGTGGCTGCCGTCGCCGTGTCCGGTGGCGATCGTGCGACCGTCGGGGCTGAAGGCAACGCTATTAACATCGGCAGCCGCATTGGCAAAGATCGTCAGTCGCCGCGTACCGTTGCGGTTCCACAGTTTCAGCGATTTGTTCCCCACGGTTGCCAGGAGTTGACCGTCGGGGCTAAAACTGGCGGCACTGATGCTTTTGCCGTGGTCTAAGATTGCCAGTTGCGTCCCATCGAGGGTGCGTAGTTGCAAGATGCCGTCATCGCCAGCAGAGGCGATCGCCTCGCCGTCGGGACTGAACCCGACCCATTTGACGAGTTGGGGGCGATCGCTCCAAGTCTGGAGGAGTTTGCCGTCAGGCGTCCACAACTGCACCTTGCCCTCTTTATCCCCGGTTGCCACCGTCTGACCGTCCGGACTGAAGGCAACCGCCCACACTTCGCTTTCATGTCCCCGCAATGCCGGCTGTTGGGGACTGTGGGGCGACCACAGTTCCACGGTATTATCTTCGCTCGCCGTTGCCAGCCATTGGCTGTCCGGGCTGAAACTGAGGCTGCGAATGGGTTTTTGGTGTCCCCGCAGCGTCTCGATCGCCTTTCCCTCGGGCGTCCATAGGGTCACGGTTTTGTCGTTGTTCGCCGTAGCCAGGGTTTGACCGTCCCGACTGAAGGTGACATCCCAGACGATATCGCCGTTGGGTTTGTCTAATGTCGCGGTGAGTTTGCCATCGGACGTCCACAGTTTAATGGTTTCGTCAGCGCTGCTGGTTGCCAGAATTTGACCGTTGGGGCTGAAAGCAACCCCCGTCACGCCGTTGGTGTGTCCCTCCAACACTTTTAAAAGTTTGCCATCCCGATCCCACAATCGCACGGTGCGATCCAAGCTAGCCGTGGCGATCGTGTTGCCATCCGGGCTGAAACTGGCATCGAGAACGCCCTCTTGGTGTCCTTTCAAGGTGGCGCGTTCCGTTCCGTCGATCGCCCAAATTTTCGCCGTGCCGTCCCAACTCGCCGTCACCAGGCTTTGACCGTCGGGGCTGAAGGCAACGTGGGTAACGGTGTTGCTATGAGCGATCCAGTGGCGAGCGGCGCGAGTGCCGCGATCGGAAAGCTGCCACAAACTCACGGTTCCCCGACCCTGGCGATCGTCGCTCGCCGTCACCAACCAGCGATTGTCGGGGCTAAAACTCACGCTGGTCGCCGCTCCTTCATCTTCCGACAGGGTTTGCTCCAGCGTGCCGTCGGGTTTCCAGAGTTTGACAGTGCGATCGGCACTCGCCGAGGCGATCCACTCCCCGTCAGGACTGAAGGCGACATCGAGAACGCTATTGCTGTGACCTTCCAGGCGGTTGCGCTTGGTAATGCCGTAGAAGGCTTGCTGGACCTGGCTGAGCAGTTGACCGCGCAGTGCGGGTAAGGCGTCCGATTGCGGCAGTTGCTGGAATTGCCGTCCGGCTTTGACGCTTTCCACCAGTGCCTCGAATTGTTGGTTCGACAGGAGCAAGGCTTTAGATGCCGAATTTTGGGCTTCGATTGTGGCAATTGCTGCCTCTTCCTGAGCTTTTTCGGCACGGCGGGTTTCCCTGGCGGCAAACAGCCACAGTCCGGCGAGCAGAATAGCACTGAAGATGGCTCCGGTGAGGGTGGAAGCCAGGAATTGCCGGGATCTCACTTGGGCTGCGGCAAGTTCGCGCAAAAGGCGGTTTTCTTGGCGTATGGCTTGGTCTTCTGCCGCTTTGACCGACTTTTGCTGTTGGCGAATTAAAGGAACGAGGTAATCGTGAACGAGTTGGTAGCGGTGGTGGGGAACTTCTGGGTGGGAGACAATCAAGCCGGATTGCTTGAGAATTTTTAAAACCAAATTGAGGTTTTCGGAGGGACAATCTAACTCTTTCGCCAGTTCCGATCGGGTTTTCAACGGTCGCGAATCGTTTTCTCCAATTAACAGAAATAACACGAGTCGGGCGAGGGCTTGATTTTCCAGCCCGCAGTCGCGAATGGTTTCTTCGATAAAGTCTTTAACTAAGTTTTTAAACTTACCCGATCGCTCGTATTCGGCTAAGGTGTGGATATTTTGGGCTTGCAGTTGCGTGCCGACGATTTGCAGTTCGATCGGGCGAATTTCTCCCTGTTCGTCGGCTAAATCTTCTACTAGGCGATCAAGAAGCTGCGGTTCTAGCTCGAAATGCGATCGTTCGGTCAGCACTCGAATGACTTGACGAGCGCTTTGCGGCGATAAATTGCCTAGATAGTAGCGATTTTTCTTGGAAAGCAGATCGGGTTCGTCCGACGGCGACTCGAGAAATCGCTCTAGTTCGAGCAAGGTGTCGAGATAATCTTCTCGAATCGAAATAATGATACTAAAGTAAGGAATTTCTAGGGCTTCTTTAAAGAAAGCATAAAAGCTTTTGCGGCGATCGATCTGAGGATGGTTAAAGAAAAATTCTTCAAATTGCTCGAAAACGAGAATGGTCAATCGATTGCGCTCTGCATTCTGCCGAAACTGTTCTAAAATAGCCGACGCAGTCCATTCTCCATTGAGAAGAAAACAGGGGGATAGGGGACGATCGATAGCGACGGTTTCTTCGTCGCTTTCTGGGGCAGAAATACCGATCGCTTTTGCCAATCTTTCGCCCAATTCTCGACACCAATCGCCGTACACTCGAATGGTCACGGGAATCGCATCCCGTCCTCCCGCAGAAGTCCGCTGGAGTTCGGGAATTAACCCGGCATGAAGAATCGAGCTTTTCCCCACGCCAGAAGGACCGTATAGAATGGTCAGCTTGCAATCCGGACGGAGGGTGCGTTCGAGCAACCCTTCCACGTCGTCTTGCCGTCCGGCTGCCTGAATTTCGCGAGCGACAGTTGCCGACAGCGCCAGGGGGGTTTGGGCGATGGCGATGGCTTCCCGATGCGCTTCCAAACGACCCGCACCGATAAAGGCACGAAATCCGTACGCCGCTTCGATCGAGTGCTGTTTTAATTTAATGTTAAATGCTTCTAAATATTGCCCTTCTTCAAAGTACAATTGTCGCAATCCTTCCAGCAGCCGCAAATAGCGCCAGGGATCGTATAGCGACGTACTGGCTTCTAAGGCTTGGGGTAATTCTCGGATCGCAATATCTAAGTTTTCTGCCGCTTTTTTGGCGCGATCGCGTTGTTTTTGAGCTTTCACTAAATACAAGCGATACAATTGATTGAGTAAGGGATAATAGGAGCGGTAATGCTGGGGGCAATCTCGCGCGGATTCCCCTAAAACTTCCAAAGCTTTCGATGCCCACACTTCAGATCGATGCCATTGGCGGTGCTGCAACGCAATCTCGGCGAGCAAGCCGTAATCGACCGCCAGTTGTAGGGAGTTCCCGTAAGTTTCGTGCAGCAAAAGCGATTTTTTGACCACCCTTTTCAGCGCTTCCCAACGTTCGAGATACCTGAAAACTTCTTCAATATAGGTAATCAATCTCGCCACTAAGTCCGGGCGATCGGTTTCCTCAAAAACAGCCAAACAAGCTTGCAGTTTTTCACCCGCGCGTTCCCAGTTTTCCGCACGCCGAACTGAACTTAATTCGGCTTGCCTAAAATAACACAATCCTAAATGCAAGAGGAGAATTCCCCGCCATTGAGTTTGCGCTCGATCTCGGAACAATTGGCTCGATGAGATCGCCTCGCGTTCCCAAAAGCTCAAACTTTCTAAATATAGCTGTTCTGCGCGTTCTAAATCGTCCCGTTCGTATGCCAAGCGACCGAGCATAAATCGAACCCGCGCGTTTAAATCCGGGGGAATTTCAATTTTGCGTTTTTTTAACTCTTCGACCGTCCAGCAGAATTCTCGCTGTCGATCGGGCGTTAGAAAAGCGTGTCCCAACAGAAATCGATTGTTCGACGGGGCTAGAATTCGCTCGAAAACGCGCTTGTTTTCGAGTTCGAGAAAGCGCAACAAATCCGCCGTCGGAATAGAAAATTCGGAGATCGTCGTCCAACTTTCAAAATCAGGGGCCAAGCGAACGATTTTCTGTAAAATCTCGTCGTTAACCCACAAAAGTAAGGGAAAGGGAAAATGCTTGCGAAATTCTTCTCGCACTTGGTTGGTGGCGTTGAGCAAGCGATCGATCTCGATGACAGACTCGAACCCCCAAATATTTAACGCGGCGGGAGGCGAATCGGCGATTGCAGAATGAATCGTACCGAATAAGGTAACGGTAGATTCGGGAAGTTTTAAATCTTGCCAATCGATCGGCAGAAGGCGTTTGAGACGCTCGATGGCTTCGGCTCGCAAACGCTCGGAATTGCAGCGGACGATCGTCAGTTTGAACTGTCCCTGGCACGCTTCGATTCCAAACGCCAGTTCTTCGAGGGTGCGTTCGAGATCCACTTGCCAAGCGTCTTCTAATTGCGACTCAATCATCGGGCAAACTCCGGCGCTTCCAATAAAATTGGGTTGAGATCGAACCAAGATCCGTCTTCATCTTGGTATTCAAAAACAAATAGATTGTGCAGTAAAAGTTGCGAGTTTTCTGTGGGGGAAATACGTTGGCGATCGGCAACTCGGCGCAGTAAATCTTTCTCGGGTTCGGACAGGGATAGTAACAGTTGGTGACAGCGTTCTCGAATCGCCACTTCTAACACGTTTCGCGATAACGGTAACTGGCGCTCTTTTTCGATCCAGCGGTGTAATAATCTCAACAAATTCCGAGGGTGTCCCCCACTAATGTAACACAGCCGCTCGAGGGTTTGCGCGTTGTCAAACACTTGGGGAAGCCGTTCGAGGCGTCGTTCTCGCGCCACATCGGGAAAGGCTCGCGCTAAAACCATCTGTTGCAGGAGATCGATCCCCGGTGGGAAAATTTGCCCGCGTCGATCGCGAACGGGGATCGCGGGTAGGACTTTCGGATCGCTGCCAAATCGCTGGACGAGTCTGCCAAATTCTTTTGAAAAAATGAGCGTCAGGGGAATGGCATACACCATGTGGCAATTCAGCTTGCACAATTGTTCGGCTCGATCGACGAATAGATATTCCGTTTGTAGGCGTCCCCAGGGTTTTTCGATGGCTTCGAGGCGATCGAGATTATCGACGATCGTCACCAGTCCTTTGTAACCCTGTTGTTGCAGGTCGATCATTGCTGGTTCGATGACTTCGGTATTGATGGCTTGGAGAATCAGGTTGAGTCTCGGTTCCAAATACTGTCGTAACTTCCAGCGCAATTCCGGACTGTGTTTGGCGTACGTGGAAATCGTTCGCAATTCCGAACTTAGGGAGGGATGCTGGTTTTCCTTCTGGAGGGTCTCTGTGGCGATTTGCACAGAGTGGGGCATCGATCCCAGTTGGAATTCTCGATTGAACACCTTCCAAATTTCCCGCAGCAAACTTTGCCAAATTCCCGTTGCTTCAGGAGCGATGGCTGGGGGAAAATGCTGGCTTAGATAGGTGGCGATCGCCAATAAAATCTCCCCGATATCGACATCGGCTAAATCGAGCAGTTGGGAGGCTTCAAAGTAAACGACGTAAAATCCCGCGTCTTCTAAAATGGATTTGAGGTACAGCAGTTCGGTGGATTTTCCGCAGCCGATATGTCCGGCAAAAAGCTGGCAGGTCGCTGTATTGGGGGAAAATAAAGTAATATTGGCTTGGAGTTCGTCGATAATATTGCGGCTGCGAACGGCAGAAAAATCGATATAGTATTTTTCCCTTTCGGAGGCACTCATATCGATGGGTTTGCTGGGGTTACACGCGCGGTAGAATTGTAGTAGATCCAAGCTCATAGTGATCGACTCGTGAAACGATAGTAGGCAGCCGCGCGATCATTCCCCATTCACCCGATCGGCTGGTGAAGCTACCTAATTTTGCCTACACTTCCTTCCCTCAATTTTCCCCAATGTTCGATCGATAACTGTCAGCTTTAACGAGAAAATTCGACCCGATTCAATTGCACACGCCCAACCAAATACACTTCTCGTCTTCTTCGCCTCGGGCGGCAATCGGAGTAGGAAAGCGCAGGTTTCGGTCTGGGGAAACGGCGATCCGCGACGGATAACCGCGTTCGATCAAGGGTAACTCAAATGCCAGAGCGGGGAGTCCGGCGAGCAGAAGGGGCAAGGTGGCAAGGGCGAGCGATATCGGATAACCGAGAACTTTTCTCCGAGTTAGGAGATAGGAAAGAAAGATGGGTTGTCGATCGGGGGCGATCGCCATTCTCGCGTCGTTGGAGCTTTCAAAGTTCATAAAATTGGTTCTCATTTAAACACTTTCTTACTTGTTGATTCAGTTCGTTCGACCCTCGCTCTGGACGATTCGCGCCTGGAAACGTTGCGGTTTTCGGACAAGTTGAAAACCGATTTCAGTTGATCGCTTCCTCAAAGCTCGATCGCTGCCCCGACGAAAATCCACCGTTTCGGACTCCGTGAAGGAGTGAAATCGGCGATCGATCTCACACGAAAACGAGATATTGATCGCAGGTTTATCCCGCCAACCCAGCGCACATTAGAAGTAGAAGACCGTTACTGTTTCCCCTTCCCCAGTATCCATGTCCGTCAAACTCGCGTTTCATCAGATTAGCTCGATGGCGATCGCTCTTTGTCTGGGTGCGATTCCCCCCATGCAGGCAGCAGAGCCCGCCCCCCTCGCCCAAAATAACAGCGAGCGACAGGTTTTCGCCGAGCCGTGCGATCGCGCCTTGGAAATCGATACAGACGACGCCACGACTTGGACGAACCGAGGGACGATTTCGTCCGCAGCAATATCGATCTCGTCCGCAACAAATTAAGATAGGTTAAGTTGGGTGGGTTCGGCTGAAAGGTCTCGACTCCGCCATCGGGGTTACGACGACGGATCGCTTGGGTCTTTGGTGCGAGCGGCATTGAGCAAATTCGTCCAAAATGCCGCTTTGCGTTCGGCGACGATTTGGCGGATTTGCTGCCAAGTTTGGGAAGGAGTTTTCTCGCGATCGTCGAGAACTTGCTCGATGGTGCGGACGACGTTGGAAATGGGCAGCGTCCGATCCACTTCCAAGACCTTCCCCGCATCGTCTCGAATACACACGAAATAATTGCTTTCGGGAACGTTCCAAATTTTCCAACCGTTGTATTCGTGCCAGGGGTTGGGATCTGAGATAGAGTTATCGGTCACGATCGATTTAGGAATGTACGAGTTTGATAAAGTATCGATGAGATTGTACCGCTATTGCCGAACCTAGGGAAAGTGCGAGTTTTAGCATCAATGTCGTTCTTTTGGGGGATACGTCCCCGTACCTTCAACTGCAAAAATGGACTGAACTTTATGACCCTCTCCCAATCAATGACTAAGCTGGTCGCCTATATCAAACCCCATCTGCGTTGGTTGATGTGCGGAGCGACCTTGTTTTTCTTAACCTCCACGTTTCAAAATAATTGGCAAGATGTGGCGGCGATCGTTCTCTCGCCGAAGGATTGGCTGCTGGTGGGGTTGTCGTTTGTGGGTACGCTGATGGCTCAAACCTGGGCGGGATGGGTTTGGGGTGGAATTTTACAAGAGTTCGATCCGACCACCGATCGTTGGTGGGCAACGCGCACTTTTTTGAAAACGAATATTGCGAAATATTTGCCAGGAAATATCTGGCATTTTTATCGTCGCATCAGGGCAGCGCGGGATGTGGGCATTCCTGTGGAAACGGCAACCTTGAGCGTCGCTTTGGAAGCGCTGCTGATGGCGGCATCGGCATTGTTGGTGGCGTTTCTGCTAGCCGACGCTGGCAATTGGCAATGGCAAGCGCTGGGTTTGGTTGTTGTGGCGACGAGCATTCACCCTCGGATTCTCAGTCCGGTTGCCGGACGGCTGAGCGTTCTCAAAGCCAAAGCCTTCCGCAGTCGAGGAATCCAGCCAACGCCCTGTTCCATGCAGCGCTATCCCTTGGGCCCTTGGTTGGGGGAACTGGGTTTCGTGTTGTGGCGCGGGATGGGTTTCGTTCTCATTCTGATTGCCGTCGCTCCCCTCGGTGGTGATCGGTTGCCGCTGGTGGTGGGTGTGTTTAGTTTGGCGTGGTTGCTGGGTTTGATCTTGCCGGGTGCGCCGGGGGGTTTGGGCGTGTTTGAGGTGGTCGTTCTGGCTCTGCTCGATCGCAGTTTCCCCGCAGGCGCCCTCTTGAGTGCTGTCGCCATCTACCGCGTGATTAGCATTCTGGCAGAAGCGGGCGGTGCGGGTTTGGCTTGGTTGAACGAACGATCTCGGGAAGGGAAGATGGCGAGGCGTTAAGTAATAAGTGGGTATTGGGCGATACTCCTTTGGAGTTGCTATGCGATCGAATCTGTAGCACCATTACCCATTACCGATTACCCTTCACCGATCGCCGTTTTGCTCGTTGTTTGGCTTGAAACAGTCGTTCTAAACTCAGACCGATCGCGCCGATGGTGACTAGGACGATTCCAAGAATTTGGGGGTTGGGTACGGCTTCGTTAGCGATCGACCAGCCGCAGAAGGCGGTGAGGATGGGGACGGTTGCCCCGACGATGGAACTGGGTACGGCTCCGCCCGATCGAATCGATTGGATGTTCGCGACATAGCTGAGTAGGGAGAGTCCGCCCAATCCCACGCCCCAAACCAGCAGCATCCACTCCCGTCCGCTGGGAACCGTAACGGCTCCAGGGGCAAAGGAGGGAGCGAGGAGAACGCCGATACCGGAGAGGGCGAAGGCGATCGAAAAGTTAACAAAACTAAAGGGAATGGGGTGCAGTTTTTTCGCGCACAGTTGCGAGAGCAAAACGTAGGCGGCAAAGGCGATCGCCGCAGAGATCGCCGCAAACGTACCGTCGGCTCCGTTCTCGAGACACAACCAACCGCCAACGAGGACGAGGGCGCTAATTGCCAAGCGGGGGAAGGTGGGACGATACTCCCAAAGGGAGTCGCTTACGCGATCGCCCAAGAACACCCAAGACCCCAACCCGACGATCGCCCCAAAGGTAAAAAATAGACCGATGGCAACAGCGGTGGGCATTTCCCCGATCGCCTTGTAGACGCAAACTTGGGACAGGAAGAGTAAAAAACCGCTGCCGATCGCTTGACCGAGGACGATGCGGTTTCGGGGAGCGGTTAATTGTCGCAAGTCCTGCCAGCAGGGAGGATAGAGCCACTTCGCCATTGCCGGAAGCAGCAACATGACGATCGCCATGCGCAGGAATAAAACCAGCAAGGCGTTACCCCAAGTGGGCTCGAGGATGCCGCTCCAATTTTCCCAGCGACTTTGCCCGAAGGGAGCGCTTTCCTGGAAAATCAGCTTAATGCTGACGTTGAATAGCGCTAGGAGTGCCGTGGAAATGAAGGCGAGGACGATGCCTTGGCGGAGGGTTTTCGATCTCGGTGGGGAAGGGGCGACGGGAGATCGAGCCTCTGCGGGCGATGCGGGGGAAATGGAAACGAACGCCTGTCGTTCCCCTAACGGCGGTGGAGCGTCGGTTTCTGGGGGCAGCGAGCCACCGTTGGCGCCGTTGTGGAGTTGTTCGCCCATGCGATCCATCAACGCCGTGAGAATGGCTTCTCCTTGGTGCTGGAGGTTTTCCATCCGCCGCAGGTGTTGGGATAAGGCGCTGCGGCGATCGGCGAGATCTCCTTCCAGGTAGCGGCTACCATTGGTACTGGGGTCGATCGCCGGACTGGGGGACAGGCGATCGGCGATCGATTGCGCTAAGTGTTGCACCCATTCTTGGCGATCGCGTAAGCGACTCCCTTTGGGAGTATCGTCCGCTTCCAGAGAGGTTTCTTCAGGGTCGGGGACTCGCGCCCGATCTCTGGGAACCGATGGCGGACGCTCTCGCAGGGCTTCGATTTCCCGCACGAGTCGCGACTTCTCGCTTTGCAACCTCGCCACGTCGCACGCCAGTTGCGCCACGACATCCTGTTGGAGATTTCGGAGCTCTTGGGTTAAGGCGTTGAGAATGTGTTGGGCTTCCTGGGGGGAATCTCCCGCGCCCTCTTGCCGTGCATCCCTGGACACCATGGGTTCTCGAATAAAAACTCTCTTGTCATCCTAGCCCACTTATGGCAGTCTTAATCTCATAGCGATCGGCATTCAGCTAAAACCCTAAATTCGCTCGAATGCCGCCATCTTAATGGCGACAGCTATAAAAGGATACGCTACGCTCTCTACAATATTTGCTAGCAGCCCGCCCGGTTCCGGCTTCCCAACTCCCTTTCCGCCTTCTCGAGCGAAATTTGGGTGAAAATACTGAGAAACCCCTTGCAATTTTCAAAAAAATCGTGTTATAGTCTAAGTGAGTTTACGGAGTTGAAACTCCTAAAGCCATCAGGGTTGCATTTCTTGTTCATTTGAATCTCGCATAGACCCAAAAACGGCATAACAGTCGTTTTCTATACTCTCGATAATCTGCACCCTCTTCTCGGTTCCTCTTCATGAGGTAAACGTGCAGGGGGTGGGGGTAACAGTCAATAACGCATAGGGTAGTTTCTGTATAGAGGCTTCCCTATTTTTTTCTGAAGAGGGGTTGGAGGTTTGGGGTTGGTTATTGGGTAGGATGCGTTGCTGCGCTTAACGCATCATTATTAGATATCTCCGAAAAAGACTGAAACCTAACCCCCCTGCCTCCCCCGCTCCCCCTGCTCTCTTTCGCCTGAACTCCCAAACTCCTGACTAAACTTACCGCACCTCGATAACGGCGGCGGGACTTTCGTTGGAGAGGGCATCGACGGCACACAGTCCGTAGGTTCCCGGATTGACGCGGAAATTGGTGGTTTCGGCGTTGAGGACCTTTTCCAGCGTCCAGGTGTTGCCCTGTTTCCGGTACAATGTCCACGATCGCACGTCGCCGGAATTATCCCGTTCCCAACTGAGTTGGTGGTTCGCCGCTTGCAGACCCACAGGCGGATTGGGCGGTTCGCTATCCAACCATTCCATTTTCGGCGTCAGAGCGGGTTTAGAATACACCGACGATTTAAAGACCTCGTTCACCCCTTGGGAATTGCGGGAAAACATCTTCATGCTAAAGAAGATATTGCCCAAGGAAAGATTCTTAGCACTCTTGCGAGAGAGTGCCACTTGTTCCTCAAACTCGGAGACGGGCCAACCCGCACCGTCGAGTTGGCTGAGGTAGTTTCCGGTGTAAATATGACGGCGGCGGGGATTTTGGGCAACCCACCAACTTAACAAGGCGGGATAACTTTGCTGCGGTGCAGAAATGCGCCAGTACAGTTGAGGTGCCATGTAGTCTACCCATCCTTGTTCCAGCCACAATTTGGGGTCGGCGTAGATGGCGGCGTATTGATCCATGCCGTCCACTCCGGCGGGTTGTCCGGGACGGTAGATGCCGAAGGGACTGATGCCGAATTTGACGTGGGGTTTGGCGGCGTGAATACCTTGTTCGAGGCGTTGGACGAGTTGGTTGACGTTATCTCGGCGCCAGTCGTCTCGTGCTAGGGTTCCGCCGTTGCGACGGTAGGCGTTGTAGGTGGCATCGTCGGGGAATTCGATGCCTTCTTTGGGATAGGGATAGAAGTAGTCGTCGAGGTGGATGCCATCGACATCGTAGCGGTTGACGACATCGAGGATGACGTTATAGGTTTGGTCTTGGACTTCTTGGGCACCGGGGTCCATCCAAATTAAATCGCCGTAAGTATAGGCGTATTGGGGAAATTTCCGCGCCATGTGGTTGGCGGTGAGGTTGTAGGAACTGGCGTTTTGGGCGCGGTAGGGGTTGAACCAGGCGTGGAGTTCGATGTTACGCTTGTGGCTTTCGGCGATCGCGAATTCTAGGGGATCGTAGAAGGGTTGGGGAGCTTGTCCTTGGCGTCCGGTGAGCCAATAACTCCACGGTTCCAGGTCGGAGGCATAGAAGGCATCCCCGGCGGGTCGCACTTGCAAGACCAGCGCATTGAGATTTAACTCTTGCATGCGATCCAAAACTCGAATGAGTTCGGCTTGCTGTTGGCTGACCGAGAGTCCGGGTTGGGAGGGCCAATCGATGTTGGCGACGGTTGCCGCCCACACGCCGCGAAATTCCCGCTGGTGGGTCGCGCCGTCGTGCAGGACTGCGGTACTGGTGACGACGGGTTCGCTGGCAAAGACGCGGGTCATCGTCAGTCCGAAGACCAGCAGGCACGCCCAAATCAGGGCTTTGTGGAGGTGGCGGGGTCGGAAACGAGACACTAAAAAGCCAGCGCGCGATCGCAACTGGCTGACAAGGTGAAGAACTGGACGCATGAATGTTTCTACGAGGAGCAAAACGTTGTCAAAATTTAATATTACCGTGGTTTGGGGTTGGGGGTTTGTTGGTTATAGCAGTCGCCACTCTGGTGAGGACGGTCATCGCATCTCACCGGGATATTTCTCCCCCGGCTCAGTTCAAGAACGGCGGCTCACGAGGGTGGCGTTGGCTTGATCGGTGGGGACGAGTAGGACTTCGCTGATGTTGACGTGGGGGGGACGGGTGGCGCAAAATAACACCACGTCGGCAACATCGTCGGGGGTTAAGGGGGTTAAGCCTTCGTAAACTTTACCCGCTCGATCGCCGTCTCCGTGAAAGCGGACGATGCTAAACTCCGTTTCTACCAACCCCGGCTCGATTTCCGTTACCCGCACTGGAGTACCTAACAAATCTTGCTTCAAACCCTCGGAAATGGCGCGTACGCCTGCCTTAGACGCGCAGTAGACGTTCCCCCCCGGATACGCCTGCCGACCCGCGATCGAGCCGATATTGACGACGTGACCGCTGCCCCGTTGTACCATTCCCGGAACGATCGATCTCGTCACGTACAGCAACCCTTTGAGGTTGGCATCGATCATTTCTTCCCAATCTTCGATGCTGCCTTCGTAGAGTTTATCTAACCCGCGACTCAATCCAGCATTGTTAATTAAAATCTCGATGTTTGCCCAATTTGGAGGTAGGGATTGGAGTTGAGATTCCACTTGAGATCGATCGCGTACATCCAATTCTAATAAGTGCGTTTCGGTGTGGAAATCTTGCTGTAATTGGGTCGCTAATGCTTGCAGGCGATCGAACCGCCGTGCCGCCAAAATCAATTTCGCCCCCGCTTCGGCAAATAATTTCGCACAAGATGCGCCAATGCCGCTACTGGCTCCGGTAATTAAAACAATTTTGTCTTTTAACATTTGTAGGTGTGTGGGAGTGCAGAATTTACAGGAGAGTGACTCAATCCGCCCTGGCTTCAAACCCAGGGCTAATAGCTTAAGTCCTCTCAAGAAGACTACAATGACGAGTTTAGCTATTAGCAAGCGAGATTAATCTCTGGGCGGGTTGTCGATCTCGATCGTCAACTATTCTTCGTCTTCCTCCACCTCGCAACCCTCCTCGGAGATCGTACCATCGGGCATGGTTGCGCCGCAAAAATTTGCTCCCTCGAGCTTTATGGTACTGAGTATTGCTCCACTGAGATCTGCATTTCGGAAGTCTGCATTGTTTAAGTCCGCTCCAGTTAAATTACATTGCTGGAGGGAGCCAAAACTATAGAGAAATATGAGTGCGACCAATTACTCCGATCCGCCAAGGAATTAATTCCTTGGCTCATAGCTTAACTCATCTAAAGATGACTCAACGCTTTATAGGGTTGCCCCGGCTGCTGGGGCAGGGCTGCTGGGGTAGGCACGGGGGTACAACCCCGACAATGATTGATGAAGTGTTTCAGTCCATTAAAATGGACTTGAGTTATAAGCCTGGAACTTAAGTTCCAGGCGGATTGAGAATCAAAGAAAAATAACTTGTTCAGGAGGAATTATCTTGTATCGAGTCTACCAAAATTTTCGAGATCGCCTGACTGTAGGTTTCCTAAGTTTAGCCTCAGCTTCTAAAGCATTCTCGATGTTTTTGAAAATCACTTGATTGCCCAAGCCCAATCGGAGGATGTGGTGGTGTTTCACTACTCCGGGTACGGATCGCGAATGCTCGATCCCGATCCCGAACTGGGGAGTATCGATCGCCTCGAAGTCTTACCCGTCAATCCGCAGACCTCGATCGACTATCTCCTGGGGAGGTTTGCCGAGGATGCCGCAGCACAGGCAGCAAGCAAGCCATCGCGCCGCCTGCGGTGGGGAGTATCGGCTTATTTGCCCAAGATTCGACTCCGATCGAAGGTTCCTTCGGCGCACCGGGAGAAGCGATCGCAGCAGCAATCGATCGCCTGCGTCCCCGGTTGAAACTGTTGCTTGCCGGACGAATTCTGCGGCTGGTTGCCAATGGAGAAACCTCCACCTTGAATCAGCCGTCAGAGATTGATGGACAGCGGTTTGTCGATCGCTCAATTTTCAACGATCGCCCAGCGACTCATGAAGGAGTATCGAAAATTAACGCGCGATCAAACTCAAACGAGCCAAATGTGTTTTTAAAGCCTGGTGGGTTAACCCATTGACAATACCCGTCGGTTCTAAACCCTGTTTTTCCTGAAAGGCTTTTACCGTGGCGGCAGTTACGGCGTCGAACTCTCCCGTCGGCACTAAGTTTAACTGAAACTGCACCAATTGCACCAGATGTCCTCGATCGCCTTCTTGTAATGTCGGCAAACCGCGTTCGGCAGCATACAGCAATTGCTCGGTTTGAGTGCCAATCAAACCATCTGCTTCCAATCCCTTATCCTCCTGGAACCGCTTCACCGCTACCACCATTTGGGTATCGTAGAGATTGCCGCGACCTGCCGTATAGCCGTATCGATCGAGTTGTCGTTTTGCTTCCACCACGGCTGCTCCCACATCTCCCGGTCGCAGAAAACCTGCCGGACGGTTTGGTTGTTGGGAGGGAACTGGGGTTTGGGGAACTCTACCGCGATTTTCCGAGAAGCGGCGCATGGTGCCTCCGCGACTTGCCGAAGTTACCTGTTGGGTAACTTCTTCGAGTTTGGCAACGGTACTCGATCCGGCAATGCCATCGGCAGGGAGTCCGTAAGCGAGTTGGAACTGGCGCACGCTGGCTTGGGTGATCGGACCGTAATATCCGGTGGTACGAACCTTGGCGGGAAAATATCCCAGAGTCTTCAGTCGAGATTGCAGTTCGAGGGTGGTGATGGATTGAGCCGCGTTTTCGGTCGATTGGGTTTTCTTTTGGGCAATTGCCCGATACTCCCTCTGGGAGTCGCTTACGCGATCGATCTCCCCTCGAGTTACCGCGTCTGCAATTCCATCAACGGGCAGTCCCACCGCTTGCTGAAACTGGCGAACGCTCTCGCGGGTAATGTCGCCGTAATATCCCGTCGATGACACCTCTTTGGGGAAGTATCCTAGCACTTTCAAGTTATCTTGCAACGCCACCACGTCGCGATCGCTCTCGTTCCATTCCGTGGCGTTAGCGGCGCAATCCACCGCCGTACAGGAAACTTCCGCGACAGACGGCAACCCTAGGATTAAAGCTAAAACTAACCCCAACGGCGCGACTGCTAACCCCCGTAGGTTCAATCCCCAGCACGGTGTAACCGGGGACTCGTTCGCAAGATATAGATGCGTGTAGGCTAAACCATCCATCGATCGAATGCAACTAGATACGATCGAGTTTTACCAGAGAATGAAGAGGCTGGCAACGATCGCGATCGCTCTATGTTTCTATCGGACGATGGCTTTTCTGCGCTCGCCAGACAGCGGAGGCAAACGGGGAACCTCGATCTCCCGATCGCCGTCTCGCTAAAACGAGATTAGGGCTAAAATTCGCGCTCCGTCACCCCAACTGCCTAAATTTTTGCCGGATCGATCGGATGTTTTGTCGTAATACACTAATATCCGTATATTTTCTGTATTTTTTTATACAAAATTTAAGCTATACAACAAAATTCAGTATAAATACTGATGTCATGTAGATATAAAACTGCGTTAGCATAGTACCATCATTCATATACGTGTGTCAAACACATCGGTCAATGGCTAATAATATTACGCTCAAAGGTCTGCTCAATCCCAACGATCTAGTCGCCGATTCCGCGTTGATTGGCGGTGCGGCTGGCAATACCCGCTTGGATGAGTACATGGTGACGGTGGATCAACCGGGTTCGTCGCTGACGCTGACCCTCGATCCGATTACCGGAACCTATGACGGTTTAATCGCTCTGGTCAACCCCAAAACCGGCGCCCAGTTAGCCTTTAACAATGGTGGCGGGGCTGGAGCAGACGATCAAATCCTCAGTTTTGCCCTGCCTGCAGGTGAAACGCAATTTAAAGTCATCGTTGCCAGCAACGGAGCGCTCGTTCCTCCTGCGGAGTACAACCTCACCGCTCAGGTGGATAACGGCAATGTTGCCCTGACTTCCCTGAACCCTTCAGCGTCGGGCAGCCAACCCGCTCAAACCGGAACCAGCACCATCGTTTCCGGACAACTGGGAGCCAATGATTTCTTCGCGCCTCCGGCTGCCGGAAACTACTCCCTTGCCGACGAATATCGCGTCGTTCCCACCCTCGGAGGCAACCTCACCGTTGGGATTACTGGCGTTCCAGCAGGATTCATCAATCCACCACGTTTGGAACTCATTAACGCCACCACGGGGGCGATACTCGCGTTTGATGTCAACCCGGCAGCATCTGTCACAAATGCCCTTGTTGTGGGTACAGAGTATCGAGTTCGCATCCTCAGTTCTGGAAATCTGGGAACCAACAACCCCGCCAGTTACCAATTGGCATTCAACGCACCCAACGGCGTTAGCGTTACCCCTGTTAGCACCAGCCAAGGTTCGGGAACCGTAGCTATCAATACGCCAACTTTAGCCCCCGATCCGGCAGCAGTTGCTCCCGATACTACCCAATATCAGCGTTTCAACAAGGGAGCGCAAGGTTCGGTCGAGTTTCCCGATACCACCAAACCCGTCAACACCTTCGATCTGATCCAGTTATCGACAGGGGATGATGTTATCAATCTTAATACCCCGCCCAACCCGCCATTTACTGCACTGACCCCGGCAATTAATGCCGATGGCACGACCAACTTTGAAGGCGCTCGCTGGGTCGTAGCATTGGGCGGAAACGATAACTTTATGGGTACGGCTGGCAATGACGTGCCGATCGTCGGCAATGCCGGAAACGATACTTTTCTGATGGGTGACGGTGCGGATGTTGCCGTTGGCGGTCGGGATTCGGACAAGCTGAATGGAGAAGCCGGAAACGATATTCTCAATGGAAATGCTGGAAACGATCGCGTTGATGGCGGTGATGGAAACGATACCCTCAACGGCGGTCGGGATAACGATATTATTATTGGCGGTTTGGGGAATGATTTAATTAGCGGTGATGCGGGTCAAGATTTCTTGACGGGTGGTGGCGGTGCCGATACCTTCGTCCTCAAAAATGATGCCGACAATGCTGCGGCTACGGCGGCTTTGGCAGATGTGATTACCGACTTTAGCATTGCCGATGCCGATAAAATTCAATTGGTCGGTGCCGGATTTGCCGATTTAACCTTCGAGTCGATCGATTTGGCGATTGACGGGGGTGGTGCAACGGCAGCCACGGCGATTAAAGCCGGCGGACAGTATTTAGGGATCGTTCAAACTGTCTCGCCGTTCGATCTGGCAAACTCTTCGCTGTTCGTCGTCTAAGACCTCAGCTTAGATAGCACTAAAGACCCCGGTTTCTTGAAGAAGCCGGGGTTTTCGGTTTTGGGCGAGTTCCTCTCCAAATCCAGCGCTACAATGAAGTTGAATTAGGTAATGGGTAATGGGTGATTGGGAATGGAGGCTTATTCGTTCTTCAATACATCCGACTGGCTGCTAGCCACTAACTATTAACCACTAACCACCAACAAAAACGGTGCGTTTCGTTCCTCAAAACACCCTACGATCTTCTCCCCCCTCTGCCTTCTGCCCTCTGCCTTCCGATCTCCCGAACTCCTTCCCCCATGAACCCCTTTGAATCTTTTAAAATGGCGAGTCAAACGTTGATCGCCAATAAAATGCGAAGCGCTTTAACGATGCTGGGAATTATCATTGGCAATGCTTCGGTGATTGCGACGATCGGCGTAGGAGAAGGGGCGCAAAATTTCGTCTCCGACCAAATTTCATCTTTGGGAACTAACTTATTATTTATTTTGCCGGGGAGTCCGGAAGCACAAAGACGCCCCGTCTTTCCACCGCAAACCTTGGTTTGGGACGATGCCAAGGCGATCGCCGAACAAGTTCCGGCAGTCCAAGCTGTTGCGCCTCAACTCAACGGTAGCGAATTGGTTTCTTATCGCAATAAAAACCTATCCTCGTCAATTTACGGTGTAACGCCGGAGTTACTTCCCGTCCGCAATTTTGATGTTGCTAAAGGGCGGTTTATTTCGGATGTGGATATTAAGGGCAACCAACAAGTGGCGGCGATCGGCTCGGAAGTTGCCGAACGGTTATTTGGTACTCAAAATCCCCTGGGCGAGCAAATTCGCGTTAAGAATGCTTCGTTTACCATCATTGGGGTCATGCAACCAAAAGGGTCGAGTTTCGGAACGAATTTAGACGAAACGGTGTTCGTTCCCCTGACAACCATGGCGTATCGGGTGGTGGGACAGCGATCGCCTTTTGGGTTGAAGGTGACGTTTATTAATGTCAGCATCACCGACGAAAGTCAGATGAAAATCGCTCAATTTCAAATCGAAAATTTGCTGCGATTGCGACACAAAGTTAAAGGCGAAGATGATTTCACCGTTCGCAATCAAAAAGACTTGCAGGAAACCACCGGAGCGATTACGGGAGCGCTGAAAATCATGTTAGCGGCGATCGCCAGTATTTCTCTGTTGGTTG
This sequence comes from Oscillatoriales cyanobacterium M59_W2019_021, assembly GCA_015295945.1. Taxonomy (GTDB): domain Bacteria; phylum Cyanobacteriota; class Cyanobacteriia; order Cyanobacteriales; family Geitlerinemataceae; genus DVED01. The sequence goes on along the minus strand of DVED01000020.1, from coordinate 28,429 downwards.
GCGGAATCGGCATTATGAATATCATGTTAGTCTCTGTCACGGAACGCACTCAGGAAATCGGCTTGCGAAAGGCGATCGGTGCGACCCAACAAGATATTCTGTTACAGTTTACCATCGAAGCGGTAATATTAGCTCTAGTTGGCGGGGCGATCGGTACGGGGATAGGTGTTAGCGGTATTTTAGCCATCAGTGCTCTGACCCCTTTTAACGCCGGCGTTTCTCCCGTTGCGATTATTCTCGCTACCGGAGTCTCTGGGGGGATCGGTCTATTTTTTGGCGTATTTCCCGCACAACGTGCCGCCAAACTCGATCCGATCGTCGCCCTGAGAACGGCTTGACCTCTCATTTGAAATCACCGAAGCGAGGGAGTTTCAACCCAAAAATCCGCCTCAAATTGTCCCCCAAGTATAAGTAAATAGGATTAAATTAGTAATTTTTATAATAAATTTTATTGCAATTTTCTCGTCTCGGGGGGTTGATTCCTTCCAGTTTTCCCGTAATATCAGAAAATAACCGAGCCTAAATTCCGAGCTGGGGCTGTATCTGCCCTGAAGCTCTATATTAGGCAATTTTATATATCGACTCATAGAGAGGATCGCCCAATGGCAACTTATAAAGTGACGCTCATCAACGAAGAGCAAGGCATCAACACGACGATCGACGTGCCGGATGATGAGTACATCCTAGATGTTGCAGAAGACAAAGGCATCGACCTACCTTATTCCTGCCGCGCTGGTGCTTGCTCTACCTGTGCTGGGAAAATTATCGCAGGAACGGTCGATCAATCCGACCAATCTTTCTTGGATGACGATCAAATTAGTGAGGGCTACGTTCTCACTTGTGTTGCTTACCCCACCTCCGACTGCACCATTATGACCCACCAAGAAGAAGCGCTATACTAAGCTAGCTTCTCGATCGTGCGATTTGTAAAGATCGGTCGGTTCGGACGAGCAAAATCCTGAATGCCGATCACCCGATTGAAATTCGATCGAACGCTCCCAGTGTGGAGTCGATCGTCTAATATTTCAGAATAGAAGGGCAGGGACGCTCCGCAGTATCCCTGCTTCGTTTTTTTAGTTATTGGTTATTAGTGGTTCGTTAACTTCCTCACCCCCTCACAATCTTCTCCCCCTGCTCAAGAAAGCTCCCCCTGCCTCCCCTGCTGCCGAACTCTGGCTAAGTGCGATTTATGCAAAACTGTCCTCGTTGTCACCGAACTGTAGACGCTCGCGCGGTGAGTTGTCCGTCGTGCGGGATCGATCTCAAAGCCTTCGGTCATCCCGGCATTCCCCTCCACCGTGCCACGGGAGAAGAGTATCTCTGTCAGAGTTGTCTCTACGATGCCGACGATACTTGTACCTTTCCCCAACGTCCCTACGCTCAAAATTGCACCCTGTACCACAACGTTGACGAACCCATTCTCGAAACTGCACCGACCTACAAACCGACGCCTTGGTTTAAGAGAAATCCGGTTTGGCTGATTTTGCTGGGATTGGTGGCGGTGAGTTTGTTGCTGGCGTTATAGGTTGGGGAGGCGCGGATGAAGATTTTAGCGATCTCGGCGACGTTTCCCTATCCTCCCAGTCGCGGGGGGACGCAGGTGCGGACGTTCAATCTCTTAAAAGCGCTGAGTCAACGCCACGAGATTACCTTGGCGACGCAACGCAGTGCCGATGTGACGGAGGATGAAATTGAGGGGTTGCGGCAATGGGTGGCGGATTTGTGGGTATTTGCACGTCCCCCGGCAGTGGCAACGGGAACTTGGGAGAAGTTGAAGCGTTTCGGTCGATTTGCCGTAGAAGGGACGCCGCCGAGTGTGGTTTCCTATCAGATTCCCCAAATGCAGGCAGCGATCGATCGGGCGATCGCTTCGAGAACCTTCGATGCGCTGACCTGCGAACACAGCGCTAACGAAATTTTCGTGCGTCCCCAATGGCGGCAGCATTTGCGGACGGTAGTCAATATCCACAGTTCGGTGTACGGAACTTGTCGGCAGCAGGTGGCAACGGGAACGGCGGAGAATCCGGGTCGCGATCGCCTTTACTTGCCCCTACTGTACCGTTACGAACGCCGCTACATTCAAAAATTTTCCCAGTTGGTGGTGACGACGGAAGAAGACCGACAGCAACTTCAGGAATTCAGTCCGGACAGTCGCGTTGAAGTGATTCCCAACGGGGTGGATTTAAATCTTTTTCCTCCGCGAAAAATCGATCCGGGGGGACATCATTTAATCTTTGTCGGGGCGATGGATAATATTGCTAATATCGATGCGGTTTGCTTTTTGGCGCGATCGATCTTTCCTGCCATTCGACAGCGCTATCCTCAAGCAACGTTAGCACTGGTGGGGGCGAATCCGGTTGCGGAAGTTACCCAATTGGGACAATTACCCGGCGTGACGGTGACGGGACGAGTCCCGTCGATGGTGGAGTATTTACAGCAGGCAACAGTGTGCGTATTGTCGATGCGAATTGGGTACGGGATTAAGAATAAAACCTTGGAGGCGATGGCGGCGGGAACTCCGGTGGTGGGTAGCGATCGGGCGTTGGAAGGATTGGCGGTAGAATCTCCATTACGGGCGCTGCGGGCGAATACTGTCGAGGAGTATGTTGAAGCCATTTCGCGTTTATTGGAAAACCCCCAATTGCGATCGCAACTGTCCCAAAATGGACGATCGTTTGTCGAATCCGAGTATACCTGGGAACGGGCGGGTCGGCAGTATGAAGAAGCGGTTTCGATCGGGCGATCGCCCTATTCCTCCAACCAACCAAACAGTTGACCGACTGTGAGATTGAAAGCTTCTGCAAAGGAAGGTACGGGGATAAGATCGCCTTCATTGAACCATAATCAACCAACAATTTGAAAACTAGAGTGAAGAAGCATTTGCATAAACTTTGTCGTCTTGCGGACAACTGGGTCGAGCAAATGCGCGAGCCCCTACAAAAGATTTTACTTATTACTTAGCTCGAATCAAATACCCACACCGATTGTCCCCATCGATCGACCAATGGGTGCGTTCGACCTGACAGTCGGGAAGGGCGATCGTAAACATGGTTAATTCATGACCGCAAACGCTGGGGAATGACTCGGCGACGCTAGAAATGGCACAATTATATTCGGCGATGACAAAACGGGAACTTTCCCCGTCCGATTCGGGTTCTAACTCGATGAGTTCTGCCATGTAACCTTCGCCACGACGAAGTTCCACCAACTTGGCGACCCGTTCGGCGATCGAACCGCTACCGAGGAGATCGCGATATTCCATGGCTTTGCGTTCCCACTGTTTGCGGAGAATCGTTCCCACGCGATCGGCACCGACGGTTTCTGCTAGAGTATCCAACAGCGATACGGCAAACTCGTCGTAATGATGGGGAAAGCGATCGCGTCCGGCAGGGGTGAGTTCGTAAATATGTTGCGGACGACCCATCCCCGCTTGGATGGAACGATGCGCGATCAGCCCTTCGGTTTCCAAGTCCTTAAGGTGGCGGCGAATCGCTTGGGGGGAAATATCCAGAGAATCGGAGAGATCTTGAGCCGTCGATCGACCTTGCTTGAGCAGATGCTGCAGGATATCGTCTTTGGTGGAAGGATGCCCGGTGGTTGCCATCGCGATCGTCGTCCCCTAACTGAGTTTGGCAAGGATTGCGTAAAGAAATATGTCATTCCTACTTTGACAACAGAGGTGTTGTTAAAGTAATCTAGACAAATAGTTAAACAACACTAGTGTTGTTTTAACATTATATTAGCTCTGCCGTTTGTTTCAACCAACCCTATGACTTTAGAGACCGGACCCCAGCAAGCTAGCGAAAAAAGCCTCGAGGCGATGCGCCAATTCTCCGAAACCTACGCTCAACGCACCGGAACCTACTTTTGTGCCGATTTGAGCATCACCGCCGTCGTCATCGAAGGTTTAGCCAAGCATAAGGAAGAGTTGGGGTCTCCCTTATGTCCTTGCCGTCACTACGAAGATAAGGAAGCCGAAGTCAAATCGGCGTTCTGGAACTGTCCCTGCGTCCCCATGCGGGAGCGTAAAGAATGCCACTGTATGCTTTTCCTCACCCCCGACAACGACTTCGCTGGCGACAAGCAGGAAATTAGCATCGACGAGATTCGCGGTACGACGAATCAGTATGCCTGAAAGAGGGGCGTACATCCCCGTACGCCCATTGCGAAACGATCTCGAGCAGTGTGGTTTCTCCCTCAACCCACTCAACCCGATTTCACCATCAGCGAGCATCGATCGCTAAAATATGATTATATTTCTATATTGTCGTTAATCTAAGATTCGCCGCTTGAGTTCGGACGACTCCATACCGTAGCGACACCTGCTGCCTTTTCCAGAGAGAACCCAGAACACCCACCTGCACTGCCACCGGAGAACACCCATGAGTGCAACGACCGTCAAAACCCTCGTCAATCAGCCTTACAAATACGGTTTTGTAACCGATATCGAAGCCGACGCCATTCCTCGCGGCTTGAGTGAAGATGTCGTGCGGCTGATTTCGGCTAAAAAGAACGAACCCGAGTTCATGTTGGAATTTCGCTTGAAAGCCTATCGCAAATGGCTGACGATGAGCGAACCCACTTGGTCCCACGTTCATTATCCCCCGATCGACTACCAAAATATCGTGTACTACTCCGCACCGAAGGTGAAGGAGAAGAAACAAAGCTTAGAAGAAGTCGATCCGACTTTGTTGGAGACTTTTGAGAAATTAGGGATTCCCCTATCGGAACAGAAGCGATTATCCAACGTAGCCGTAGATGCGATTTTCGACAGCGTTTCGATCGCTACCACTTTTAAAGAAAAACTCGCCGAAGCTGGGGTAATTTTCTGCTCCATTTCTGAGGCTTTGCAGGAGCATCCCGATTTGGTCGAAAAATACCTCGGGAGCGTCGTTCCCGTTGCCGATAACTACTACGCCGCACTCAATTCTGCCGTCTTTAGCGATGGCTCCTTCGTCTTCATTCCCAAAGGCGTCGAATGTCCCATGGAACTGTCTACCTACTTCCGAATTAATAACGGCGATTCGGGTCAGTTCGAGCGCACGTTAATCGTTGCCGAAGAAGGCAGTTCGGTGTCGTATTTGGAAGGCTGCACCGCTCCCATGTTCGACACTAACCAATTGCACGCTGCTGTGGTGGAATTGGTGGCACTCGACGACGCCAGCATCAAATATTCCACCGTGCAGAACTGGTTTGCTGGCGATGAAAACGGTAAAGGTGGAATTTATAACTTCGTCACCAAACGGGGACTGTGTAAAGGCAAGAATTCCAAAATTTCTTGGACTCAGGTAGAAACGGGTTCGGCAATTACTTGGAAGTATCCCAGTTGCGTCTTAGTTGGCGATAATTCCGTCGGCGAGTTCTACTCCGTGGCACTGACGAATAACCGCCAGCAAGCGGATACGGGAACCAAGATGGTACACATTGGTAAAAATACCAAAAGTACCATTATTTCTAAAGGAATTTCCGCCGGACGATCGCAGAATAGCTACCGGGGATTGGTGAAAATGGGTCCTAAAGCGGAAGGTGCCAGGAATTATTCCCAGTGCGATTCCATGCTGATTGGGGACAATGCCGAAGCCAATACGTTCCCCTATATCGAGGTACAGAATAATTTGGCGAAAGTCGAACACGAAGCCTCGACTTCCAAAATTGGGGAAGACCAACTCTTCTATTTCACTCAGCGCGGTATTTCCGAAGAAGATGCAGTGTCCATGATTATCAGCGGATTCTGTAAGGATGTCTTCAACGAATTGCCGATGGAATTTGCCGCCGAAGCAGATAAATTGTTGAGTTTGAAGTTAGAAGGTGCGGTGGGATAAGTTGGGTAAAATGTCCGTTTTGCTCCGCTATAAATCGGTTGTATTGGTATTGGGGATGGTGTTATTTTGCCTTCCCCTTGCCGCGCGATCGATCGAGAACTCAACGGATTCCGAGTCTCAAGAATCCGAACTTCCCACTCCCGACGACAGAGGGAATTACCAACCTGCCTCCCCCGTACACCTAACTTGGGCAATTGTCGATCGCGGATTGAGCGGATTGAACTGTTACCAAACCTTTCCCCCGAATTCGGGAAGCAATATTGTGGTGTCTCGGTTATTTAGCCGACAAATTCTCGAGACAATGCCTACCGATGACACGGAAGAAGGGAAAGAGGTTTGGGTGGAATCGAGCGGTAAAACTTGGTTGAGCGTTCGCGATCCGTGGTCGGGACAAGCCTGTTGGGTTCGCGCTCATGAAGATTTTATCAAGCCGATCGAGGCAGATTCGGATTCGATCCAGAAATCTTTAGATTTCTAGAAATAACGATGGTTTCAGTTCTACAATCGAGAAATGTCACGCTGCGGGATCTCATCGATCGATTCGGAATTCAACTGGTTCGAGATGAGGCATTTTTCCCCGAGTGGCAAACTGATTTACCAGAACTAACCGACGTAGAGAAGCAAATTCTCGATAAAGTCAAATGCGGATATTTTAACCTGGTTGAATATCCTCCCTTTCTCGAGAAAACGGTTCAGATTGCCATTCTGTCGCCGATTCTATTTCTTGCCGATTTCTTTCTCCCTCCGTTTCATATCAAAGCGGAGAAATCTACCGAAATTGTTACGGAAGATGAAGGGATGATCGTTCGAGATCAACTCGATTTGTGGGTACTGAAGGAAGGGTTTTGGCTAATGGCGATCGAATCGAAGGAAATGTCTTATTCCCTAGAAGTTGGGTTAGCGCAATTGCTGTCCTATATGCTGGAAAATTCAAACCTAGAAAAGCCAGGATTTGGGATGTTAACCAATGGTGGAAGTTTCACGTTTGTCAAGTTGGTGAAGGAAGATGTGCCGAAATACGTAACATCTCGTTTTTTTGAACTTCGCAATCCCGGCAACGAATTGTATGATGTTCTGCGAATTTTGAAGCGAATCAGTCAACTCCCTATTTAAAAGTCATTAGAGGAATACCCAGTGATTAACCCCAATAGCGATATTATTCTTTCCGTTAAAAACCTGACTGCCGAAATTGACGGAACCCCCATCCTTAAAGGCGTCAATTTAGAAATCAAGGCGGGAGAAGTTCACGCCATTATGGGACTTAACGGTTCCGGGAAAAGCACCTTTTCTAAAGTGCTTGCCGGACATCCCGACTATGAAGTCACCGGAGGCGAGGTTATCTTTCGCGGACAAAACTTGCTGGAGTTGGAACCCCAAGAACGCGCCTTAGCTGGGGTGTTTCTCGCCTTCCAATACCCGATCGAAATTCCCGGCGTCAGCAATCTCGACTTTCTCCGCGTTGCCTACAATTCTCACCGCAAACATCAGGGTTTGGAAGAACTGGATACTTTCGATTTCGAGGATCTGGTTTACGAGAAATTGGATGTGGTGAAAATGGATGCGTCGTTTCTCAACCGCAGCGTCAACGAAGGATTTTCCGGTGGGGAGAAAAAGCGCAACGAAATTTTGCAAATGGCACTGTTGGAACCCAGCTTAGCCATTTTGGATGAAACCGATTCGGGGTTGGATATCGACGCGCTAAAAGTGGTTGCTAATGGGGTGACTCAGTTGGCAAATTCAGAGAATGCTGTCTTGATGATTACCCACTACCAACGCTTGTTAAATTACGTAGTTCCCGATTTCGTTCACGTCATGTATGCCGGACGAATTATTACGACGGGAGGTAAAGAATTGGCGATGGAATTAGAAGAACGGGGGTATGATTGGGCGATCAAAAAATACGCAACGGCAATGGTTTAACATTTGGAGTTTGGGGTTCGGGGTTGGTTATTGGTTATTGGTAAAAACCTTCTGCCCTGAAACCCTCTGCCTTCTGCCTTAAATTTATCCATCACCCATCATCCACAAAACATGATTACCTTAGCGCCTAATCGAAATGCTTCTTATTTAGCGGAGTTGTTGAAACTTCGATCGCCCGTTAATCCCTTGCTACAGGAAATTCGCGATCGCGCGGAATCTGAGGTGCGAGAATTAGCCATTCCCACAACTCGAGATGAAGATTGGCGATTTACCGACCTATCCTCTTTATTAGAGGTTGGGTTTCAAAATCCCGGTTCTGTTACCGTTACGGAAGCGGAAATCGCCCCATTTATGTTACCAGAAACCGATCGTACGCATCTGGTATTCGTGGATGGCGTGTACGCACCCGATTTATCGAATTTAGAAGGATTGCCGGACGGAGTTTATGCGGGAAATCTGGAAGGATTGAGTGAAGAAAAATGCGATCGCTTACCGGATTATTTCGACGGACAGCTAGAATTTTGCGAAGTTTTTACGGCTTTAAATTCGGCAAGTTTTAGTGATGTAGCGATCGTTTGGGTCGCCAAAGGCACAATTGTCGAAACACCCATTCAAGTCTTATTGATTTCCACATTGGGAGATACGCCAACCCTTTCCCAACCTCGCTGCCTGGTGGTTGCCGAAGCCAACAGCGGCATCACCTTCGTCGAACAATACGCCTCCACCACCCCCGGATGTCCCGACGGCAAAACGGGTCATCCCTACTTCACCAATGCCGTCACCGAAATTTGCATTGAAGCGAACGCCGAAGTCCGCCATGTTCGGACGCAACGGGATGCCGCCGAAGCCTTCCATATCGGCAAAAGTGCCGTCACCCAACATCGCGACAGCCGCTATACTTGTCACGCCATCACCTTGGGGGCAAAGCTGTCTCGGCACAACTTAGAGGTGTTTCAAAGCGGAGAAGGTACCCAAACCACACTGAACGGGTTAACCCTCATTTCCGGCGAACAGGTTGCCGACACCCACAGTACCGTCGCTCTCGAGTTCCCTAACGGCACCGTCGATCAACTGCACAAGTGTATCCTGGACGGCAAATCCCACGGGGTGTTCGACGGTCGCATCTGCGTTCCCAAAGCCGCCCAACTCACCAACGCCAGCCAACTCAACCGCAACCTCCTGCTGTCTCCCAAAGCACGAGTGAATACCAAACCCCAACTCGAAATCGTTGCTGATAACGTCAAATGCGCTCACGGTGCGACAGTGAGTCAGTTAGAAGAAGATGAGGTTTTCTACTTACAAAGTCGGGGTTTGGATCGGCAATCTAGCGAAAATTTGTTAATCGATGCGTTTGCGGCGGAAGTTATTCAAGAATTGCCGATCGCCTCTTTAAAAAATATCCTTTCTCAATGTGTGTCTTGTCGATCGTTATTCGGTCATCGGTAATGTTTTGCCCCTCAACACACCCTACCAACCCCCAAACCCAAACCCCAAACCCCTAAGATTATGACTTTAACCAAAGAAAAAACGATCGCCGATCTCGTCCGTGCCGATTTTCCCATTTTGCACCAGGAAGTTCGCGGCAAACCCCTGGTTTATTTGGATAATGCGGCAACCTCCCAAAAACCGAAAGCGGTATTAGACGCCCTCCAGCACTATTACGAATTCGATAATGCCAACGTTCACCGAGGCGTTCATACCCTCAGCGTTCGAGCAACGGAAGCTTATGAATCCGCACGGGATAAAGTGGCGGCGTTTGTTAATGCTGCGTCTCGCAATGAAATTGTGTTTACCCGCAATGCCAGCGAAGCCATTAATTTGGTGGCGTATTCTTGGGGGATGAATACGTTAACAGCCGGGGATGAAATTATCCTGTCGGTGATGGAACACCACAGCAATCTCGTGCCATGGCAATTGGTAGCTCAACGGACGGGAGCGGTATTGAAGTTTGTGGAACTGACGGAAACGGAGGAGTTCGATTTCGAGCAGTTTAAAACGCTAATTTCTGACAAAACCAAACTGGTTGCTGTTGTTCACGTTTCTAATACGTTAGGCTGCATTAACCCCGTGGAAGAAATTACCGAAATTGCCCACCAATATGGCGCAAAAGTGTTAATCGATGCTTGCCAAAGTGTCCCGCATATGCCGATCAATGTCCGATCAATCAATTGCGATTGGTTGGTGGCTTCCGGGCATAAAATGTGCGCTCCTACGGGGATAGGGTTCTTATATGGCAAGTTGGATTTGTTGCGATCGATGCCGCCGTTTTTAGGGGGTGGAGAAATGATCGATAATGTCTTTTTAGACCATTCTACCTATGCCGATTTACCCCATAAATTTGAAGCGGGAACCCCTTCCATCGGCGAGGCGATCGCTCTGGGTGCGGCGGTGGATTATTTAACCCAGATCGGCATGGATAAAATTGCCGCATACGAACACGAATTGTGCGCTTATTTATTTGAAAAATTAGCCACGATTCCCCAACTTCGCATCTACGGACCTCAACCCAATCCCGATGGTAGCGGACGTGCGGCACTGGCTTCTTTTACGGCGGGAGAAGTCCACGCTAATGACCTTTCAGCCCTGTTAGACGAAGCGGGAATTGCCATCCGTACTGGGCATCATTGCACCCAACCCTTACACCAAATTCTCGGTGTTTCTTCCACCGCACGGGTGAGTTTGTACTTCTACAATACCCGCACAGAAATCGATGCGTTTGTGGTGGCATTGAAAGAGGCGATCGACTTTTTCAGCCAGTTTTTGGGGTGAACGACAAATTGAGAGGATTTTCGGGAAGACGGTAGCGAAATTTGGTGTCGCCAACTCGGAGTTTGATGGAAATCCGCCCGATTTTGCCCTATTTTATTGAGAATGGAGTCATTTAGGGGACGAATTGACGGGGTTTTTGAGGTGTGGTACTATAAATTTAGGGCGAAGCTATGGATACTTATCGTACGTTAATCATTTTTCTGGAATTCCCCGCAACATTGGTGAAGTGGACGCTGACGATACATCGATCGGTAACTCAAGAATTGCTATATGCTGTCGGTAGTTGGTTTGCATCCTCCAAAACACCGTGACTTTTCTACACTCCCGCCCAATTTGCCAAGCTTGCCAGATAACCCCCAAATAGAACGAACCGCAAATGGCAGCTATACTACAAATTTGAAGCAAACCACCGCATCATCGAGAGGATGAGATCGTGAGTCCGCAAACCATCACGCAAACCTTGCCCGATACCACCGCTACCCCCTTCGAGTTCGATCGCTTCGATCGCCACGTCATGAAGACCTACGGACGCTTTCCCCTGGCACTGGAAAAGGGTTCCGGTTGCCGAGTTTGGGATACCGACGGTCGGGAATACCTGGATTTCGTAGCGGGCATCGCCACCTGCACCTTGGGACACGCGCACCCGGCACTGGTTGCCGCCGTTACCGAGCAAATTCAAACCCTGCACCACGTCTCCAACCTGTACTATATCCCCGCTCAGGGAGCGTTGGCGCAGTGGTTGACGGAGCATTCTTGTGCCGATCGCGTCTTTTTCTGCAATTCCGGTGCCGAAGCCAACGAAGGGGCAATTAAACTAGCTCGCAAATACGCTCATACCCGACTAAATATTACCAATCCGGTAATTCTGACCGCCAACGCCAGTTTCCACGGTCGGACGCTCGCCACCATCACCGCCACCGGACAGCCGAAATATCAGAAAAATTTCAACCCCCTAGTTCCCGGCTTCCACTACGTCCCCTACAACGATATCGCAGCACTGGAAGCGGCGATCGCCGAACTCGATGCCGACGAACGCCAAGTCGCGGCAATTTTACTCGAACCCTTGCAAGGCGAAGGCGGCGTTCGTCCCGGCGAAACGGCGTATTTCCAGCGGATTCGCCAAATTTGCGACGAGAAAGGCATCCTCCTACTCCTCGACGAAGTGCAAGTCGGCATGGGACGCACGGGAACCTATTGGGGATACGAAAATCTGGGAATCGAACCGGATGTCTTTACCAGTGCCAAGGGTCTCGGCGGCGGCATTCCCATCGGTGCGCTATTGTGCAAGGAATTTTGCAACGTGTTTGAACCCGGAGATCACGCCAGCACCTTCGGCGGCAATCCCTTTGCCTGCGGGGTCGCGTTGGCAGTGTGTCAAACCCTGGAACGGGAAAACTTACTCGCCAACGTGCGGGAACGGGGAGAGCAGTTACGATCGGGTTTATCCCAAATTGCTGCCGACTATCCCCAGTCTGTTGCCGAAGTGCGCGGTTGGGGTCTGATTAACGGTTTGGAGTTAAATGCCGATGCCGATCTCACCTCGATCGAGATCGTCAAAGCGGCGATGGATAAAGGATTGCTCCTGGTTCCCGCCGGGCCCAAAGTGGTGCGGTTCGTGCCACCGTTAATCGTCTCAGAAGCCCAAATTGATCGGGCATTAGAAGCCACGCGATCGGTTTTAGCCAGCTTGAGCGATCGGTAATCTAGTCATTGGTCATTGGTAGGGAATGGTGCGTTTCGTGCCTCAACACACCCTACCAACTTATTACTTATTACTTCCACAATGAATGCTTCTGGTGAAATCAAATTACAAGTGAATGGAGAACCGCAAACCTGTTCTCCTAATACCTTGCTGCCCGATTTGCTACAACAAATGGGGTTAAATCCACGCTTGCTCGCAGTGGAATATAACGGTGAAATCTTGCACCGCCAATATTGGGAAACCACGAAAATGCAAGAGGGCGATCGCCTGGAAATCGTGACGATCGTCGGTGGAGGTTAAGCCAACACTCAAAAATAAAAGAGTGAGGAAATTCAAGGCTGCCGATCGTCGATCAGCCAGTAGGTAGTCATCGTCCCCTTACCTTTGATGTCGATTTCGCCGCGTCGTTCCCATCGATAGCGATCTCGGAGGCGATCGTAAGTCGCTTCGCTGACTTGAATGCGTCCGGGTTGCCCCTGAGATTCCATCCGCGAGGCGAGGTTGACATCGTTTCCCCAAACATCGTAGGCAAATTTCTGAGTGCCGATGACCGCACCGACGACGGGTCCGCCGCTATTGATGCCGATTCGCAGTTGCAGCGGTTCGCCATTGGGCCAGGAGAACTGTTGAATTTCCCGCTGCATATCCAGTGCCATATCGGCGATCGCTTGGGCGTGATCCGGACGGGGAACGGGAACGCCGCTGGCGATAAAATAGGAGTCGCCGATGGTGCGAATTTTCTCGACGCCGTGCCATTGCGTGAGGCGATCGAAGGCGGAAAATACGCCATTTAACAAACGGACGACGCTGGCAGGCGGCATGACGCTGGAAGTGGGCGTAAAGCGAGCGATATCGGCAAAGAGAAAGGACGCTTCCTCGAATTGTACGGGCGTGGCGTGTTGTTTCTGTTTCAACTCGGCGACGATCGGCGGGGGCAAAATATTTAAGAGTAAATTCTCCGATTTCTCTTGCTCTTTTTTTAACGCTTTTTGCAAGGCTTGAATTTGCAGTTGATTGGCAACTCGAGCCAAAACTTCTTCGCTTTGAAACGGTTTGGTGATGTAATCGACCCCCCCCAAGTTAAACGCTTTAACTTTATCCCAAACTTCATCCAAAGCGCTGATAAAAATCACCGGAATTTCTCGGGTGCTGGCGTCGGATTTGAGTCGTTCGCACACCTCGTAGCCATTCATTTGCGGCATATTGATATCGAGTAAAATCAAATCGGGATGCTGGGCACGCACGGCATTGAGTGCCATGATGCCATTTCTCGCTTTGCCGACTTCGTAGCCGCGATCGATCAAAATGGTCGATAACAGGCGCAAATTATCGGGAATATCGTCAACGATCAGAATATTTCCAGAAAGTGCATTCGCTTGAATCGCTGGAATCGCTTGCATGATGGTGATTGCTGGATGGGGGTAACACAACATACACCCGAACAGAAGCCCAAGCCAGTCAATGAAATCAGTCTTCCGGAGCCGACACTCTTGGCGCTACCCCGGAGCGAGACTTACCCATGAAATAGGAATGTTCTACAAGGATATAGAACATTCCGGAAATAGAGGTTTAAACACGAGCGATCGAGGTCGCTAGCTGAATTTTAGCGATGTTCAGATCGATCCGCCACTAAAGACTGGCGATCGCGTTGTGCTTTTCCAGAGTGGGTTCTGCCTGCATTTCCGATTGAGTCAACTCGAGAATGCGATCAAACAGAAAGTTTTCCGCCCAATCAGCCAAGCATTTCGCCAACTCCGAATAAGATTCCGGAATCATTTTGACGAGTTGGAGAATTTCATCATCTCGGCATTTGAGGGCGGCTTGATGCAGATCTGCGATCCAATCCGGCGGCATTTGCGATAAATAATCCGAGAGGGATCGATCGTCCGCCCCAGGGTTGGCAGGGTTTTGAGTTTCGCATTGCTTGCATAGCGTCTCCTGTGGAGACGCACCCGATGGATCTTCGTAAATATAACTCACCCCTAAATGTCGGGCGATTTTATCGAGCAGCACATCTTCTCGAAACGGCTTATTCATAAAATCGTCGCACCCCGACGCCAGGATCGCTTGCCGTTCGTTGTCAAAGGCGCTGGCAGTCAGGGCGATAATCGCCGTCGCCTGCCCCTTCAACTGACTTTTAATCCGTTGGGTGGCTTCAAACCCATCCATGACGGGCATGCGCATATCCATCAAAATCAGGTGGGGAGAATAACTCGACCACAACTCTACCGCTTCTCGACCGTTTTGGGCTTCGCGCACCGAAAATCCCAAACTGGTGAGCAACTCCACCAAGACCAGGCGACTTTCCGGGCGATCGTCGGCGACGAGAATCCGGCATTCCGGTCGCTCGCTCGCCAGGGCGATCGCCTTGCGCGTCTGGGGAGGTGCGGGAACCGACGGGGCACAGACGGGCTTGGCTTCGAGATCGAACGCAAACGTCGTCCCCTTCCCCTGGGTGCTGGTGACTCGAATGTCTCCCCCCATCAACCGCACGAAACTTTGGGAGATTGCCAAGCCCAAACCCGTTCCCTGTCCGGAATTGCGCCCCGTTTCGGTTTGCCGGAAAGGCTCGAACAATCGATTCATTTCTTCCGGCGCGATCCCCGCTCCCGTATCTTCCACTTCAAAAGAAAGTGTCATTTGTCCTCGGTCATTTGTCCTTGGGAATGGGTGGGTTTCCAATGACGAATGACGAATGACGGAGGACACGCGCAAGGTGACGCTGCCGGATGGGGTGAATTTGATGGCATTGCCCAGTAGATTGGTTAACACCTGACGCAATTTCCCGCCATCGATGCGGACGTATTGCGGTACGTCCGACTCGCACTCGAAAATGAGTTTCAAGCCTGCCGCTGCTGCTTTGAGTTGCAACATTTCGTGGAGACCGTTCAACAAGCGGTACAAATCGAAGTCCGTCTCGTTGAGCGTGGTGCGACCCGATTCGATTTTCGACATATCGAGGACGTCGCCGATTAAATCGAGTAAGTGTTCGCCGGCGCGGTTGATAATGTTGAGGTGTTGTTGGTGAGCCGCAGACAGTTCGGCATCGCGACGCATGACTTGGGTAAAGCCGAGAATGGCGTTGAGCGGCGTTCGCAGTTCGTGACTCATGCTGGCAAGGAACTCGCTTTTGGCTTTGTTCGCCGCGTCGGCAGCATCTTTTGCCAGTTTGAACAGTTGAGATTGTGCCAACAGCAGAACGTACATATCCAACAGTCGCCACTGTCGATCGGCTCCTGCCACCACGATCGGCTCGTAGGCTAAAAAAGCCGGACGCTGGAGGGCGATTTCTACGGCTTGGTCGATGGAACTGGTCTCGCCGAGGAGCAGACATCGGATGGGATAGGCATCCACGTCCAAACGATTATTGAGATCTTGAATCATCGTCTCCAATAACACGCGAATCGGACGCTTGAGGTACAACTCGACGCCGTAGGGACGGCTGATCCATTCAAAAAATCTCGCTCGGGGCACAATCCCGATGATGCGATCGTTGGCAGTCACCATCACCCCAGGTAAGTCGGGATGACTTTGAAATGCCGTTTCGATCTCCTCGCCAAAAGTATTGGCGTCTACCTTACAATCGGACGTCGGCAGATCTGCCAGCGTCGAATGCAGGGTCAGATTATCAAGTTGTTTCACAATCGCAATAAAGTTCTCGAGTGACGGGTTCGGTCTAAAAGGCTCAGTAGATGCGTGCGCCCTGACTCGAGGATCGGCATCGCTGGCGATCGCCAGTTCCTGGGAGTCTTTACCGATCAATATTTAGTCTACTATTATATAGTATAGCGGGAACCGATCGGCGAGAAGATGTGCGGGTTGACTTTTGTGCGGGATTTTCCTTAAACTCATATTGTTAACTTATGTTAAATTAACGATTTTTTAATCCGATCGGGTAGCGAGCGAACCCTTCCCCAATGATTTAGCTGGCACAATGATTGAATAGAGACGTGGACATCAGTTCGATTGAGAGGTTTCAATGCCAGGTGCATCCACCGTATACCAACAGTGTTTAGAAAAACTCCATTGGGCGACCAGCCGATTGGAGGTGGCAATTGAGCCGGCTCAACTGCATCAGATAGCTACCCTGATCGTCGGACCGATGATGGGGCGGTGGCGTTTTTTTCACACGCCGCAGCATATTTTCGAGGTGGGTGGCGAGGACGATCCCATTGAAGTGTTAGCGGCATTGTTCCACGATGTGGTCTACGTTCAAGTCGATCTGAGTATTGCCTTTAACCTGAGCTTTTACTTAACCCCCTTCATTCGCGAGGTTGGGGAAGCGCTGGCGATCCGCGACGAAGCCGAACTCCCAAACGATCGCGCGTTTTCGGCACTCCTCGAGATCTTCGATTTTAAACCCGGTCAGGTGTTAGAGATTTATGGCGGACAAAATGAATTCTTGAGCGCGATCGTCGCGGTTAAAGCCCTAGAACCCTTTCTCAGTTTGGATCGCCTGGTGCGAATCACTGCCTGCATCGAACTGACGATTCCCTTTCGTCCGCGATCGCCAGAACACCCGAGTCCCGTCGATCTCCTGCACGAACGGTTGGTCGCCATTAACGATGGCTTCGATCTGGGACTGGGTACGCGGGATCTGGTGGAAGCGACGAAGAAAGCCGTGCGGGTCAGCAATCGCGACGTGATTGGATTTGCCGATTCTACCGCCCATTTTTTAGCCAATACCTGGAATTTACTCCCAGAAACCAATCACAGCTTGATCGGCTCGAGTTCTTATACGGTCAAGGACTATCGCATCGCCTTGCAAAAAATGGAAGGCTTTATCAGCACCCTCAAAGCCGAAACCATTTTCAATCACTTTCACGGCGAACCCAACGCCCAAATGTATCGATTTTTGGAAGATAAAGCGCGCAAAAATCTCGAAGTTGCCAAGCTGTATTTAGCGAGCAAACTCGTCACCATCGCCACCATCGAAGCCCTCTCATACGCCTTGGGATTGAACGTTCCTTTGGCAACGATCATGGGCATTCATCCCGATCGGGGTTCGCGGGGCATTCGCCTGGAAAATTTTATCCCGCAATCTCGCGATACCTATCGCCCCAAAACCGATTTAGAATGGCAAGTTCTTAACTTTTTAGAAAAGGGACGAAAAGGACGGGGAAAAAACGAAGATTACGATTTAGATAACTCTCCTTTAGCCACATTTTTAGTCAAATCTCTCGGGTTTGGCGAAATTCGCTATCAATGCGATCGCGCCAAAGGCTTTTTTGATCGGAAACTATCGGCAAAAGAGTTTCTGGCAGAATTCGATCTCGAAACGACTAAAACCATCGTCCACGCGATCTCATCGCTGTTCGACGCTCAAAAACACGCGATGAATCGGTGTTATGCCACCCTCGCCTCCTTTTCCAACACGCAACTCATCTCGCAAATGCGCGATCGCCGCGAACGTCACAACCAATCCTCTACCCACAATGCTACAGTCTAGCGCGTTCGCCCTCTCCCGCCGATCGCGACCGAACTTGATATAATACCCAGATGCCAAAATTTGGGTCTTAACGCACGTTAAACTATGGAAGCTTTGTCAGACACTCAGCAACGACTGCGGGATAAAGTGGCGATCGTCACGGGTGCATCTCGGGGAATCGGTCGCGCGATCGCCCTTGCCCTCGCCAGCGAAGGGGCAAATGTGGTCGTTAACTATGCCGCCTCCAGCACCGCAGCCGACGAAGTGGTGGCAGAAATTACCCAAATGGGCAGCAGTGCAGTTGCCCTTCAAGCCGACGTTTCCCAAAGCGAGCAAGTCGATGCCATGCTCAAAGCCGTGACGGAAAAATGGGGTCGCGTCGATGTCTTGGTCAACAATGCCGGAATCACCCGCGATACGCTACTGCTGCGGATGAAACCCGAAGAGTGGCAAGCCGTCATCGATCTCAACCTGACGGGCGTGTTTCTCTGCACCCGTGCCGTCAGTAAAATGATGCTCAAACAGAAATCCGGTCGGATTATCAACATCGCCTCCGTCGCCGGACAAATGGGCAATCCCGGTCAAGCTAACTACAGTGCCGCTAAAGCCGGCGTTATCGGTTTTACCAAAACCGTTGCCAAAGAGGTCGCCAGTCGCGGTATTACCGTCAACGCTGTCGCCCCCGGTTTCATCAGTACCGATATGACGAAAGATCTCAAATCAGACGAGATTCTCAAATTCATTCCCCTCGGTCGTTACGGCGAACCCGAAGAAGTTGCGGGTTTGGTGCGGTTCCTGGCTGCCGATCCCGCTGCGGCTTACATTACCGGACAAACGATGAATGTCGATGGTGGCATGGTGATGGCTTAAGCGGAAAATGACGAGTTGCAGTTATTCACCGAAGAATCTACATCTTATTTTCGCTCGAAGTTCCACGACGATCGATCTCTCTTCGGATTGATACCGCTCGATAGACGGCAATTTCTCGATGAGTTTGCTTTAATGAGGATGTCGCGATCGAATTATTGATGATGTCCAATCCGGTTGAAAATCCTTCGCAAATCACTTCGACTTTAGAAGCAGATCGGATGAAAAATATCTTGCTTTTGTTGGAAAATCTGTTCGAGCGAGAGGATGCAACCGTCAAGCTGGTTTTAGGGTATCTGTACGATGTAGGTTCGGTACGACTGATCGATAAGAATATCCACATTCGCTGTCTGAATCGATCGCTCAAGTCTGTGGCGAGACTGTCGAAACCCGTTTTCAAAGTGGCAGGTTTTTATTGGTTTCAACGAAATTGTCCTAAATTGATAACCGATTGGCTGTTTACATTAGTGGTTTTTGAAGAAGAGACGCTAACGGACGATCGCCCAATCGAACTGCAACTTAAAGAACGAGAAATCCAACGATTGCGCGGTCGAGAACGAGTCTTAGCTGTCATCTCTGCCGGAGCGATCGCGGCGGTGGGTTGGCTGGGCTACCAACTCCAAATCGAGCGATCGCAACTCACTCCCGCCGCCGTGCGATCAGTGTCCGAGCGACCCTCCTGGACGAATACCCTCGATCGGTAGGATTGGTGATTGGGGGTTGGGTGTTGGTTATTGGTTAACCCCCTCACCCCTGTTCCCCCGCTCCCTCTTCTCCCCCTGCTCCCCAGTTTCCCCAGCTTTTTGTAAAGAAATTGATATATTTCCCCCCTTTTCTCCCCCATTTGGTCGGGAAAACCCAAAAAAATCTTGAAATCTAGAGAAAATCGGGCTTTCAACGATCCATAGCGGTCTTGCACCCCTTAGAATAATTCAGTGAAACTTTGAATACATCGGAGTTTCAGCTTCTCGAGGCTGAAATCTTCCGACCCACCGATCGCCCCCAGACCGATCGAACTCGGTTGGGGGATTCCATATCAATCACCCAAACACAAATTGTTTGAACACAAAGGAGTTTTCAAATGAATAAAGGAGAACTGATCGACGCTGTAGCCGCTAAAGCAGGCGTTACTAAGAAAGAAGCCGACGCCGTGCTGACGGCTGCCCTCGAAGCGATCGTGGAAGCCGTCTCTAGCAACGACAAGGTAACCCTGGTGGGTTTCGGGTCCTTCGAGTCTAGGGAACGGAAAGCTCGCGAGGGTCGCAATCCCAAAACCGGAGAAAAAATGGAAATCCCGGCAACCAAAGTCCCTGCGTTTTCGGCGGGCAAACAGTTTAAAGAAAAAGTCGCCGCTCAATAGATCGGACGAGTGGAGCGACCGACTCACGGGGGAAATTTAGCTTGGGCAGCCTCGATCGCAGGCTGTCCGGCGGCGGAGATTCTGGATTTTTCGGCGAGTATCAACCCGCTCGGTCCCCCACCCAGCGCGATCTCTGCCCTCGAAACTCACATTCCTCACTTAAGCGCCTATCCCGATCCCGAATCTCGATCGCTGCGACAGGCGATCGCGCGAACGCACGATCTGTCCCCCGACTGGATTTTACCGGGAAATGGGGCCGCCGAACTCCTGACCTGGGCGGGACGGGATTTAGCGAGTTTAGATGTCACGTATCTGCTGACGCCCGCATTTAGCGACTACGAACGATCGCTACGATCGTTCGGAGCCAAGATGCATTCTCTGCCCTTATGGAGTGAAGACACCTGGCAGGCGGCATTTGATCGACCGTCCCTTCCCTTACCCCTTCCCGCATCTGCTTCCACCCACCGCACGGGACTTCTGCTCAACAATCCCCACAATCCCACCGGACTGTTTTGGCAGCGAGCAGAAATTTTGCCCGCTCTCCAACAATTTGAGTTAGTGGTGGTCGATGAAGCGTTTATGGACTTTTTGCCGCCGGAGAAATCGCAAAGCTTAATTCCCGACATCGAGCAATTGGAGAATACGATCGTCGTGCGATCGCTGACGAAATTTTACAGCATCCCCGGACTGCGACTGGGTTACGCCATCGCCCATCCCGATCGACTGCGACGCTGGCAGCAATGGCGCGATCCGTGGTCGGTCAACACCCTGGCGGCTGCCGTAGGCGAAGCCGTCGTTGCCGATACCGAGTTTCAACGGCAAACCTGGCACTGGCTGGCAGAAGCTCGAGCGCAGTTGGTGGAAGGATTGACGCAGTTGGGGTTACGATGTTGGCAAGGGAGCGCGAATTTTTTACTGGTGCGATCGCCCATCCCCAGTTCCCAACTCCAACGCCTGTTATTACAACACTACCGAATTTCGATTCGCGACTGTCTCAGTTTTCCCGAATTGGGCGATCGGTATTTCCGCATTGCCGTTCGCACTCAGCCAGAAAACCAACGCCTCCTCCATGCCTTAGATCGGTTAATCGGTAATGGGTAATTGACCAACCCCAAACCCCAAACCCCAAACCCCCAATCCAAATGCCAGTTGATTACGATCTCGTCATTCTGGGCGGCAGTTCGGCGGGAGTCGGTGCTGCTGTCACCGCCGCCCGTTCGTTCCACGCGCGAGTTGCCCTCGTCGAACCGGATGTCAATTTAGAACCGGGGAGTCGCGAGTGCGGGTTGTTGGCTTTGCGGCAGATGAGCCGAAGTATCCGATCGATCGCCCGAGTGCGGCAGTTGACGGGGATGGGAAGTGCCGAGGCGGAATCGATTTCCCCGTTGAATTTCGATCGCCCGACGCGGTGGGCATCTGCAGTGTTGGCGAATGTTGCCGAGGTGGAATCTCCGGCAGTGTTGGCGGGTTTCGGCATCGATGTCATTCGCGCAGAGGGGGAATTTTGCGCGGAACCCCGGTTGAGTGTCATGGCGAACGGACGGGTTTTGCGATCGCGGCGGTATTTGATCGCGCCGGGATCTCGCTGGGTGACGACTCGCATCGAAGGGTTGACGCGAACGGGCTATCTCACCCCCGAAACTTTGGGATACTGGGTGAAGAAGGGGCAAACCCTGCCGCAAAATTTTGTCATTCTCGGCACCGACCCCCAAGGAATCGAACTGGCGCAAATTCTAGCGCGTTTGGGGCGATCGGTGACGCTGATTACCCAACAATCCCAGCTTTTACCCTACGAAGATCCGGAAATGTCCCGTTGGATTCAAGCGCAGTTGGAAGCCGACGGTGTGCGCATTCTTACGGGAACTCCCATTACTCAAGTTCGGAAAATACAAGATAAAAAATGGGTGCAAGCGGGCAATCGGGCAATTGAAACCGACGAAATTTTACTGGCGATCGCGCTGTATCCCCATCTCAAACCCCTCCAGTTAGAAGCCGTCGGCATTCGCAAAAAACGGGGCAAACTCGTTATCAACGATAAGTTACAAACGACGAATCCGCGCATTTATGCGTGCGGTGCGGCTCTGGGTGGTTATGCTCTAGACAATATCGATCGGTACGAAGCGCAAATTGCCTTGAAAAACGCGCTGCTATTGCCGATGTTTTCAACAAATTACCATCAGGTTCCTTGGGCGATCGGCGGCATCGATCCGACATTGGCGCGGGTGGGATATACCGAACCCCAAGCCCGATCGCGATATGGAGACGATCTGGTGATTTTAAAGCAATCTTTTCAGCCGCTTTATCAGTCGCAAACTAGCGGAGAAACGACGGGATTTTGCAAAGCGATTGCCCGCAAAAATGGCGAAATTCTCGGCGTTCATATTTGGGGAGCTTCGGCGGAAGAATTAATTCATGCCTTCGCGATCGTCATACAGCAAAACCTCACTTTCGAGGCGATCGCCGATTTGCTTCCCGTCTCGCCTTCCTTCTCTGAGTTGTATCGCGAGTTAGGCATCGCGTGGCGAAACCATCGGCGACAGCGAAAGGGTTTGTGGCAAATGGGGTTAAAAACCTGGCACAACTGGCAGCGCGATCAAACGGATTGAATCGTAAGCATTCAGCTTAAAATTGCAGAATGACGAGTTACGATCGCAGTAAAAACACAATCGTTTGAATCGAGCCGACTACAACACCTAAAACACCCCCTAAATTAACGATCGCCTGAAGTTCGCTTTTCACGATCCCTTGAATTGCCGCTTCCAATTCTTGGGGAGGGGTAGAATTCACTCGATCGATAATTACTTGGTCGATCGCTAAAATGGGAATTATTTTAGCCACAATCTCCTCTAAATCTCGCTCCAAATACCGATCTAAAATCAACGCCAACTCGTAACTGACCAACTCTAAAGAAGACGTGACAGCCGAGGAATTTCGCAACCGATTGAGAATCAACTTAGAAATTCCTTCAAAGTCCAGCGAATCGCTTAATTTCTTTAACAGATCGATGCCTTCGCTTTGAATGTAGTTGCGAATGCTATCCCCCATGGTTTTTCGCAACTGGCGAACGGTAGAAACGGGTAAATTTTGCAACGACAAATTGAGGAGTAATTCTTGCAACCGCTCTCGAATCGACAAGGAGTCGATCAACTCTGCCAAACGAGAATTCGTTTCTTCTTTTTCATCTAAACAGAACGTTCTTAAACGGGTTAACGTATTCCGCAATCCAAATAAGTTGGCAACTACCCAATACGTGCCGCTACTTCTTTCCCGAAATCCCTCATCGATAATAGCAATATTGCGATCGGTCAAAAAATCCACCAATCCCAACCGCAAAACATCGGGGGGTAAAATCGATTGTAATAACCAATCAGCTAATTGATCGGCTTGTTCGTCGGTCAGTTGAAATTCGAGTAAAACGTCATCAAAAATATGGTTGAATTGTTCTTCGAGAAAATCTTCTTTTTTGGCCAAAACTTTTAACAAGCGAGGGAGCGATCGCCCAAATAAGTCGTGAAGAATTCCCGCTAAAATTTTCGCCGTGCGTTGCTCCGTTTCGGTTTTAATTTGTTCTCGCGCCACATTTAACAACCACAGTAGCGCCGCTTGCACCCGTTCCACTTGTAACAAGCGACGGGTCAAATTTTGTAATTCCGCCGGCGTCAGCAACGAACTCATAATCGTGTCCGAAACGCGCTGCGCCAGACGACTTTGATTGCGGGGAATCAATCCCGGCGTAAACGGAAGTCGCCGCTTGCCGATATAAATCGGCTGGTACGGACGAAATAACATATTAATAGCTATATCATTGGTGAAATAGCCGATCGCCCCACCTAAAATCGGTGGCAAAACCAATTCTAAAACTTGAGTCCAGTTCAACGTTAATCGCCGTTAAGACAAGGAGTTACAGGAGTTACAAAAGTTACAGGAGTTCGGAAAACTACGTTGGCAGATTTGTAAATTTCACTCCGATTGAAAACTAAGTGCAAAAGAGCGTAAAAATATGTATTTCGGTGGGCGTTGCCCATCCGAAATACTCAATTCCTCAACTCGGGTAACTTTTTGATTTAGTAACGACCAATACACCCATCATACCGCCGGAAATGGGATAATGAACGGCGTGGCTAAATCCAGCATCGCCCGCCAGTTGCACTTGCTCCGCTCCGCAGGGAAATCGCTCCACGCTCGGGCGAATGTAGGCGTATTCTTCCGTCAAGCCAAACCGCGCTGCCGTCGGCACGACCCACGTTTCCAGATACCAATTTTGGAAGGCTTGCATGGCGGGCGATCGCGGGCGGTGGAAGTCTAAAATCGCCGCCGACGCGCCGGGTTTGAGAACGCGGTACAACTCCTGCAACCCCCGAGGAATATCGCTGAGATTCCGTAACCCATACCCCATCGTCGCCGCATCGAACTTTTCATCCTCGAAGGGTAAATTCAGGGCATCGCCTTCCAGCCAAAAAATCGGCGGTGGCGGAGACGATCGCAGAGAACGCAATCGGGCGATATCCAGCAGTGATGCCGAGAAATCCACCCCGTACACCGTCCCCTCCCTTCCCACCGCATCCGCCACCCGCAGTGCCAAATCTCCGCTGCCACAGCACAAATCCAGTGCCGTATCTCCCGGTTTCGCCCCGCACCACTTCACTGCCATCTGCTTCCAAATCCGGTGCTGTCCGAAACTCAACCAGTCGTTGAAGTCGTCGTAAACGGGGGCAATTCGATCAAATAGCGATCGCACGCGATCGGCAGAAGGGGAATGGGTCATGGGAGAATTTCAGGGGGGAGGCAGGGGGAGCAGGGGGAGCAGGAGGAGCAGAAAGCCACTATATAAAATGATGCGTTGCTGCGCTTTTCATGTCGCGAACGCGAAACGCATCCTACCCAACCCCAAACCCCTAACCGCAATTCATACTGACGAGTGCCAAACCGACTTGTTGTGCGGCTAAGTAAACCAATTCTAGTTTCGACTCTTGGAGTTGGCAAGGTTGCATCCACTGAAGGGATAACAAACCGATCGCCCGATCGCGCCACAGGATGGGAATTGCCAAATGAGCTTGTATTCCGGAACTCTGGTAGTGCGCTACAGCGGATAAATTGGCATCGTTGGGAATATTCGCCACAACTCGGACGGTTTTTTGGGAGATCGCCTCTTGCACCAAGGGATCGTCATTCAGCCAGTTTTGAGCCGTTCCCGTGCGACGGTAGCTGCCTGCCGTCCCCAGGGTATCCCCAGATACTAATTGTAAGATACAAGTATCGGCGGCGAACTCCTCCCCAAACGCCTGGGCAATCGCCGCCAAACCCGTTTCCCCGCAGTCATCATCCTGGGCAACTCGGAGGACGGCTTTGAGCAGTTCCATTTGCGCCTGCGATCGCGCCAACTCCTCCGTTCGCTGTTTGAGGAGTTCGTAGGTATCTGCCGCCCGTCCGACCACCTCTTTCAACTCTTGAGGGTCCCAAGGCTTCGTAATATACTTATAAACCTGTCCGGAATTGATCGCTTCGACTAAATCTTCGATATCGGTAAACCCAGTGAGGATGATCCGGAAGGTATTGGGAAATTGGGGGAGGGTTTTGCTGAGAAACTCCGTGCCTTTCATTTCCGGCATCCGCTGGTCGGAAATAATCACGGCAACTTCCCCTTCTTTTTCGAGGATTTCCAACGCTTCAAAACCGCTTTCAGCCTTGGAGACTTGAAAATCGCGCCGAAACGTTCGGTAAAGCAGATCCAAATTGTCTGGCTCGTCATCGACAACCAGCATTTTGGGTTTTTTCGATCGCATTGTATTCCTCAATTGATGTTTGATGCTATCTAGCTGGATGATATCGTCCATAGAAACCTCTGCCAGGATAGTCCCGTACAGCGATAGGACAAAGCCGAAGCGACCCGTACAGTTTATCTGCCAAGCCTGACACGATCTTAACGAAAGAGGATAACTTTCGCACTCCCAATCTTTAACCTGAGACAATAGGTTAGCGGTCGATCGATCGAACCCGAATGGGCGATCGACCCGTCCTGGGGAGAAAGTGGCGTTTGCCCTACCCTCGCCTGTCTTCCCCTCGTATCTTCTAGGGTAGACACTCTTAGAGCAACACCGAAGGATTTATGGAAGTCATTCCCGCAATCGATTTACTCGAAGGGCGCTGCGTCCGATTGTACCAAGGCGATTACGATCGCTCCGAAACGTTTAACGAAGATCCGGTTGCCGTCGCCCGTCAATGGGTCGAACAAGGGGCAACGCGACTGCATTTAGTAGACCTCGACGGCGCGAAACTCGGTCGCTCCGCCAACTTAGACTCGATCGCCCAAATCGTCCGCACAGTCTCCATTCCCGTAGAAGTGGGGGGAGGATTGCGCGATCGCGACAGCGTGGCGGCTTTGTTAGATTTGGGCGTCCAATGGGCGATCCTCGGCACGGTTGCCGTCGAAAAACCGGAATTAGTCGCACAGTTGTGCCGGGAGTTTCCGGGTAAGATTATCGTAGGGATCGATGCCCGGAACGGACGAGTCGCGACTCGCGGTTGGCTGGAAACATCCCCTGTGTTGGCGACAGATTTAGCACGACAAATGGCAAGTCTGGGTGTAGCAGCGATAATTTACACGGATATTCATCGAGATGGAACCCTCACCGGTCCCAATTTGGATGCGTTGCGGCAACTTGCCGACACCATTGACATTCCGATTATTGCATCCGGGGGAATTAGTTCGGTGACCGATCTGTTGAGTTTGTCCGCACTCGAACCCCAAGGGGTCACGGGCGTCATTATCGGACGGGCACTGTATACCGGGGACGTCCGACTTGGGGAAGCCCTCCAAGCCATCGGACCGGGGCGCATTCTCGATGTTCCGCCCGATTTGGGATCGTCGGCTTGGGCTTAAATTCGACCCGGAGCAAGCCGTTTCCCCATGGGTCTGCTTCTCTCAGGGGCGATCGAAACTCAATCTCAAAATGACGATCTCCAGAGAAGCGGCTTCGCCGAATTTGACCTCGCTAACGCTCCGCAGATTGAGAAACAAGGGGACAAGCCTCTTTCTGGAAGAGTAAGCGTGTTGAGAAGGATATTCGAGCTTCTGCCTTCTGCCCTCTGCCTTCTGCCTTATGTTGACCGATGAAGGAAATGACACCTGCCGAGCTAGAATATCTTATTCGTCAAACCATTACCTATTTGGAATTTCATGACGATCGTTCATCGAGAGAACTTGCTGCCAAATGGAAACAGATCCTCGCTCGGATTCGGTATATGAAAGAGCGTTGATCGTCTGGGTCTTCGTCCAGTCATTCTTCCTAAAAACATGACGAACCATCCGCCTGTCAACTCCTTACAAAATCAATTGAACCGGGCGAGTGAAACTCAATTCACCGGCCCGCTCGAAGTGCATTCCGAGAACGATCGCAAGTGGAAAATTTACTTTTTTGGCGGTCATTTAACTTGGGTTGCAGGAGAGTGGCATCAAGTCAGACGCTTGTTTCGCAATTTAAAAATACACTGTCCGAAAATCGATTTAAAATCTCTCTCTATTCGCGAAGAAGATGAGGAATATTTTTCTTGGGATTTTCAGATCTTGCAAGTCCTGCAAGAACGGCAAACCTTGACGGAAGAACAAGTGTTTGCGATCGTCGAATCGATCGCCATGGAAGTTCTCTTCGATATTTTACTAGAAGAATCCCAGGCTGAAGTCACGTATCACCTGAATTTACAGGATACGCTCTCCATTATTCGCCTTCAATCGTGTCGGCTGCATATCGATTCGATTCTGCCGATGCTTCAACTACAAGTTGAGAGCTGGAAAAAGTCGGGCTTGGGCTTAGTGTCTCCCAATGATGCCCCAATGTTAAAAGATCGCAACAAACAATTACAGCGAGCCGATAAAGTTTATCAAAAACTCTCTTCAAAAATTAATGGAAAGCGAACTTTTCGCGAATTAGCCAGCGGATTTAAAATCGATACGCTGAAGCTCGCTCGCGTGGTGTTTCCTTACATCAAAAAAGAATGGATTTCGACCCGAGCCGTACCCGATATCCCCCGCCCCACCCAAAACCCTCATCCCAGCAAAAAGAGAAACGTCATTGTACAGCCCCCCTCTTCTAACGAACCGCTCATTGCCTGCATCGACGATAGTTTGCAAACGATTAAAATGATGGAGCCGGTGATTCAAACTGCTGGGTATCGATTTCTGGCGATTCAGGATTCCTTGCAAGCCGTGCTGACGCTGATCGAAGCCAAACCCGATTTAATTTTCCTAGATTTGGTGATGCCCGTTGCCAATGGCTACGAAATTTGCACCCAACTGCGCCGCATTCCCCAATTCGCACACACGCCGATCGTGATTTTAACGGGCAATAAGGGGATCATTCATCGGATGCGAGCCTCGACGGTAAGAGCGTCGGATTTCCTAACTAAACCGGTGCAAGCTCAGAAAATTTTGGATGTTATTCGCAAGCACTTAGATCGTAAATCGACTGACCGAAAATAAAGGGTTTCAAGCCCCGTCCTTTAGCGCAGCGGAGGACGGCTTTTTATTCTCAGATTCTATCAGATCGTCTATCAGTTGCCTAAGT
>DVED01000182.1 GCA_015295945.1 Oscillatoriales cyanobacterium M59_W2019_021 | reverse complement strand
GTTAGTGGTTAGTTGTTAGTGGTTAGTTGCTTCTCTCCCTCTGCTCAAGAAAGCTTCCCCTGCCTCCCCTGCTCCCTCTGCTTTCTTCTCCTGTAGGCGAGAAGAGTGCGAAGCACTTACTCCTGTAACTCCTGTAGGCGTAGCCAGCGCGCAGCGCTTACTTCTGAAATTCTGAACTCCTTCAAAATCATGACTTCTACTTACAGAATCGACAAAACTCGTACCAATCGATCGACTTCTAAACCCTCGGTCACGATCGAAAATGTCTCGATGGTGTATCCCAACGGATTTAAAGCGTTGGAAAACGTAAATTTAACTGTGAACGAAGGGGAATTTATTACCGTCATCGGTCACTCGGGATGCGGAAAATCTACATTATTAAACATGGTTTCCGGTTTCAATCGGGCGTCTTCCGGTGCGGTGCGGGTGAATGGTAAATCGGTGAAGAAACCCGGTCCCGATCGGATGGTGGTGTTTCAAAACTACTCGCTTCTGCCTTGGTTGACCGCATTTGAGAATGTTTATTTGGCGGTGGATTCGGTATTTCCCAAGAAACCCGTTGCCGAAAAACGGGCGATCGTCCGCGAACATTTAGCGATGGTGGGACTGTCGGAAGCTGCCGATAAAAAGCCACCGCAAATTTCTGGGGGGATGAAACAGCGGGTTTGTATCGCTCGCGCTTTAGCCATTCGTCCGGAAGTGTTAATTTTAGATGAACCCTTTGGGGCGTTGGATGCAATTACCAAAGAAGAATTGCAAGAAGAACTGCTGAAAATTTGGAACGAAAATCGCTGTACGGTGTTGATGATTACTCACGATATCGATGAGGCTTTGTTCCTTGCCGATCGATTAGTCATGATGACCAACGGTCCGGCAGCGACGATCGGCGAAATTATTAACATTCCCTTTGAACGTCCCCGCGATCGCGATCGGATTCTGGAAGATCCCGAGTATTACAAACTGCGGAACTACGCCCTCGATTTCCTCTACAATCGTTTCGCTCACGACGATGTAGCCTAGATTGGCAAAGTCCGAAACCGCGAACCTCCGCGAGGGGATCGCGCTAAAATCGATGGACTTGCGTGTTATCGACCTAACGTGAATCACTCGGTTTTCTGCACTCATCCCCTCACCCTCGATCGCCTTGAGGCTGCCGTCGAACTCGATCGCCTGTGCCTGGGGGGATTGTGGACTGATGACGGTTATGCCAGGGAAATTGACAGTCCCAATAGCGATTTGTTATTGCTATCGCACCACAACGGGACGGAACCGCCATCCGGTGTGGGTTTGGGCTGTTCCTGGGCGATCGTTGATGAAGCTCACATTACCCTGCTTGCCATCCATCCAGACTATCGGCGATCGGGTTTGGGTTCCGCGCTATTTTTGGATTTACTCACTTTGGCACACCAACGCGGCATGAAACGCGCCACCCTGGAAGTGAGAGCATCCAATCAGGCAGCATTGTCATTGTATCAACGGTTTGGCTTTCAAGAAGCGGGACGGCGGCGTCGTTACTATCCCGACGACGAAGATGCCGTCATTCTCTGGCGCAGTAAATTGCAATACCCCGACTTTCCCCAAACTCTGGCAACGTGGAAAAGGGAAATTGATGCTCGTTTGCGATCGCGCGGTTGGAAAATGGAATTTTAAAGCAGAAGGAAAAAGCGCGATTTCCTTCACTTTCGCTGAGTTGCATCCGAAGCAGATTCGAGGGTCGATCGATCGGCTAAGCTTCCAAAATTTGATTCAGGGTTAATTCGAGGTCTGGAAATGTAGGAGAAATAATGCGATCGTCTCCTTTAAATGCGGTCGATCGATAAACACCAGTTTCATCTAAATGATAAACAAAAATCGTGGGAACTTTAGGACGACCCAAATAACTTCGACTGCCGATCGCCAAATAATCGACAATCCAATATTCAACAATTCCCAACCGTTGATACTCGTCGAGTTTGTCAATATAATCGTCTTCCCAATTGGTAGAAACCACTTCAACAACCAGTTGAATGGGTTCGTCTAGTGCTGCATAAGCAAAACGATTGGATTCCCAAGTCGAGAGCGAAACGACACTGACATCGGGACGGCGACCCTGTTGTTGACCGTCTGCGGATGTGGTTGCCAGTACCAATCTTCCGGTAACGCGATATTTGAGGTGCGATCGTTCGACTTGGCGATCGAATTTGCGAATGAGAAAATCGGCAATATCGTCATGCCAGCGAATCGCTCTCATTTCGACAATTTCTCCATCGACCAGTTCGTATCGACCTTGATCGTCGGGATATTCCTCGAGAAATCGATCGAACGTCAGTTTTCCAGAGGTGGCGATCGTCATACTAATAATTCCGTGCCTAGTCTTAGTATTACAGAAACGAAGTCCGCCGACACGGAACCCACGAAGGTGGGTTTCGCTTCTGTAGTAGCGGTTTTAACCGCCATCTCTCAATCGCGACTTCCCTTGCCAAATCCCTATTAACGTTAAATTTCAACTCAACAACAGCGCGAATAACCCACACAAAGCGATACCGTCGAAAACCCCTGCACCGCCGATGCTGAGAACTCCCGCCGTCATCCGATCAAGTTCTCGCAGGTGCAGTAAATCCGCACCGATTACCGTTCCCAGAACGCCACCCGCAAACGCCACCGCCGGAACTTGAGTCCCCGCTATAATCGTCGCACTCAGTGCCGCCGTTAGAGGGGGGATCGCCGGATTCATCTGAATGCCGATTCCCGGTACGACATGAGCGGCATAATAACTGATAAGGGTAACGATCGCCGTAACTAGCAAAATCGAGATAGAATCAGCGCGTCGGAACTGATACACCGCCAGCAACACCGGAATCAACCCCCCACCCACATTCAGCGCCACGATCGTCATCTGCCGCATTTTCTGCAACGGAATGCCCCAAAATTGCCGCCGCCACAAGTCAGCAAAATCTGACACGATTTCCACTTGCGATTCGGTGCGATAGAGGGGAATATTAATCGTGCTGCCTAGCACCACCAGAACGAGGAGGAGGAGCGCCATCTGCGGTGAAAACCCGAGTTTGGCAACAGCGACTTGTACCACGTCGATGGCGAAACTAAACAAAATGAACGGGAACAACAGCAGTGTTAAAAACAGCAGGATGGTAACGGGAAGATAAATCATATTTTTACAGCAGTTCAGAAGTTCAGTAGGAAGAGAAAAGAGAAGTTGGTAGGGAGTGCCACCGGAACGAAACGCACCATTCCTGCGATCGATAACCCATAAACTAATAACCATTATGAACGAAGCTAAATCATTCCAAACCCGACGAGAAACCGATAGCATGGGAGCGATCGAAGTTCGAGCCGATCGCTATTGGGGGGCGCAAACCCAGCGATCGTTGAAATACTTTTCGATCGGGCAAGATTTGATGCCTCTCGAAGTGATTCGAGCGATGGCAATCTTGAAAAAAGCGGCTGCCCTCACCAATCAGGAATTGGGGAAATTACCACAATCGAAAGCACAGTTAATTGCCCAAGCTGCGGATGAAATCATCGATGGTAAATTCGACGATCATTTTCCGTTGCGGGTGTGGATGACGGGAAGCGGAACCCAATGCAATATGAACGTCAACGAGGTGATTTCCAATCGGGCGATCGAACTTGCGGGCGGCGTTTTGGGCAGCAAAACTCCCATTCATCCCAACGACGATGTAAATATGTCGCAATCGTCCAACGATACTTTTCCCACGGCAATGCACATCGCTTCGGCAGTGGAAATTCGCGATCGATTGTTGCCCAACGTTCGTAAAATGCGCGATGCTTTACAACGCAAATCTGAAGAGTTTTCCGACATCGTAAAAATTGGTAGAACCCACTGCCAAGATGCCGTTCCTTTAACATTAGGACAAGAGTTTTCCGGTTACGTCGCGCAACTGGATGCCAACTTATCTCGAATTGAAAGTACATTGCCCGATCTTTACGAATTGGCGATCGGCGGAACGGCAGTAGGAACGGGTTTGAATGCACCGCCGGGATTTGCCGATCTCGTTGCTAAAAAAATTGCCGAAATGACGGGATTGCCTTTTATTTCTGCCCCCAATAAATTTGCGGCATTAGCCTCCCACGATGGCATGGTGATGGCAAGTGGTGCTTTGAGAACTTTAGCGGGTTCGCTGATGAAAATTGCTAACGATATTCGCTTTTTAGGCAGCGGTCCTCGGTGCGGTTTGGGCGAGTTAATTTTACCTGCAAACGAGCCGGGTTCTTCGATTATGCCGGGGAAAGTGAACCCCACCCAATGCGAAGCGATGACGATGGTTGCTGCGCAAGTGATGGGGTACGACGCGGCAGTGGCGATCGCCGGATCGCAAGGACACTTTGAACTGAATGTCTTCAAACCAATGATAGTATTTAATTTGCTAAAATCCATCGAGTTACTATCCGATAGTTGCAATAATTTCACCGATTTTCTCCTCGAAGGATTGCAAGCCAATCGATCGCAAATTCAAACCCATGTCGATCGATCGTTAATGTTGGTTACCGCTTTAGCCCCCCATATCGGCTACGATAAAGCGGCGAAAGTTGCTCACCTCGCCGCTGAAAAAGATTTAACCTTAAAACAAGCGTGTTTGGAATTGGGGTATATTGAGGCAGAAGAATTCGATCGCCTCGTCGTTCCCAGTCAAATGACGAATGGGTAATTTGTCATTCGTCATTCGTCATTGGTCATTTGGGGTTTGGAATTTGTAGGGTATGTTAGCGGAGCGTAAGTCCTATTTAATTCAAATTCAACACGTTTAAAATAGCATTCAAGACTCCTTGATAGAAGTTCCCTTCCAAATTTCTAAACAATTGAAAAGGTTGTTCGGGAGCGCCAAAAAAAGGACGCAACGTCCAGCCTAATTGACTGCCAACAAACGCATACAAAAACAACCAAGACTTGAGCAGCTTGGTTCTATTTTTCTTGCCTTCAAAAGTTTCATCTTCTTGTTCGGACATTAACTGCATCCCATCGTAGAGAAATTTAACACCGACAAATCCCGTCAAACCTAAAATAGCAACATTCAACAGTAAGAAAAAACTGTATTGATTGGGAGCGCTAATTAAGAAAAACAGCGAAACAGGGGCAAAGCTAAACAGTAAGACACTAATGGATGCGACAGCGGCAATGACGACTCCTAAGTGCTGCGTAAAATTCTTCCGCGAACCAAAGAGAATATTAAAAAAGTATAGCGTTGGTAAGCAAATCATCATCGTCATCAAGTACAGAATTGGCAACTTGACGGCGGAAGAGATTGCTTGCATCCAGCTACTAGATGCCCCTATGATTAAGCCGTAGACCGCAAAAAAGATCGAACTAGAAAATAGCAAAGCGATGATTTTACGGTTCACTCGCTCATTTTTGCCGATCTCTGCCATAAAACTGTGGCGATCGCGCAATAGATCGATCAGCACGGAAAAATAGTTAGAAACCGGAGATTTTGAGGCTTTCATTCAATTAGTCCTGACAATTTAACAACGAAAAATGAGAGCTTCCGCTACTAGCTACTAGCCCCTAGCAATCAACTAAACCTTGCCCCATCTTGGCAGACGATTTCACCACCTGCCCGCGTCGTTACACTTTTGCGAACGCAATTTTACCGATACTTGCAAAAATGGCAAACCTTTAGACACTACAAACTGAAATCCGACCATTCCCGAAACGATCGCCTATCGAGAATAATCGCCACCCGATCCGTATTGCCAAGCTTCCAGCCATCGCCGGATATAATACTGCTGTTGCGGCGATCCGCCCTGCCAATTTTCCAGGCGTTCTCCCACTGCCGACAAACCGCGATACGCCCCCAACGCCCAATAGTGGCGCATCCAATCCAGTAGCGATGGCAACCCCACTTGGGGGATAATTTTGGTGACGACCAGGGGAGAGTTGATCGCCGTTTTAAACAGCGCTTGCGACAGCGTACCGAACTGAATCACATCCTGCAAAAACGGACGCAACACCGGATCGCCCAACTCCGACATCGCCGCAAATACTGCCCCCAGCAGTTCGTTAATCGCGTTGGGGGAAACTTTTTGCCCCACTCCCACACTCATGGTTTGCTGGAACAACCACGTCACCGATAAATTGGGTTGGTAGGGTTGTAAGAGTGCCAGGGATTTCCGATCGAGCGTATCACCGCGTAACGCTTCGTCAATCCCCCCACTCAAACGCGACAGGTGGCGCAACATCGCCCCAAACCCCCCAAAACTCAACGGTGACTGACTGCTGCTGCTGTCACCGATGGGGAGAATCCGATTCCAGGGCGATCGCAACGGACTTTGGCGGTAGGAGGGGAAAAAGCCGAATAACGCCCGTTGTAGCTGCAATTGCGCCAAATTCACATCCTGATATTCCGGCAGCAACCGCAAATATTCATCAAAGAAAAATTCTAAACTGAAGCGATCCCGATGGGCGTCGAGATAGGTAAATAAATAAGTCGTACGCCCATCCCGTGCCGGAAATGCTTCCCAAAAATACTGACACTGATTTTGAATCGGGGTAAACGATACCATCAAATCCCCGGTTTCGTTGCGATCGAACCCCGTGGCGCAACTCCCCACCACCATACAAATCGCATCCGGTTTGCGTCCTTGGCGCACTTGACGGACGATGGGCGAAAAGTGTCCCATCCCGTCCAACAGCAACCGTGCCGTCAACTTGTCCCCCGCTTGGACGCACACCCCATCCGGATGTACCACCGCGCCCTCAAACGCCGTATTTTCTAACAGCTTGCCCCCGGCAGCGAGAAACTTTTGCTTCAGGGTTTCCAGGAGAAACACCGGATCGACGCCGATATTGAGAATATCGCGAACCCAAATTTCCGGACCCTCGAGAAAGCTAACTCGGGCGGGATTGTACGTCGTCGCGATCGCCCGTTCCAATTCCCCTTCCGTCAACAACTCTAATTCTAAGAAAACCTCCAACTCCTTGCGGGAAATATTCCACTCCTGATCCCGTCCCCGCAAAACCCCCCGCTCCACCAGCAACACCCGCCAACCCTGGCGCACCAACGCCAAACCGATGAGAATGCCCAACGTCCCCCCACAGACGATCGCATCCCACTCCGTTTCCCCCAGTCGCGTATCGCTGGTATCAACAACCTGGGGAACCGACAGCGATCGCTGTTTGACAGATTCCCACAGGCGATCGGCACGACGCAACCCCTCCAAAGGATTGCCCGGAACATTCGCAAGGATTTGTGAGGTAAGAGTCATTGATTATAAGTCCTCGGTCATTGGCACAAAGGACAAAGGACAAATGACCAATGACCATTCACCTATTCTCCAATAATTTCCGTACTGGTCAATTCATCCGACATTTCGATAATCGCCCGCCGGATCGGTTTCATCATTGGATCGTCGAGATTGTCAAAATCCTCATAACGACGCCGCTTGGCGCGATTTGCCACCTGTACCGTAATCCGATAGCGATTCGAGGCGGCGTTAATTAACTCTTCCGCCCGACGCATCAAGTTCGTCGTATCCAGCGATGTCCGTTTTTGCATAAATCTTTACTCAATGGGATGGTATCCCTTATAAGTTTACCAATTGTTGACATACTCACCGTCCTAAAGGCGCGGTGATTCTTGACACTTCACCGGGTCTTGCTACCGAAGTAGTCTGACAGTCCCTCGATGTCCGTTTAGAGT
>DVED01000057.1 GCA_015295945.1 Oscillatoriales cyanobacterium M59_W2019_021 | reverse complement strand
GATCGCCTAAAAAATTAGAGGCAATTTATTAACCCGCTCTAGACCTATTGGCGGTGCAAACATAAGCTAAAATTCATGAAAATGAAACAGCCCTGCCCTCTAGGGGGACACAATTGTTCCCTCTCCTTGGAGGAGAGGGGTAGGGAGAGGTGGGTAGGCACTCTTGGCACTACCCCTACCCCTCTTCACATCTCTTTTGAAAACGCTATATTACCCATTGCCCATTAACACAAACGCCGCCCAATTTTTCGGTTGGGGATGGCGTTTCATTGTGGTCAGCATGGCTTGCCGCAGGGCTGTGGCGCGATCGGGGTTTTGTTGGAGGTTTTGGTAAAATGCCCGCATCAAGTCGGCGGTGGGGGCGTCGGGAACCATCCACAACGAGACGATGACGCTACTAGCCCCGGCGGACAGGAAGGAACGGGACAAGCCGATAACGCCATCGCCGGTGATTTGTCCCTGTCCGGTATTGCAGGCACTCAACACGACTAAATCCGCTTGCAGATCTAAGCCCAGGATTTCTTTTGCCGTCAGCCAGCCGTCATCGTTGGCAGAAGGGGCGAGGGCGATGGCACTGCCGATGCCCGATCGAGCGTCGAGGAGTCCGTGGGTGGCCAGGTGGACGAGTTGGGCTTGGGGTAATTGTGGCAAGATTTCAGCTTTGGTGGCACGATCGCCTAATAAGGGGGAGGTTTGCCACAGTTGGGCGATTTCTTCAGCTTCGCGTTCGGCGTTGGGTAAAGGGGCAAGGGGTTGCGGCGGATCGCCGGGGGTCAAGGCGATCGACGGCATGGTGGGATTGCCGACAATCAAAATCTCTGACCCCCCTCTGTCCTCCCTAAGAGGAGGGATGAAAGAAGGTTTCGTTTGCGTTAATTCCAACACTTGAATGGCTGGGGCGGAAAGCATCGTATGTTGTTCGATTAAATAGGTTCCTTCTGTATTTTGTAAGGCGGCAAACGGCACGACGAACAGTTCTCGATGGGGGATAAAAATGATGCGATCGTCGGGTTTTTGGGGCAGCAAATCGGCGATCGGTTCGATGAGTAATTGATGCAGTTTTTGCAGTTGGGGATGGGTGGTGCGCAAGTCGTCTACGATGGCAACAACATCGGCAATCGGGCGATCGATCGTAACGCCTGGGGGGAAACTGGACTGGGTGAGAGACACCGTCCCGTTTGCCTCGTCTACAGCCACCACTGACCACGGTTCCCAACCGGGTGCGTCGTCTTGCAAGCGGACGAGATCGCCGGGAACGAGGACGAGTTGGGAAGGGGAGGCGATGCCGCGAATGCCGATGGTTTGGCGGGTATCGGGAATCAAGCTTTCTAAGGGGGTAGTGAGGGATGTTAAATTGACTGATCGAAAGTCAATTTTTCCACTGGGTTGGACGACCCAAATATAGAGGCGATCGGCTTTATTTCCCCACAGTTTTCCTCGGTGTAAAAAGCTATCATCGGGGACGATGGAATATTCAACTAAGGTGGCATTTTGGTGGCGGGCAACTTGGCGAATGCGATCGAGGTTGGGGGGATCGGGATTGAGGAGCGTTTCCGGTAAAGGGCGATCGCTTTTGCGTTGAATTAAGAGTTGGGTAAAAGCTCGCGCTCGTCCCCATTCGGAAATTTCTAAAGCGGCTTCGGGTTTGTTTTGGGCGATGAGGACTTGTTGCAGGAGGTTGTAAGTATGAATTTGCGTGTCGAAAATCGAGACGATTTGAGCGTCGTTTAGGTCTTTTCTCAGGGTATCTAATAACTGAATCGATCGCCGCAATTGGGTTTCAGCTTCGGGCAGGCGATCGAACTTCAGTAAGGTATGGGCGAAGTTATTGAGAACTTTGGCTTCTTCTCGGGGAGCGTAAATTTCGCGGGCGATCATCAATCCATATTGGTGATATTCGATCGCCAATTCGCGATCGTTCAGTTGTTCGTAAGCTAGGGCTAAATTGCTGGAAGCGGGAATTTTCAGTAACGGTAAATCGAGTTCGCCCGCGATCGTTAAACTTTCTCGGTAATTATTAATTGCGGGTTGAATTTGTCCCAAAGTATGGTAAACTAATCCTAAATTGAGATAGCTTTGACCGATACCTTGTCGATCGCCAATCTGTCGCGCAATTTCCAAACTGGTTTGACTGTGTTCGATCGCCTTTTCCGGTTCGTTCAAGTTAGCATACAGCGAACCGAGGTTATTGAGAACGATGGTTTCGCTTTGTAAGTCTCCTACTTCTT
Organism: Oscillatoriales cyanobacterium M59_W2019_021; assembly: GCA_015295945.1. Lineage (GTDB taxonomy): Bacteria > Cyanobacteriota > Cyanobacteriia > Cyanobacteriales > Geitlerinemataceae > DVED01. The sequence continues at coordinate 319 of DVED01000057.1, read as the reverse complement.
GAAGAATGGGCAAACTGTTTTCGTAAAATTGAAGCGTGCGATCGTATTCTCCCAAATTTTCGTAGACGTTTCCCAAGTTAACCAGTAATTGTCCTTCCCCTTGGCGTTCTGCCAATTCTCGCTTAATTCTCAACGCTTCGTTTAAATACTCGATCGCCCGAACGTAGTCCCCCAAAACACGATGGGCGATGCCTAGATTGCCCAATGCTGCCGCTTCGTTTTGCCGATTACCCAAGGTACGACTGCGAGCGAGGGAACGCTGCCAAGCGGCGATCGCTTCAGTAAATTCGCCCCGTTGGTAATGTTCGATTCCGAGTTG
>DVED01000008.1 GCA_015295945.1 Oscillatoriales cyanobacterium M59_W2019_021 | reverse complement strand
CTGCCACTATCGTCGGTACTGCCACTATCGTCGGTACTGCCACTATCGTCGGTACTGCCACTATCGTCGGTACTGCCACTATCGTCGGTGCTGCCACTATCGTCGGTACTGCCACTATCGTCGGTACTGCCGCCATCATCGGTACTGCCGCCATCGTCCCCACCGCCTGTATTGTCACCAGGCGTAGCCGTGGTAAAGTTCCAGGTGGTGGCGTCGGCGATGCCAGCGTAGGCGTTACCAGCCAAGTCGGTGACGGCAGTTGCAGCAATTTCAACGGAATATGCTGTTGCCGCTTCTATGCCAGTGGGATCGATGAGGAGAGTATTTCCGGTAACGGTGACTTTCGTTGCATCGGTAACATCGATGGTATCGACGACATTGCCGCCTGCATCTTTAATGATGATATTCCCCGTTCCGACTTTAATCCCTTCGTCGAATTGAATCGACAGATTGGCGTCTACAGCAGCCGTCGTTGAATCATCGCCTGGAGTGAAGGCTGTGACGGTCGGCGCGACAGTATCGGCAACTTCGTTAAGTTTGGTAAATTCAATGTAGTCAACCCGCGCGCCGTCTCCGTCTTCTCGAGTGCCGATGATTTTGATTTCATCGCCATTGGCAATGGGGATATTGTTAATGGTCAGCGTTTTATCGATGCCATCATTGGCTAGCAAATCGATTTTTTGGATTAATGTGTTGCCAATGAAGAGTTCGATCGCTCCATCTCCAGTATCACCATCTAAATAGGCGATCGTGATGTTGTAATTTCCATCAGCGCCATCAAATTGTTTGGTTGCAGTCCCTGTTGTTCCTTTTTTTTTGACACGGATATAGTCAGCCGGATTGACTTCATAACTATTGTTACCATCGTCCACTAAAGTCAGATCGGTTTCCGCTTGATAGATAATAGGAGCCATGATAATTCACCAAATAACGACTAGGGAGAAACTCGACAGAGTTTTCCGATTTTAACAATGCAAATGACAGAGTAAGAAACTTTTCGCCTGCGCAGCTACCCTACTAGAGTTGCGCTCTTAGAGAATAGCAAAGTCTTGTATTTTGAGGTTTAGATAGAGCTAAGCTCGGGTTGCAGATAGACGATCGAAACTCGTCATTGGTTTAGGTAGGAATGACGATGCGCGAACGATCTATATCCTCATATGTGCGATTCAAGTCTTCAACTTCACATTCGGGATAGATGCAGCACTTCAAATTGAAATTCGCTCGATTGATTGAGTTTCTCTTGTGAAGTTATGAACTATAGTAAACCGCTCGACAGGGTTCTCAATCGGCTAAATGGCGGATATCCCTGTAAAGCTTCCGAGAAGCTAGGGATGGCTATTCGAGGATTTTATTAAACTTAAGAGTCAACTTACGCGATCGTACGGGAGGTTCCACTAAGCCAAATGGCGGAGGGCGCTCGCTCGCTCGATTGAAATATCCCCCCTTCGATCGTTTCAAAACTCTTGAAAATAAAAGCTTAAAACATTATCAAAGTGGCTTGACAAAACGGAGTGCAGACTTTTTATCTCCGTACCTTCCCGGAGATGACGATTTGCGTACATTTGGGGAGAAGCGATACGATCGCCTGCCAGGACAGGTTGATCCGGTTTTGAGGGCGCGATGCCTGACAAAAAAGGTGAGTAGAAATCTCTACCCACCCTGAGTTTGGGATGATGTTCTATCGAACGATCTCGTTTTCTGTATTAACCGACTGATGCACCAATCCCTAGCCGACTTACCACCCCAAACTGGAATAGAAGGGTTTGGTTGCTGCTTTCGCCGCTTGGGGGATCGACTCCGTTGGCATTTCGGTGACGCCTTCTTCAATGCGAGTTTCGGTGCAGAACGTTGCCGTACTGAAACCGCCAAATCGCTTGACGGTACTGGTTCGCATCCGCACCCCATCGCTGGCAAACCAGAATCGCTCGATCGAACTCATGGTTTCGTATTCCGTAATCAGCACCAACCCGTCTTCCTCATCCATCACGTACTGTCCGGCAACGGGGACGATTTCGGCATAGCCGCGTTCGCGCAGCATCTTGCCTTTTTGGGGATTGTCAGCATCGGGGACGATGGCGAACACCGTCGATCCGGCGTGGTTTTCATCGTCTTCGCGATCCCACTGCATCGATCCGTTCCACTGGACAAAAGCGCCACCCGCTGCGTGACTGGGATCGATCTCGTGAATTTGGCAAATTTCCACGACGCGAGGATCGTCAGCAGCGAGGGTCTTGACTTCGATCGCCGAACTACCCATTTCGGCACGACGAAAGGGTAAGTGGTGGGTGGTTCGCTGCGAAATCCACTTCCCCGAACTCTTTTGGAAAAACTGCATGGCGTCCATAGATCTTGATTCGACTCCTTCGCGAAAGCGGCATTCTCTTTCGATATCATATCGGATGGCGGGGGTTGGGGTTTGGGTTTGGTCACCTACCGTCACGCTTTCAGCACCCGATCGTGCAAGAATAGCGAATGGCTTGTATCTTATTCCCTAGCCAATCTGAAAATGCGGGTGTCATCGTCGATCTCTCGCATCTGATCGGACTTGTTCTTCTATCTGGAGAAAGAGGTTATGCTGGATCGGCTTAGGTTAGGCTGAGGTTAAGTTATTAACACTCGACATCCCCAGAGATTTGGATACCATAGAAATGTAACTTCAACTGAATCACAAACGACTGTTATGCGCCGATCGCCCAATCGCCTTCTTCTATGGGATGTATGACCCAACGCTCCATTTTTGAGGGGGGTCGCCATCACCCTCCAGATTTTAAAATAGGGGGTCTCACCCCTCTCCCCGGATTGTCTGGAAATGGAGAGATTCTTCAACGTTTTGTTGAGATTGTTGTCTGGACAACAAACTTTCAAAGAAAAATAACTAAGATCTTTGATAGAGAGGGAAGTTCATTTCCCGACGCTCGAATTCAAGTGTGACTTTGCTTACAAAATTCATTCTTTCATATGGAATCTGGTAGTCCGTCTGGCAGTCCCTCGGCAGGAAATCCTCATACAATCGCTCAACTCGTCGGTACGCTGATTGCGTTATTGACGCTGACGATGCCTTTGTTTGTCATTGCCCGTTATTCTGCTAGCAATACGAATTTGTTCCCGCCTTCAGGTTATCCTGCGACCCCCATCCGGTCTGTGCGTTAAGCTGGGAAGTCTGAAGCCGAGAACGACAGGGTGTTCTCTACACGATCTCGAACCGATCGCCCACTCGATTGCCGAAGGACGATCGAACGAAGGCGTCAGGCGGATCGCGACCGTCGGTACGAGTTTTGCCAACCCCCAATCGGCAAAGCGCGACGTTCCGGCGGAACTAAACTGATAGAATATTGGCGAGTACGGTAGCTGGCACTCCGAGTCGGCTATCGGTTGTTTCCTCTGCCCGAAATCCTTCTATTCCCATTCGGGGATAGAGTCAAGTCGAACGTCGATCGGGGAAGGGTGAGGAAAACTCAAACGGGCGGCACGATCGCCCGAACTTTTACCGATAGGGCAACTTCCCGTCGATCGACACTTTGTTTGGAGAATATTTGTGGATTTATCGCTCATTCCCGCTCAACCGAAATCCGGGATCGTTAATGTTTTAATTGAAATTCCCGCAGGAAGCAAAAACAAGTACGAATTTGACAAAGATATGCAGTGCTTTGCCCTCGATCGGGTGCTGTATTCTTCGGTTCAATATCCTTTCGACTATGGGTTTATTCCCAATACCCTCGCTGACGATGGCGATCCCCTCGATGGAATGGTGATTATGGATCAACCGACATTTCCCGGTTGCGTGATTGCCGCACGTCCGTTGGGAATGTTGGAAATGATCGACGGCGGCGATCGCGATGAAAAATTGCTGTGCGTTCCGGCAAAAGATCCCCGCTACGCCGATATTACCTCCCTCGACCAAATTTCCCAGCATCGCCTGGATGAAATTTCCGAATTTTTCAAAACTTACAAAAATTTGGAGAAGAAAGTGACGGAAATCTTGGGATGGAAAGGTGCTGATGCCGTCATGCCTTTGTTAGAAGAGTGCATCAAAGCCGCTAGTAAATAAGTCCGAACCCGACGCAATTTTTCGGCGTTCGAGGCTTAATGCCCGCAGCATTCCCAGTTTGCTCTCCGGAGAAACTCGGGAATGAATTTTAGTTTTTTGCATCTATATTTTGGCATCCCAGACTCGTTTTAGCCCTGACCCTTCTCTTTCCTTGACTATGCAGCGATCGTTTCTCATTTCCAAACTTCACAATTGCACGATTACCGAGGCGAATTTAGAGTATACCGGCAGTATCGGGATCGATCGCACTCTCCTCGAAGCTGCCAATATTTTACCTTACGAACAGGTACAAATTGCCAATATTTCTAATGGAGAACGATTGATTACTTATGCCATTCCCGCACCTGCGGGTTCTGGTGCGATCGAGTTAAATGGAGCGGCGGCACGATTGGGGATGAAAGGCGATCGCGTGATTATCATGACTTACGGACAACTGGATGCCGCAGAAATTGCCACCCATACGCCGACGGTGGTGATGGTGGGTGCGGGCAATCAAATTGTCGAAATCATTCGCTACGGGAAGGACTGAAGGCGTTTTGAATGGGTTATTGTTGGATTTGCGCGATCGCCTCAAACCTCCCCTTTGGGAGTTCATCAATCGCGCGGCAAAACAAGCCGAAGAACGACGGTGGAATCTCTATCTGGTTGGCGGTATCGTTCGCGATTTACTCGTCCATCAATTCGACGATCGCTGTCCGATTTTGTTTACCGATATCGATTTAGTTGTCGATGGATTTGAGGGGACTGCCGTTACCAATGGGGGCATCGAACTAGCCAAAATCCTAAAACAATTATACCCCAATACTCGCGTCGAAATTCATCCGAAATTTCAAACTGCCGATCTGATTTGGAAACACGATCCCGAGTTCGATTCGCTGTCGATCGATTTTGCGACGGCGAGAACCGAATACTATCCCTATCCCGGTGCAAGTCCGGTAGTTCGAGCAAGTTCGATTCGTCAAGATTTGTATCGACGAGACTTTACGGTAAATGCGTTTGCGCTGCAACTGACTCAACCCGATCGCGGTAAATTGTTGGATTTTTTCGGCGGACGAGAAGATTTAAAAAATCGCCTCATTCGAGTTCTCCATCCCCAAAGTTTTTTCGACGATCCGACGCGAATTTATCGAGCCGTTCGCTATACATTGCGCCTGAAATCCGAGTTAGAAGCGCAAACTCGATCGTATCTGAATGCGGCGATCGACAGCGGCATTCACCGACAAATTCAAACCGAACAAACGAAAGTTCCCGGCGTGCAAACTCGGTTAAAAAAAGAGATAAAATATATGCTAGAAGCACCGTATTGGCAAACCGAACTCAAACAGCTTGCTAACTTAGGCGCACTCAAATTCATCCATCCCCAACTAACCCTAGACAATCGCCTTTTTCGACAAATGCAAGCGATCGATCGCGGGTTGCGACGATTTCACTCTTTTTTAAAAGTTCGGATTGATCGGTGGGTGATTTTACTCGAGTTATTATTAACCCGTCTCGATGCTGAAGATGGCTTGCAAGTAGCGGCAAACCTTCAGCTATCCGAAGACAGTCTCGATCGCTTGCACAAGTTTTATAGATTTCGAGAACATACGCTCGAACGGCTTTCCCAAAGTCAGCGAACCAGTGAAATCGTCAGTGTTTTGCAACCTCACGATCTACCATTTTTAATTTTAATTGCCGTTTGCAGTTCGCGATCAATTCGACGTAAAATCTGGCAATATATTACCCAATGGAGCCAAATCAAACCGATGTTAAATGGAGAAGATTTAAAGAGAATGGGGTATCGTCCCAGTCCTCAATTTAAGGAAATTTTAGAAGAGGTGAAAATTCGCACGTTAGACGGGGAATTTGGCGATCGCACCCAAGCCGAAACTTTTGTTTTAAAAAATTACTCCCCTCAGTAATCTCCATCTATTTTTAGCTAAACTAAGCGGTGCGTTTCGTTCCTCAACACACCCTACCCACTAACCCCAAACCCCAAATTCCCAACTCCAATCATGACTAAAGACGAAAGTATTCGAGAACTCCATTACGCATCAGCATCGTTATTACTGTATCGATCGGTACTCGATGGCGAAGTCGGTCGCGCATTTTTAAACTTATTGCAAGCTTTAGAAGTTAGACAAACTTTCGAGCTTTTACAAGCTTATGGTTCCTGGTTTCAAACCTTAGCCAGTAGCGATCGCACTTGGCAAGAATATCTGATCGATCGCCTTCTCCTCACTAACAATCCGTTCACCCAACAAATTCAGCAAACCCCTTTAGAAGAGTTACCGAAATCTTTAGTATCTGCCGCACGGCGAGATCTGCAAATTTTACAGCGGTTTTATCGTTGTAGCAGCACCCGATTGTGTCAGTGGGTACACGCGATCGCGCCGTTGCCATCCTCGATTCCTTTGGTCGCTTGGGAAGAACAACCAAGGAAGAAAATACCCCAAACCGATCGAGAACGGTGGCAAATTCAAATTCAGGAAAAATTAGAAACTTCAGAAAATTGGGGTAAAAATTTAGAAGACTTAGCAGCATATTATCAAAAATTTGGCACGGGATTTTTTGCCGAGTATCGCGCGTTTCGCTGGCAGTCGGGACAGTTGGAAGGAATTCGTTACCCCGATTCTATCCAACTTTCAGAATTGGCAGCTTACGAACTTCCGAAGCAGAAACTTCTCGAGAATACCGAATTTTTGCTGCGAGGGTATTCGGCACTGCACGTCTTGCTCTACGGCAGTCGAGGATCGGGGAAATCTTCGTTAATTAAATCGCTGGTTTGGGAATACGGCGATCGCGGTTTGCGACTGATTGAAGTGGCAAAATCGGAGTTAATCGATCTGCCGAAAATTGTCGATCAACTGCGCCACCAACCTCAGAAATTTATCATCTTTGTAGACGATCTTTCCTTTGAAGAAGATGATGATGCTTACAAAGCTTTGAAGGTGATTTTAGAAGGAAATTTAACCGAACGTCCGCGCAATGTTGTTGTTTACGCAACGTCTAACCGACGGCATTTAATTCGCGAGTATTTCGACGATCGCCCCCGTCCCAAAGATAGCGATGAAGTCCATGCTTGGGATACGGTACAAGAAAAGCTTTCCTTTAGCGATCGCTTCGGTTTAACGCTCACCTTTGAAGCAGCCGACCAGAAAACTTATTTAGCCATTGTCAATCATCTCGCACAGCAAGCCAAAATCGACCTAGAACCGGAAGACTTGCAATTTAGAGCCTTACAATGGGCAACGCGAAACAACGGGCGATCGGGTCGCACAGCCCGTCAATTTATCGATTTTTTAAGTGCGGAATTATCAATAAAAAAACCCAAACCCCTCTTAAAATAAATCCGTTTCCGCTTCTAAATTCTCCTCAGCATCGAAATCGAAACTCACCTCGTCGGCTTCGTCTTCCTCAGCAAAGGCAACAGCAGTAGTGGGATTGCTGGGTTGTCCGGGAATGGCTTCGAGAATGGCATCCAACACTTTGCTGACGGGAACGAGTTCCAAACCCAAATCGGGGGGATTTTGACCTTGGGGAATGATGGCGCGTTTGAACCCCAATTTTGCCGCCTCTCGCAAGCGCAATTCCAGTTGGGAGACTTGGCGAACTTGTCCGCACAATCCCACTTCGCCGATGAGAACCGTGTGCGGATCGACCACCCGATCGCGAAATCCCGCAACCACGGCGATCGCAATTCCCAAATCGGCGGCGGGTTCTTCCACCTTAATTCCCCCCACCGACGCTAAATAGGTATCTAACTTAGATAAAGGAACCCCCACCCGCTTTTCCAACACCGCCAGAATTTGCTGGAGGCGGTTGCTATCAACCCCCGTTGCCGACCGTCGCGGCGACCCAAAACTCGCCGGACTGACCAACGCCTGCAACTCTACGACTAACGGTCGCGTTCCCTCGCAAGCAACGATGGTGGACGTTCCCGACACCGACTCCTCCCGGTTGCCGAGAAATAACTCCGATGGGTTGGGAACTTCCCGCAAACCGTGCGCGACCATTTCAAACACGCCAATTTCGTGGGTGGCGCCGAAACGATTCTTCATCGATCGCAACAAACGGTGACTGGCAAATCGATCGCCCTCGAAAAAGAGTACCGTATCCACCAAATGTTCTAACACTCGCGGTCCAGCGATCGCCCCTTCTTTGGTCACGTGTCCGACAATTAATAACGTAATATTTTCTCGCTTCGCCACCTGCATCAGCGCCGACGTACACTCGCGCACCTGCGCCACCGAACCCGGCGCCGAAGTTAGCGAGGCAAAGTAAATAGTTTGAATGCTATCGATAATCGCTAAATCCGGTTTCAGGGATTCCAACTCCCGCAAAATAATCTCTAAATCCGTTTCCGGTAACAAGTAAAAATTCGGCGAAGCTTCGGTAGATTTCGTCGGTTGTCCCACCACTTCAACTTGCGGTTCTGCGCCATTCGCCAACGCCTCCCCCTCCTCGCTTTCCAACGCCGCCAACCCCCGTAACAACCGCTGCGCGCGGAGTTTCACCTGTTGTCCCGACTCTTCCGCCGACACGTAGAGAACTCGATTTTTATGAGAATATTGATTGGCAACCTGAAGCAATAACGTCGATTTCCCAATTCCCGGTTCGCCGCCGATGAGAACCAAAGAACCGGGAACGATCCCCCCTCCCAAAACGCGATCGAGTTCTCCATATCCCGACGTCGTGCGATCGACCGCCGTATCTGCAATCTGAGACAGTAAAATTGCCGCGCGAGGTTGACCGCCGGATTTCTCTTTCGTTGTGCCTTCATGTAAATTCCGGTTCCACGCTACCGCACTCAGCGCCGCCGGTCTGGCTGCCAGTGCGGCGGGTTCCTCGGTTTCGATCAGCGAATTCCACGCTTCGCAGTTCGTACATTTGCCAAAGTATTGCGAAAACTCTGCGCCGCATTCGTTACAGACGTAGTAAGTTCGAGGCTTTGGCATGGGAATAATTTAGAAGAATTTTGGGTAATAGAGCGTTTCCTGTAGGAGCGGGTTTAGCGGCAGGTTTGTCTGAGTTTGAGTCTATCTTCAAAACCCGCCCCCAAACGTACCTCATCCAAACGAGAAATGCTATAAATAACGATCTAACGTTCGCGTAGCGACTCCTCCGGAGTATCGCTCCCATCTGAAGAGTCCTCCTCCTCAGAGGGAACGCTTTCCAACCAAGCCAGCAAATCCTCCAAATTCGAGAATTCCAATAAGATCTGACTCAGAGTGTTGAGTTGTTCCCATGATAGGCGATCGATTTTTTCGGCGATCGAATTGGGGAGTTCTCCCAAAGTCCGGGACAGCAATTGCACGATGAGTAACACTTTATTCGGTTCCGTGCCGAAGACCCGTTTGAAGTCAAAATCCGTGAGCAGATTGATGTAGCGCTCTTGCAAGGGATATGCCATGAGACCCGTTCGCGGCGTTGTTTGGGTGTCTTTAATTAATTGTACAGCAAAAGGGGGAAGAGGTGCAGGGGGAGCTTTCTTGAGCTTTCTTGAGCAGGGGAAGCAAGGGAAGCCGGGGGAGAGAACAACTAACCATCATGGTGCGTTTCGTCCCTCAACACACCCTACCTACTAACAAACCCCAAACCCCAAATGACTAATGACTGACTATCCTGGGACTCTCGTGTTTAGCGTTCTCCTGGACACCTGACACGCCGAACTTGGAGTTGCAAATCTTAAACAAGTCTGAAATCTAGGTCTGATAAGGCTTTGGAGAAGGCGATCGCTATTGAATGGGATACGATTTAGAGGTAAGGTAACAAAAACTATATACTCTGATTCTCGTTTAAGGGGCAATAAAAAAATTGGACAATCACAAGGAAAAAATACTGGTCGTCGATGACGAAGCCAGTATTCGTCGGATTTTAGAAACTCGTTTGGCAATGATCGGCTACGATGTGGTAACCGCAGCCGACGGCGAGGAAGCGCTGGATACCTTCCGCAAAACCGAGCCGGATTTGGTGGTCTTGGATGTGATGATGCCGAAGTTAGACGGCTACGGTGTCTGCCAGGAACTGCGGAAGGAATCGGACGTACCGATTATCATGCTGACTGCTCTCGGAGATGTAGCCGATCGCATTACCGGGCTAGAATTAGGCGCGGACGATTATGTCGTCAAACCTTTTTCCCCTAAAGAATTGGAAGCTCGCATCCGATCGGTGTTGCGGAGGGTGGATAAAAATGGCAGTTCTGGGATTCCCAGTTCGGGGGTCATTCAAGTTACCAACTTGCGAATCGATACGAACAAACGCCAGGTTTACAAGGGAGACGAGCGCATTCGGCTGACGGGAATGGAGTTCAGCTTGCTCGAACTACTCGTCAGCAAGTCGGGGGAACCGTTCTCGCGATCGGAAATTTTGCAGGAGGTTTGGGGATACACCCCAGAACGTCACGTCGATACGCGAGTGGTGGACGTTCACATCTCTCGATTGCGTGCCAAGTTGGAAGAAGATCCCAGCAATCCCGAGTTAATTTTAACCGCTAGGGGAACGGGGTATTTGTTCCAGCGCATTGTCGAACCGGGTGAAGAAGGAAAAGTCGGCTAGATGTCGAGTTGGAGATGTGTCGTCGTTTTTTTTCAAGGTGCGAGTTCGAGCTATTTCAGAAGGTAGAGGGCAGAAGGATAAGATTAATTATTCTGGGTTTCCAATTTTTCCTTTTTCCTAAATGTCATGTGCTTAGCTATATTTTCTGACAACCGATCGAACGATCGAATCATACCGTGGAATTCTCGATCAAGCATGTTTGAAACTATGACTGTTGCGATCGCCATTCGTCTATTGACCGCGATTCTTCAGGTGAAGACTCACAATCCGATGCGCGGTAAAGTATTTGCGAACTCAACCTGGGTGTGCGGAACGATTTTAGTATGGCAAATGCTTTACCTTTACCTAAAATCTCAACATTTACCGTTGATCAAGTTTCAACGTTTGCAGTCGAATGCCTATGGCTAAGTCCGATTCTAATGCTGTTTTGCGGCGATTGCCGATTGTTGTAGGTGCGTTAGGCGGCACGTTATTGTTGGTCAATCGCTTGCTCACCCCCCAGCTAACTGAATCGCAAACGCGATCGGACGTACTGGGGGCAATTATTAGCGCGATTTTAATTCTCACGGGTTTGCTGTGGCAGCAAATTCAACCGAAACCGCCGGATGCGGTGGAATTGCAAGGGAAAGAAGGGTTTGAATTGGCGGCGGAATTGCCCGAGGTTGTCAAGACGGAATTGGCATGGGCAACGCATTTATTGCTGACCAATACCGTTACCAAGTCGATCGCCATTTGGTACGAGGGAAAGGTGTTATTGCGACGGGGAATTTTAGGGGAGAATCCTCAAGTCAATCTCGGCGCGATCGCCCAACGAGTGTTAGAAAAGCAAAAACCCGTTTATTTAGTGAACCTGGCTCTCTATCCCGGACGCATCGAATTCGATTATTTCCCTGAAAATACGCAAGGGATTATCTGTCAACCCATGGGCGATCGGGGGTTACTGATTTTGGGAGCAAACGTGCCGCGTAGTTACACCAAACAAGATGAAATTTGGATCGAAGGGATTGCTGATAAGTTGGCAGAAACGCTATCGCGGGAATTGACAATTGAGGCGGAGTAAATGTTCGAAATTTTGAAAAAAGTACGATAATAAGACAAAGCTGTCGCATTTACCTTAGTTTAGCCGATCGCCGCAAAGCCTGTCAACTCGTCCTCTTATTGACTTTATTCTCATTTTTGTTGACTTTAATATCATTAGTACGGGGCGAATTCACGAGTTCTCTGGTTTGGCGACAGAATTTTTCAGGGGGCGATACTCCGGAAGAGTCGCTACGCGATTTTGATAAAATGACGATAGGATTGCGAGAATTTTCCAGGCGATCGCTCCCGAGGAAATTCAGATAATGATTGCCAATGACGATCGACGGTTCATGTCCCCAGCCGAATATCTCGCGTGGGAAGAACGGCAACTTTACAAACACGAGTATGTCGAGGGTGCAGTGTATGCCATGACGGGCGGTACATTGTCTCATAATGCGATCGCTTTAAATCTGGCATCGGCGATTAAAAATCGACTGCGAGGGAGCGGATGTCGAGTCTTTATAAATGATGTCAAAGTGCGAGTGAGTGCCAAAGGTCCTTATTTTTATCCCGATGTCGTCGTGACCTGTGACGATCGAGATCTTCAGTCCCAGAAACTCATCCGCCATCCTGCTCTGATTATCGAAATTCTGTCGCCGAGTACGGAAAGTTACGACCGGGGTGACAAGTTTAGGTGGTATCGCCAGATCTCCAGTCTTCAAGAATACGTTTTAGTCGATGCTCAAAAACGATCGGTTGAATGCTATCGCTTGAACGAACGGAAAAAATGGGAGTTAACGGCTGATTTTGCCGAAGACGCATCGGATCACATTTCAGTTGAGTTTCCCTGTCTCGATTTTGAATGTTCGATGGATATCATTTACGAAGATGTTAATTTTGAGATATGAGGTTTTCTCTGAACAATTCTAAATCCTTGAAATTAGAATACCATGATGACTATTGCCGAACAAATCTATGCGATCGTCCAAACCCTTCCCCCAGATCGAGCTAACGAAATTCTCTCGTTTGCAGAATTTATCCGTGCCAAACACTTGAAAGCTCAGGAATCGCTCGAGCCTACCGATACAACCTTATCTTGGACAGAACTCGTTTATTCCCTAGCTGGATCGTGGGAAACGGAATGAGTGGAATTGACCAAGAGATTTTTCTCGACCCCAAACACATTCCCAAACATTTACCCAATACCCCTCAATCCCAGCGATTGCTACTAAGAGGACGTGCAATTCACGTTTTTAAGGATGAGGACACGATGCTACAAGTTACTCAAGCTATCATAGAAAGAGGTGAATATACAGGCAGAACTCGGAACTACGATCGCTATGGGTTATTTTTTGCCGAAGCGATCGGCGATCGGATCGATCCAGACGGGTCGAGAACTCCTTTATTCTACGGTGAGGTCAAAATTGATGCAAACAACCGATACCATACAATCCCCCGCACCCGATCTAGTGAAGGATGATTGGAACTTTTTAGAAGTTTGGGTAGATCCGATGCTATCTCCTCCCTATATCTTGCTATTACTCGGTGACAAAACCAAGGGGTGCTATGTTTTCGATCCTGCCGAACAGTATCGTTTAGTGAAAGCCTTTTCAAGCTATGAAGAAGCTCAACTCTGGCTTTTGGAAGATGAATACGAACCCGTGGAAGGGAGATTATCTAGTTCCGAAATTTCAGTGTAATTGATACTGATTCCCTAAATATGAATTTCGTGCCTCAACTCACCCTATTGGGTTGATTAAACCACTCCTAAAATATACGATGATTTGATCGATCTTGCCCGATGATAAAACCCCATTAATCGCTTTAGCAGAAGTAACAGGTCTGTTTGAACCCAACCAAACCGAGGAACTCGCCCAAATGCTCGACGAGTATTTTCAGGGCGATCGCGATCGCCCTGACTTTTGGTCGGTTGATGACAAAAATGGACCCGTGGGTGTTGCTTATGTTGCACCGGAGCGGATGACGGAGGGGACGTGGAATTTATATCTCATTGCCGTACACCCCGATTTCCAAAGACAAGGACGCGGTAGAGCATTACTTCGGCACGTAGAACAGACGCTCGTAGAACGAGGCGCACGGATGCTGTTAGTTGAAACATCGGGTTTAAAAAGCTTTGAGTCCGTTCGGGCGTTCTATCGAAAAAGCGGTTACGACGAAGAAGCACGGATTCGCGAGTTTTATACAGCCGGGGAGGACAAAATCGTTTTTCGCAAGGTACTCGCCGATGGGGTGCAGTCGGAGAATGAGGATTCCCAAAAGGGCTAAAATTCTCTAAAATTACAGAGGGACTACATGAATACTTCAGATAACACACTTTGATTCGCGCCGAAACCCTCGATCTTTTAGAATGGCAGCGTCTGTGCCAGCATCTTTCCACCTTTGCGGCAACCAAGCTGGGAACTCTTGCCGCGCAGCATTTACAAATTCCCGACACCCTCGAAGACAGCCAAAATTTACTGGCGCAAACCCAGGAAGCGTACCAACTGGAGATCGCGCTCGATCGCCCTTTATCCTTCGACGGCATTCACGACATCGGCAATTCCCTCGAACGCGCCGAGTTACAGGGGATGTTATCCGGCAAGGAGTTGCTGAACTTAGCCACCACCTTAGCAGGTGCGCGGCAACTGCGACGGACGATCGACAATCAAACCGAAGAATTCCCCGTTTTAGAAGCGCTGGTAGCGCAGTTGCGGACGTATCCGGAACTGGAACAGGAAATCCATCGCTGCATCGACGAACGCGCTAGAGTGAGCGATCGCGCCAGTCCCCAGTTAGGAGAAATCCGCCACCAAATGTCCCAAGTTCGCGATCGCATCTACCGCACCTTGCAAAACATCATGCAGAACCAGGGAACGGCGGTGCAAGATCGCCAAATTTCCCAACGCAACGATCGCTTCGTCATTCCCGTCAAAGCCTCCCATAAAGATGCCATTCGCGGCATCGTTCACGACACCTCGGCAACGGGTGCGACGCTGTACGTCGAACCCCATAGCGTGGTGGAAAATAACAACCAATTGCGGCAACTGGTGCGCCGGGAACGCGCCGCCGAGGACGTGGTGTTGCGATCGCTCACCGAGCAAGTGGCTGCCGTCCAGGAGGATTTAGAGCGGCTGCTGTATATCGTCACCACCTTGGATCTGGCAGTGGCACGCGCACGGTATAGTTACTGGCTCGAAGCCAATCCCCCCCATTTTGTCGAGGGGGAACGCATCACCCTGCGGCAACTGCGCCATCCGTTACTGGTGTGGCAGCACAAACACGAACAAGGACGGGAAGTCGTCCCCACCGATATCGCCATTCCCCCGCAAATTCGCGTCGTCACCATCACCGGATCGAATACCGGGGGGAAAACGGTGACGCTGAAAACCTTGGGGTTAGCGGTGTTGATGGCGAAAGTGGGATTGTTCGTTCCGGCACGGGAACCCGTGGAATTGCCGTGGTTTTCCCAAGTGCTAGCGGATATGGGGGACGAGCAATCTTTGGAGCAGAATTTATCCACGTTCTCGGGACATATCCGCCGGATTTGCCGGATTTTGGAGGCGTTGGAGGTCGAAGGCAACCGCTCTTTAGTGCTGCTCGATGAAGTGGGTGCGGGAACCGATCCTTCCGAAGGTAGTGCCTTAGCCATCGCTTTGTTGCAATCCCTCGCCGATCGATCGCGCCTCACCGTCGCCACCACCCACTTCGGGGAATTGAAGGCGTTGAAATACCAGGACGATCGCTTTGAAAATGCGTCGGTGGAATTCGACGATGTGAGCTTATCCCCCACCTATCGCCTATTATGGGGCATTCCGGGGCGATCGAACGCACTGAATATCGCCCGCCGTTTGGGACTCGATCCCGCAGTGGTCGATCGCGCGCAAACCTACGTCGCACCGGGTGCCAGTGCCGATGTTAACGAAGCGATCGCCGGATTGGAAGATCAACGCCGCCGCCAGGAAGCTAAAGCCGAAGAAGCGGCACAATTAGTGGCACAAGCGGAACGCCTCAACCGGGAAATTGCCGCCAAAGCCGCCTGGTTGAAGGAACGGGAACGATCGTTGCAACAGGAACAAGAGCGGGAAGTGCAAGCGGCGATCGCGGCGGCCAAGGAAGAAATCGCTAAAACTATCCGTAAGTTGCAACAAGGATCGGCAACGGCACAGGATGCGCGGGAAGCCACGGAAAAGGTCGATCGCGTTGCCGATCGCGCTTTGCCCTCCCGGAAAGCACCTCCCAAACCCCAACCCGGATTTCGCCCCAAAACGGGCGATCGCGTCCGCATCCCCAGCCTCGGACAAACGGCGGAAGTGTTGAGCGATCCCGACACCGACGGCGAACTCAGCGTCCGCTTCGGCATCATGAAAATGACCGTTTCCCTAGCCGATATCGAATCCCTGGACGGTCAAAAACCGGAATTGCCCAAACCCAAAGCCACCCCGACACCCGCCGTCACGGTTCAAAAAACCGCCCCTTTGGTGCAAACCTCCCAAAATACCGTCGATCTGCGCGGCAGCCGCATCGCCGATGCCGAAATCCAACTGGAAGCGGCGATCGCCCAAGCGGTTCCCGTGGGCGGTGCGTTGTGGATTATCCACGGCAAAGGGACGGGAAAACTGCGCCAAGGGGTACAAGAATTTTTAGGACGAAATCCTCACATCGATCGTTACGAACTCGCCCCTCAAAACCAAGGCGGTACGGGGGTAACGATCGCCTATTTAGCCTGAGTTCGATGGTAGGATGGGGCTGAGCGATTAGCCTAACCCAAACGGTGCGTTTCGTTCCTCAACACACCCTATGCCTAACAACTAACCACTAACCACTAACCCAAACTCAACACACCCTATGTCTGAAATTTTACGGTTAGTAAAGGACAAGTGACAATTGACCAACCCCAAACCCCAAACCCCAAATTAAATAATGCACGCTCTATCAATTCCCACCTGGATCATTCATATTTCTAGCGTTCTCGAATGGATCGCGGCGATCTGGCTGATTTGGCAGTATAGCGAAGTAACGGAAAATCCAGCGTGGAAAACCCTATCTTTTGCCATGCTTCCCGCTTTAGTCAGCGCCATGTGTGCCTGTACCTGGCACTTTTTCGACAATCCCCCTTCTTTAGAATGGCTAGTCACGCTACAAGCCAGCACTACGGTTATCGGTAACTGCACCCTCTGTGCCGCCGCTTGGTGGATCTGGCGTCGCGCGAAATTGAATTAATGCTGATCCATCTGCCACAACAACAAATGATAAACCCCCAACCCCAAATTCCCAAACCAAAATGTTCTCTAAAGATACACTTTTTGCCGTTTCCTTATTCCCCTATTTAGGCTTTCTCTATTTCCTGACGAAATCGGGTCAAGCGCCGCGTTTGGCACTGGTTGGTTTTTATTTACTCTTATTGTTTGTTGCCGTTACCATTCCGGCGGGAATTTACGCCAAAGTTCATTATGGCGAAGCTTTAGCTAATGTGGATTGGTTGCATGGTGGAGCAGAATTCTTTTTAACGTTATCGAATATCATCGTCGTTTTGGGATTTCGAGAAGCACTCCAACGAAAACAGCGATCGCTGGAAGAATAGGTCGATCCAGCCGCTCTCTTATTTTTTTTCACTGGTAAAAACGGCAATAGCAACAACGATTGTTATCCCGAGATAAGCCCCAACTGCAACCCAATCTAACCATTGACTCGAAAATTCTAGATTCATCAAAACTTTAATTCCTTTTCAAAACAAATTAATTGCGAATGTTGATCGGCTGTAGGATCGAGGATTTGGATTCTCGCTTCACCACTCATTCGATCAATCGCCCGATCGATTTCTATCGCATCTAATTCGGTAAATCGTTCCATCGCCTTTTCGATGAGAACTTGCCGTCCGATTAGCTGTTGAGTGGCAATTAAATCGATTAAAAAGTCCAACAATCGATCTTCCAGGGAAACGATAGAATCGCCTCGAACCCATCCCAAATCTTGCAGTAACGGACAATGAAACAGCACTTTAGATTCCCGTGTCAGCCGTTCCAAACTGTCAATATCCGGGGTGCGATTGCCGACGACTAATTCGCCTACGCCAGCGGCATGAAATAAATTTTGATAGGTAACGAGATAGCCAATCGATTCTAAGCTGGGACTCAAATGTGAATGACGATCGAACAAAGTTTGATAGAGTTTGTATCCTTTATTTTCTTGAACTCCCAATCGTTCCGATCGCACCAATTTCAGCCCGCAACATAGCGATCGATCGCGCGCATCTTCGCAAGCTTTCATTAAGTAAAAAAAACTCGTTAAATTGGGATCTTCCATCCAAACAATCCCTATTTTCCCATCGCCGTTTTCGTAGCTTAACGAGTAATGGGTGTAGCGGGGATTGGGGAGAAATTTGGTGGCGAGACGATCGATCTGTAACGCTTTGCCGACTTTATACAGCATTTGCATCAGTTCTACGGAGGAAAATTGGCGAATTCGAGTCACTCGTTTCTCGGTTTTTTGCAACGCTTGCAGCCAAACCAGCTTAAACGCGGGTAAGATATCTTCCGATTCGATCGCCTTTCCCGTTTTGTATTCAAAAATTACTTTGCGTCCCAACTCTAACGCATTTCTGGGATTGGTTTTTTGTCCGGGAAAATGGCAATCTAACAGTTGCCGAGTGAGAGGAAAAATGGGAGACGAAGGTTGGGGATTGGCTTGTTGGTGTAGGGGATGCAATCGCGCCGCATAGAGTTCTTCAACTTGGGAAAGGCGAATGGGTTTGAGGACGATTTGGCTGTCAATTCGCGCTAAATCTGACGGTTGCAGCCGATCGACATAGTTATATGCCGTATCGGTAATCAAGCTAATAATAATCAGAAAGTTTTTTAGCTTTTCATTGTGAATGGTAGAATTGCAATTGAGCAGAGATTGTAAATTCACCGTACCTTCTGGGGTTCCGGCGATGCAGTCGAGATTGTCGAAACACAAAACGATCGGCTGGGTATCTGCGGAAATGCGCCCGAAATTGGCTAACACTTTCTGCGCCGCATCTTCAGTTTCGATCGGCTGTCGTACCCGCAAGGTTTTTAAATCTTCGTCGTCCAAATTTTCCCCCCGCAACCAATCTGACGCCAGCCAAAAGAACTCCGGATCGAGGAGATCGTACAATACCCCTAAAAACTCGTTGGCGTTGTATAAATCGGAAGGATAAGTTTCTCGGAGTTTGCGAATAAAGGCTTTGCGATCGCCCAATAACCGATCGAGCAAACTGCGTTGTTGAAAAATCGAGAAACTTTTCAACCAAATTAACAGTTGCGATTCTTGTTGTCCGTCTGGAACCTTGAGCAAACTATCCACGGTATTGCGAAGAATGTGCCGCCACAAAAATTCTCGATCGGGCCAAGGTCCAATATAAGCAAAGAAAGCGCGATCGTTAAAATGCTGTTTCAGGCGATCGAGCAGATGACTTTTTCCCGCCCCGGAATCGCCGCATAATAAGATGGTTCGAGTGCGTCGGTCGCCTTCCACCCACGCCAAACACTCGGCGAGGCGATCGATCGCCTCGCGATGGATGGAATCCACGGTTAAGGCGCGATCTTGGGTTTCCTGCCAGAAATTTCCCGGTCGAAAATTGACGGAATCGAAAGGATTGATCGCTTGTCGCAGAATCTGTTCGATCAATGCCATTACCCCGTTCTATCTCCTCGATTGCTGCTTCGCAATCTTAACTCTTCCTGACGCTAACATAGAGCAATGAGCCGATCGCCCGCTCCGATGCCTTCTGTTTCGTCCCGAATGGAAGGTGGATAGCGATCGATCGAGGTGCATCCGAATCGCATATCCCGTTCCTCGTTCCCCGTTGTCTATGTTGAAACTTCGCTCTTGGATTTTCCTTGCCATCGCCGCAAGCTTGTCAGGGTTGCTCGTCTTCTTCCACCCACCCTCCGCCCACAGCACCCCCAGCAATCCCAAAGTCCTACACGCCATCGAACGCCTCAGCTACGGTCCGAGTCCCGGCGAAATCGATCGCGTTCGCCAAATGGGCGTCGAAGCGTACATCCAAACCCAACTCGACCCCAACTCCATCCCCGTCCCCACCTCCCTGTCCCGAGAATTGCAACAATTCGACACCCTGTCTCTAACTCCCGTAGAGCTCTTCCGGCAATACAATCCCAATGCGGGTAAAGATGCCTCCGCCGAAGAAAAACGCCGCGTCCGAGAGCGATCGCGCCAACCCTGGCAACAAGCCCAAAACGCGCGACTGTTACGGGCGATCGCCAGTCCCCGCCAACTCGAAGAAGTGATGGTAGATTTCTGGTTCAATCACTTCAACGTCTCCGGCGATAAAAACCTGACGCGAATTTGGATCGGATCTTACGAAGAGGATGCCATTCGACCCCACGTCCTCGGCCGGTTTCGCGACCTGCTCGGCGCCACCGCCCGCCACCCCGCCATGTTATTTTACCTGGACAACTGGCGCAACACCGATCCCAACAGCCCACAGGCGCGGGGTCAATTTAGCGGCATCAACGAAAACTACGCCCGCGAATTGATGGAACTGCACACCCTCGGCGTCGATGGCGGTTACACCCAGGACGATGTGGTCGTCCTCGCTCGGATCTTAACGGGGTGGGGGATCGATCGCCAAGGAGAACGGGGCAACGCCAATAACACCGGGTTCCATTTCTACGCCAACCGCCACGACGCCAGCGATAAAGTCCTGCTGGGAACCCGAATTCCCGGCGGCGGCATCGAGGAAGTGGAAACTGCCCTGGATCTCCTCGCCAAACATCCCTCTACCGCCCACCACATCGGCTACAAGCTGGCGCAATACTTCGTCACCGACGATCCCCCCAAATCGTTGGTCGATCGCCTGCAAAAGCGATTTACCGACACTGACGGCGATATCCGCGCCGTTTTAGAAAGCCTGTTCGACTCCCCCGAATTCTGGGACGATCGCTACTACGGCAAGAAATTCAAAACCCCCTACCAGTACCTCCTCTCCGCCGTCCGCGCCACGGGAACCGAAACCCCCAACTTCCGCCGCGTTCTCGGCAGTTTGCAACAGTTGGGAATGCCCCTCTACCGCCGTTCCACCCCCGATGGCTATCCCAACACCCAAGAAGCTTGGCTCAATCCCGACGCCACCCTCCGCCGGATTAACCTTGCCGTGCAAATTGCCCGAGGTCGATTGACCGACGACAAACCCATCGATGCCGATCGACTGTCCCAAACCTTCGGCAATCTCTGGTCGGACAATACCCAACAAGTTCTCGCCAATAGTGCCGATAATTTGAAGGCGGGTTTAATGCTGGGCAGTCCGGAAATGATGTATCGGTAATCGGTCAATTCGTTAGGATAGAAGATGAGAATCAATCTTAAATTTTGTTAATTCAGCCATTTATGTTTTCTGCCCATTTAGCGGATATTTCGGCTCAACTCGAAAGTCCCAACGCGCGCGATCGAATGCTGGCGTTGGTTTCCCTGCGAGATGTCGCGCCTGACGATGCCGTCCCCCTCATCGAAAAAGTTCTCGACGACGAACACTTACCCGTGCGATCGATGGCAATCTTCGCCTTGGGACTCAAACCCACTGCCGCCTGTTACCCCATTCTCGTCAAATTACTCGAAACCGATCCCGACTATGGCATTCGCGCCGATGCCGCAGGTGCTTTAGGCTATCTCGAAGATCCGCGAGCCTTTGAACCCCTGGTGCGTGCCTTTTACGAAGATACGGAGTGGTTGGTTCGCTTTAGTGCGGCAGTGTCTCTAGGCAACCTGAAAAATCCTCAAGCTTACGACGTGCTGATGCGAGCGCTCGATAGCCGAGAATCCGTCCTCCAACAAGCGGCGATCGCCGCTCTCGGGGAAATTCAAGCCACCCAAGCCGTCGATCGCCTGCTCGAATTCGCTCAGTCCGAGGATTGGTGGCTGCGACATCGCCTCGCCGAAGCGTTAGGTCATCTTCCTAGTCCCAAAACCTTGTCTGCCTTAAATTATCTTACCAAAGACGCCAATCCTCAAGTGGCAGAGGCTGCCAGACTTTCTCTGCAACGGTTGGCAACTTAGACCGTTGCCTTGAGTCAAGCTCTCTCGATTTCTGGCTAACTGCCTTAAAGTCCCATAACCCATTACCCGCCCTCACCAGACATTATCCGATCCCATTCGGACTTCAAATAGTTACAATCGTCCGGTAAAATTGACTTGGGAATCATTCCATGCACCCCTTTTTGCGGACGATTGACCGCTTGCGTAATCCGAAAATCGACGGCTAAACTACACAGAACGTAAGCATCTTCCCCATCGATTCCCGTTAAAATTTTTAAAACGTCGATCGCCTGTTGGACGGCGTTTTCTAACGCTAAATCCAGCGTTTCTCCGAATCCCATGATAATCAGATGGGTTGGCGTTTCCGCCATCGGCGTTGGCAATTTAAACCCGCGATGTAACACCAAATCGATCGTCCCATTCATCGACGTTTCGATCGCTGTGACATCCACTTCTCCATCCCCCTGCACCGAATGTCCGTCGCCGATGGAAAATAACGCACCCGGAACCAAAACAGGTAGGAACACTCGGGTTCCAGCTTGAATTAATCGGTTATCCATATTGCCGCCATACACTCCTGGCGGAACGGACGATCGATTCACTTCTCCATCCGCAACACCTAAAATTCCAAAAAACGGCTGTAGGGGAATTTGCATCCCACTTTTAGGAGGAAATTCGGCAATTTTTCGTTCTAAATCTAATGGAATAAATCGCAATTTTGCTTCGCTGAATTGTTGAGGTAACGTTCCCCAACCGGGACGAATCGCGTTAAATCCCATCGGCAATCGCGGCGTGATTTTGAGTAACCGAACTTCGAGAACGTCTCCCGGTTGTGCCTCCCGAATGTAAATCGGTCCGGTGAGTAAATGCGGTCCCGTGCCAACTTTGCGTTCTGGGGGTAAATTATGGTAAATATTCAGTAATTCTGGGGTTAAAAATTCCTCCGGTGCGCGATCGCAAACGTAAAACCCCGTATAGGTTTCCACTTCAATTCGATCGCCCGAATTGACAAAAAGTGCGGGTTCTAACTTGGGCGAAAATCCTCCTAAATGAACCGTTTTACAGTTTGCTTTTAGACACTGAAATTTCATGAACTCGCTATCGATCGCCAATAACCCATCACCCATCACTAATAACTAATAGCCGGAACTCTCGCTTCCGATCGCCGCAACACCTGCCAATCTTCCTCATCCAACTCCACAGGCATTCCCCGCCGAATGAGTTCGATAAAATCCTCATTGGGAACCATAATACACAGTAAATACAGGCGATCGTTTCCCGTATTCCAAATTTCGTGAATTCCCGTTGGCGGGACTAACAAACTATCCCCCGCTTCAATTTTTACCACCTTGCCATCGCAATAAGCTGCTCCTTTGCCCTTGAGAACAAAAAACATTTCCACTGCCATGTTGTGGCGATTGGGTGGCGTTTTCCCCCCGATATCAAAAATTTCAACGCACACGGCTAACGAGCGATCGGCCGTTTCCGGATCGAACACGATCGCCAACCGATTAGTATCGTTAGGACTAATCCGAAACGCTTGATAATCTCGAATTGATTTCGCAACGGCGATCGTGCAATACTCGCTCATAGCAGGTCACCTCATTCCCAATTTAGGGTACTTCGATCTTCATTAAATCTGGTTAATCGCATCTATAATAGAACGAGACTCGGCAACAAAACCAAAACATTGATTGACATTGTAAACCGTCGCCAACCAGCAATATTCCGGCGAAGTGGTTGCCGTACAATCTTTCACTAAAACACAGTCGTAGCCCAAAAAATTCGCGTCTTGAAGCGTTGCCATCACGCATTGATCGGCATTCACTCCCGCAAAAAATAGCGTCGTTTTGCCTAAATTTCGCAAAATACTATCGAGTGGCGTGTCCCAAAATCCACTCATGCGATACTTGTCAACGCGGATATCTTCCGGCTCAATTTCTAACTCGTCCACCACCGCCGCCGCCCAACTTCCCGCTTGCAGAACGGGCGCACCATTTTTCGGCAGCGGATCGCCCAACCCAATCCCCGCTCCTGTGGGATTGTAAACGTGACGCAGAGCCGGACTAATATTGAGTAAGTCGGGGCGATTTCCCCAGTTGACCCAAACGATCGGTACGTTAACCGATCGGAAGACGGGTAAGAGTTGGCGCAGGGGTGGAATCGGGGTGCACGCCGGACTGACATCTACCCCAATATGAGCCAACCACCCATCTTGATGGCAGAAATCGTTCTGCATATCCACGACCAGCAACGCCGTTTTTGCCAGGTCGAGTTTGAGGGTTTTGGTCTCCGTTGCCAGGGCGATGGCGATCGGTTCGTGGGGAGGACGAGTGAGATCGGCGGTTTCAGCATCGACCGTCCAAGCATTGGGAGGAATGCCTAAAGTCCGGAGGGAGGAGTTCATGAGTCGATCGGGAAGTGCCATTGCCGCCTAGTGTACTGAATTGCAGGAGGTTTGACCAACTTTTCCGCCAGCCGTGACATTAAGTTTTGTAGCGAGACGATCGATCTCAGACCATTGGGAGTGCTGGGGTTGTATGGGAACCTAAACTCAGACCCGACGATCGCAGCCTGTAGCGGGCGTCAATCGGGAAAACCATCGGCGGCGTGCGCCCCATCGCTGGAAAGAGAAGATATTCGAGCCGATGGAGGTCACCCGATGGCAAGTTCGCTCTGCCTTGCCGACAGAGAATCGAGCCGAACGGGTAGAATAGGGATTATGCCCGCTCCCGAGTTGGCACGACGGCAAATTTAATGTTAGGAAAGAGTTTGAGGTGAAAAATTTTGAGAGCGAAGGGTCAAAGCAACTGGAAACCAACACAAAATCGGTGGATTTCAAACGGTTTACCCGCCAATTTTTGGGGAACACTCGACTATTTTTGCGCTTCAATTTCTTCGATATCTGAATCGCGTACATCTCACTAGTCTGACTCCATCGAGTCAAATTTTACAGTTCTCATGACTTAACAGTATTCGATCGTTCGATTTATTGACACACTTAAAACCTATGAGTCCCACGATCAAAGTCGTCCAACCTACAGGTCTTTTAGACGGCTCTAAAGCCAACCAAGTCCGTCGCGAAATTAACGAGTGTTTGGAGGGCGGAACGCAAATTGTTTTGCTCGATCTCAAGGATGTTACCTTTATTGATAGTTCCGGATTGGGATCGCTCGTTTCCGCGCTCAAAACCGTTCGCTCGTCAGGGGCCAAGATGCTGATTTGTTCGATCAGCGATCAAGTGAGAATCCTGTTCGAGCTTACAAGTATGGATCGCGTTTTTAAGGTTTATGCTAATCGCGAGGAATTCGAGAAAGAAATGGCATCCAATCCCGAAATTTCTCCGGCGAGCAAAACGGCGATCGAAGGAAAATCAGCCCGCGACGATTGAGCCTGGGGAGAAGAATGAAACCGGGGTGTTTGTTGACAATTCTCTCGTCCCCTCCCGCTCCTAAATAAAGATCGCTCTCCCTAGGCTTTTTCTCTCGAGCGATCGCCCCTCGTCGTTGGCAAGGTTCTCAAATAAAAGAAAGCTGGACGATCGACAAATCGTCATCGAGAATTTCCTTAGAACTGAGCGTCCGGATGCGATTTAATAAATGAGTGAGGGGTGAGGGAAGATCGAAACCATACTCGCTTAACAGGTGGGTCAAAGACTCCAAGCCCCAGACCGTACCGTCCTGCTGTTGGATTTCGTAAACCCCGTCGCTAAATAAATAGAGTTGACTGGGGGAGACAACTTGGGTACTAGCACTGGCGTACTCGGCTTCTGGAAACAACCCGATGGGGATACTGGGAGTTTTCAGCAGTTGGGGTTGAAGTTGCCCGTTTGCCCCTTGAGAAAGCAAAATTGCCGGAGGATGACCGGCGCTGGCGTACACGAGTTTTCCCGAAGGAGGGTGATAAACACCGTACCAGATCGTAAAATACTTATCGTCGTAAAGTTCGTTATCTTCACTTCTCTGAAAAGCTTGATTGAGAGCGCTCAGAACTTGGCTGGGTTCGTAAAAGTCGGTATTGGGTAACGATCTCGATCGCAAAATATTCAATACCGAAATCGACAGCAACGCCGACCCCACTCCATGCCCGGAGACATCGATCAGATAAAATGCTAAATGATTCGGATCGAGCCATTCAAAATCGTAACAGTCTCCCCCGAGATGTTGGGTCGGAACGTACCGGGTATCGATTTTGACCGGCGCTCGATCGGTGGGAGGGGGGAGCAGAGAGCGGACGTAGGCTGCCGCATCGTTCAACTCCGTTTCCAGCATTTGCTTCTGTCTTTGCAAGTCTCGGCTAAGCTGGTGGATGCGGAAACCCGCCCGAACTCTGGCTTGTAGCTCGTTAATATCAATCGGTTTGGCTAAAAATTCATCGGCTCCCGTATCTAAACCAACCACTCGATCCTCAATGGCTCCTTTCGCGGTTAACAGAATAAAAAAGGTTGTGGATAATTCCGGATTGGCTTTGACCCGCCGACAAACTTCTAAACCGTCCATCACCGGCATCATCCAGTCACAAACGATGAGTCCCGGTCGCAATTGTTGGGCTTGCTCTAGCCCTTCTTCGCCGTTCGACGCCACGGTGACCTCATACCCTTGTTTGGCAAGCGCCCGTTTGAGCACCAACCGCGTTGTCGGATCGTCATCAATGAGTAGAATTTGAGTCATAAACGAAAGATACCACCACCAGCAGCTTAGCAAATCTTAAGGAGTGCGATCGCATTGAAAGATTCTAGTCAGCCCCCTTTTATCCATCGAGCGTCCCTACAGGTTGGGACGGATCTCAACGCTCTAGGTCAAGTCTTGTCATGGTTCGATCGATTCTCCTCTCCTTCAATTTCCCAAAGAATTTGGTTGCAGTGTAAAACGGCCTTAGCGGAGGGGTTTACCAATGCCGTGCGCCACGCACATAAAAATAAATCTTCAGACGTTATCATCGAAATCGAAGTTGAGAGGTCTCCTAATTCATTTGAGATTCGTATTGTAGACTATGGTTCGCCATTTAATCTAGAGGAAAAGTTAAAAACATTGCCAGAAGAAATCGATTTAGAAGCCACGGGCGGGCGCGGTTTAAAGATCATGCATAGTATTGCCGATCGCCTAACTTATACGCGCATCAACGATCGTCAAAATTGCCTGTTGATTGTCAAATATTACAGCGACGAGGATGACGGTTGTTCAGTCTCCAAGCAACCAGGCTAATAAGCAAATGGCGGCGATCGAGGTAACACCGAATGGCAAATGAATGAACGAGATCGATTCTAAAGGAAGAATGATAAAGATGCGACATAAAATTTCACTCGCTAGGGCAATTGTTAAAAATACGAATAGTAATATCAAGTAAGTTCTCCCCGCTCGAAGCGATCGAAACTCGAGTATTAGCCAGTCGAACTTTTAACCTGAAATTCCCTTGAAGATCGACACACTGGAGTTAAAATTGTGGCACTTTTCAAAGTGTCACTCTCCCCCGCTCTTTACCTAGCCGAACTTGATAAATTGGAAGAAAGATCGGATGTTAGTCCGAAAATCAAAAGGAACGTGTCGAACTCACTCCAGTGGAAGTTGAGATCGTTGAGACTTGGCTCCCCTATCGATCGAGGGACAGTCTCCTTAACCTCCGCACTTGCCGACCTATCGGACTCGACTCCTTTTAAATTGTATCAAGGCAGGAGGGACGATCGCTATGAAAACTCGCCCGCTTCACACTTTGGGATCGCTCTCGATCGCCTTTGTTCTCGCTTGGGTTGCCAGTTTCCCCGTTCCGGCTAAGGATTCTCATTTTGGAGAGATCACCTTTCCCAACACCACCTCTGGCGAAGGGCATACTGGGGGTTCGACTTCGCTTCCGGCACTGGTGGGCAATCGCGATCGCAACGACAACTTTTGCTTGGGCTTTGGCGACCCCATCCCCGACTACATTTTAGTCTTAGATGAGGATGTGAACCAACTGGCGATCCAAGTAGACAGCCAGGGTCACGACACCACGCTAATCGTCCAAGGACCCGACGAACGCACGCTGTATTGCGCCGACGATACCGAATTGGGACCCGATGCTCGATTGACGCTCCCTGAAGGCAAAGCGGGTCGCTATCGCATCTGGGTCGGTGCTGCCGAACCGGGCGTTAACTGGACTTATAAACTGTCGGTGGAACCATAAGATTTGTTAGTGGTTAGTAGTTAGTTGTAGATGACCACGGCTGTATCCATGTAAACCCAGCTAGATTCTGGTAGAGTGAGCCAAGCCAGTAGGGTGGGCAGAATCAAGGTGAGTTGAAGTTAGAAATTCTCTTGTCGTTCTGCCCACCCTACCACTCTTCACTAATCCTATAATTCTATAATTCTATAAAAATTTTAGGTGGGGTACTCGTTCGATCGGACGATTGTCTGTCAATTTTTTCACTTCTGCCATCTGCCTTTTGCTATACAATCTCTCCTAGGGCGTGTTTTCAAACTGTGGAAGGGCGTAGGTGCAGCCAGCGAAGAGTGCGCTTAGCATTTGGGTTCTAGATCCTGGGTTTAGCTGGGGATTTACGACCCAAAGGCTTCTCCCCTACAGTAGATTTTGACGATCTCGCAACACGCCTAGACCCCTTGCCAATCGCCCGAAATTCCATGACTGAAATATTACCGCAACGACCCGAACTCCTCGCCCCGGCGGGTTCCTGGGACTGTGCGAAGGCGGCAGTTGAAAATGGGGCAGATGCCATTTACTTCGGGTTAGAACGGTTTAACGCCCGGATGCGGGCGGAAAACTTTACCGAGGCAGATTTGCCAGAATTGATGGCATTTCTGCACTGCCGAGGCGTCAAAGGTTACGTCACCTTAAATACGCTGGTCTTTCCCCAGGAATTGCAGGATGCCGATCGCTATTTGCGGACGATTATCGCGGCGGGGGTGGATGCGGCGATCGTTCAAGATGTGGGGATTTGCCGCCTGATTCGCCACCTATCGCCGGATTTCCCCATCCATGCCTCCACCCAGATGACCGTCACCAGTGCGGCAGGGGTAGAATTCGCCCGCAATCTGGGTTGTCAGTTGGTAGTTCTCGCTCGCGAGTGTTCGTTAGCGGAAATTGGCAAAATTCAGCGTCAAATGGGCGATCGCGGCGCTTCCTTACCCATAGAGGTTTTCGTTCACGGGGCGCTGTGCGTGGCGTATTCCGGGCAGTGTTTGACCAGCGAATCGTTGGGGGGACGCAGTGCCAATCGGGGGGAATGCGCCCAAGCGTGCCGGATGACCTACGAGTTGGTTGCCGACGGAAAAACGGTGGATTTGGGCAACCGCCAATACCTCCTCAGTCCCCAGGATTTGGCGGGATTGGAGGTTTTACCGGAATTGGTGAAAGCTGGGGTCGCTTCGTTGAAAATCGAAGGTCGGCTGAAAACGGCGGAATATGTGGCTAGTGTCACCCGCGTGTATCGGGAAGCTCTCGATCGAACGATGAACGATGCCCATTATACCGTGACGCAGCAAGAGTGCTACGACCTGGAAATGGCATTTTCTCGCGGACTCTATACCGGATGGTTTCGCGGAATTAACAATCAAGAGTTGGTTCGCGCCGATTTTGGCAAAAAGCGCGGCGTGGAGTTGGGGGAAGTGACCCGAATTGGCAAAACGGAGGTGACGGTTTGCCTGTTGCCGAAATCCTGTCCGATTCAACCGGGGGATGGTGTAGTTTTTGACGGCGGGCGATCGGAATCCGGCGGTCGAATTTACCAGGTCAAGCGTCAGGGAAAAGAGGTGACGTTAAGTTTCGGACGGCGAGATCTGGATCTGCGACGATTGAAAGTGGGCGATAAAGTTTGGAAAACCAGCGATCCGGAATTCGATCGCCGGGTTCGCCAGAGTTTTACCGGAGAAAAGCCGCAATTTCAGCGTCCGTTGACGATCGAAGTCGATGGAGAAATCGATCGCCCTTTAGTGGCAATTGCCCGCGACGAACTCGGTCACATCGTTCGCATCGAGTCGGCAATTCCCCTGGTTGGAGCCCAAACTCAACCCCTCACCGCAGAACGCTTGCAGTCTCAGTTCGATCGTCTGGGGAATACGCCATTCTATCTCGCCTCCCTGGAAAATCGCCTCACCGATGCGGCAATGCTACCCGTCAGCGAGTTAAACCGGATGCGGCGGGAACTGGTGGCGCAGTTAGAGGCATTAAGATCGCAACCCCTACGCTGGCAACTGAATGCAGAGGCGAAGTTAGACGAGTTACTCCCGGAGGTGGAAAAACCTAACCCCCCAACCCCCTTCCAACAAAAAACCTTTTCCGCTTGTCCCTCGCAGGAGGGGGCTAGGGGGCGGTGGGAAGGGGGAGTAAGCTCCTCTCCTGATAGGGGAGGGGTTGGGGAGGGGTCAAATCTCATCGCCCTCGTTCGCCATCTCCCACAACTGCAAGCAGCACTAGAGGCGGGGATCGAGACGCTGTACTGCGAATTTGAAGATCCGCGTGGTTATCGGGAAGCGGTGCGACGGGTGCGCCAGGGGAACCCCACCGCGACGATTTGGGTCGCACCGCCGAGGATTGCCAAACCGGGGGAAAATTATATTTTGCAACAAGTGCGATCGTCCGATGCCGATGGCTATTTGGTGCGAAATTACGATCATTTAACCTTTTTTAAGAGCGATCGATGTGTGGGGGATTTTTCGCTCAATGTTGCTAATGCCCTCAGTGCCGACTACTTTAAAAATCAATTCGGATTGGAACGGCTGACGGCTTCTTACGATCTCAATATCCAACAACTCGAAGATTTACTCGTCAGTTGTCCGCCGCAGTGGTTCGAGGTGACGATTCACCAGCATATGCCCATGTTTCATATGGAACACTGCGTATTTTGCGCGTTTCTTTCGGCGGGAACTGATTATACCAATTGCGGGCGTCCGTGCGAGAAATACGAAGTGAAATTGCGCGATCGCATCGGGACGGAACACATCTTGCAAGCGGATGCGGGATGTCGGAATACGGTGTTTAACGGCGTTGCCCAAACCGGAGCCGAATACGTTCCCCATCTGCTCGAACTGGGCATTCGGGATTTCCGCCTGGAATTTGTCCGCGAAACCCCAACAGAAATTGCCGCGACCCTCGATTGCTATCGCCAACTTCTGCAAGGCAAAATCTCGGGTTCTCAACTATGGCGAGACTTAAAATTGCAAAACCGATTGGGCGTCACGCGCGGTGCTTTGAGAACGCACAGCAGAGAGCGATAACTCGTGTTTGCAGGAGTTACAGGAGTTGGGGAGATAATAACCAATAACCATACCATTATTCGTAAATAGCATCGTGTCCCCATTCCAACGTATTCGCCCATTCGACCGTAGCTTTGGCTTTGGCGCGAGCGCTGGCGATACTAGAACAAATGGTATCGATTTCAGAACCAATGGTCATCTGAGATTGGGTGGAGGTGGCAGTAAAAGTAAATCCGCCTCGGAGGGTTTCAATGGCAATCAACCATTGGTGATACCCGAAAATTTCGATGGTATTTTGGGGAAAACTCATAGGACGTTTGACAGAACTCGGCTGTAGGCAATCTGAAATGAACGCTTAGGCGAGACAAGAAGGAAATGCAGTACGCAGAGATAACTGAAATCGATTGGGCGTTCGGGGGCTTGCCCTCCAAACAAATTGACAAAGGTTTACCGTAGCTTAAGTTTAGGAAGCAGATCTTCATTTGCACCCGGATCGAGACTCCCCAAATTCTCCAGTTGTTTGAGTGTAAGTTGGGTGACAAGAGTCGCGCGATTGCGCCGAATCTTACAATGCCATCCTCTGGCTGGCGAGTTTCGTCAAAACCCCGAAATGACGAGGTTTCCGAGAGAGTCTGCCACACTCAATCGCTGAGAGCGAGCTAACTTAACCGCGTTTTAATTGTGTTGTTTAGTTTAGATCTTAGATATCAATCATAATACCGTATATTTACTGACTGCGATCAAATTTTAAACTTAAGATTTCGATCGAATTTGTATTCAAAAATTATCAGTGTTTACCCCTAAGTTTTTTAGTATTTTATCCAAAATATCGGTAATTTTACTGATGTTTGAGTCGGACGATCGGGGGATTAAAATTAACAGTTGTCTTCACCTTTAGCTCCTCTCAATCCCACCAGGCACGTAAATAGTCAGACTCGATCGTGAGTTCGTCCGCATGACGAGCCAATTCTCGAAACGCAACCATCGCCCCACTCAAACAATCCCCACGAGCGGAGATTCCGTCTATACTAACGCGATAATCATCTCGCCAGGGATGAATGGCATATCCTTCAAAGGTAAACGCAACGCCACAGTGCGCTTGAGTTCGCACGAATTCCATGACAGCCGCAATCGACGGGGCAAAATTATGTCGTTCTTGGGGATTGGCAAAACCCCCATCGACGAGTTGCTGGAGTTGAGAGAGAGACGCCTTCAAACCGCTTGATGCCGCCGGGTTGCCGCTCCCAATCGATTTCGCAGCCGAAGAGAATGCGATCGCGGGTTGGGCTATCCCGATTGTAAGAAAATGCGGGTGCGTAGGGAGATGCCAACGTGGCAGACGGACAGAGATCCGCGTACAGCGAGTCAGGAGAAGATTCCGGTTGGACGCCCAAATTTTGGAAATACAGCCGCAAGGCATCCACGCGCCTGAGCGGAGAGTTGCGCAGACACTCCGAGAGGTTGGGGCAGTTATGAATGACCCCAGTCATGACCTGGCAATCCAGTTGCATCGGGCAATACATCGATTTCGCTCCCAAGGATGTGAGTATTGACCTCCCTCAGATACACCGGGGGGAAATGCTTGCGCTTGCAGTTTTGGGTATCCGGTTTACACCGACGATGCCGAGGATTTGACGGTTGGGGATTGATCGCTGCGGTGCTTTTGGAGTTGGTGGCGCAACTGGGAAGCCATCGATCGCAAATCTACTTGGGCGATCGTTTCTTGTTCTCCAGTTGCCAACCATTTCAAGTTAACAGTTTCGGCTGCGGCTTCGGATTCGCCTAATACCAAACAGGCAACGGCTCCACTGCGATCGGCGCGTTTGAACTGTTTGCCAAAAGCGCTGCCACTTAAGTCTAACTCAACGCTGAAGCCGTTGTGACGCAACCCGCGAGCTAAACCGAGGGCTTGGGATTCGGCGAGGGTTCCCCGAGATACTACGTAAAAATCGAGCGGCGGGGTCTGAAGATCGTGAAGTTGTTGTAACAATAGAATCAACCGCTCCAAACCGATCGCCCAACCCACTGCCGGAGTTGAAGGTCCCCCCAATTGTTCCACGAGTCCGTCGTAGCGTCCGCCGCCACAAACCGTTGCTTGCGCGCCGAGATCGTCGGAAATGATTTCAAAGGCGGTGTGGGTATAATAATCCAATCCGCGAACTAGGCGGGGATTGAGTTGGTAAGGGATGTCTAAATCGGTGAGGAGTTGGCAGGCGCGATCGAAGTGAGCTTTCGAGGCGTCCCCCAGATACTCCAAAATACTGGGAGCATCGGCAACGATTTCCTGGGTGCGCGGGTCTTTACTATCCAAAATTCGCAGGGGATTGCGATCGAGTCGCTCTTGGGAATCGGCATCTAACTCAGCTTTGTAGGGGGTGAGATAGTCGATCAGCACGCGGCGATAGCGATCGCGATCTTCGCTATTGCCGACGGAATTGAGATCGAGGCGCAAGTTTTGCAATCCCAAGGCGCGGAAAATATCCGTGGCGATGGCAATAACTTCAACGTCAGCACGAGGATCTCCACTACCGAGAACTTCGACCCCAATTTGGTGAAACTGGCGCTGTCGTCCCGCTTGCGGTCGTTCGTAGCGAAACATCGGACCGGTGTACCACAAGCGCTGGACGTTCCCCGCACCAAACAGTTTGCGCTCGACGAACGATCGCACCACTCCCGCCGTGCCTTCCGGACGCAAGGTTATCGATCGATCTCCGCGATCAGCAAATGTATACATTTCTTTACCGACCACATCGGTCGCTTCCCCAATGCCGCGCTCGAATAGCTCCGTTTGCTCGAAAATCGGCGTCCGAATCTCTCGATACGCCGCATCGTTCAAAATCTGCCGCGCCGTTGCCTCGACGGTTTGCCAGTAGGTGACTTCCTCTGGCAAAATATCTCGCGTTCCTCGTATAGCTTGAATCGTACCCATGTTTTTAGGAGTTCAGGAGTTACAGAAGGCAGAAGGCAGAGGGCAGAAGGCAGAAGGAACTGGGGGAGAATTATGTTTGTCAATGACAAATGACCGATGACAAACCCCAAACCCCAAATAACCAAAGCGGTGCGTTTCGTTCCGGTGGCACTCCCTACCCACCAACCACTAACCACTCTCCATAGCGATCGCCATAATACGCCAAAATTCGATCAACCCGTTCCCGTAGTTTTTCATCGGCATGGGGAGGATATTGAATCAATAGCGCTCCCACCTGACTGTGCGCGTAATCGAATTGCTCGGAAGATTGCTCGGTTAACGCAGTGTCCACCCCATCCACTTGGCGCAAATGGGCGGCAACTTCCCGATACACCGCTAGCGGCAATCCCGGACAGCATAGGTGCTGCCGATCGGTAGCCGTCGATCCCGTTTCCTGACGCTCTGCCATTACGAAACCTTCTGCTCGATGTCTGCGGCATCGGGTGGCAAGTTGGGTTGGGGTAGCGGACAGCAATTGACTCCCTCGAGACAAACTTTACCCCACTGCAGGGCCCAGCGAACCAGAGCCACTCGATTGTTCGGTGGTGTTTTATTGAGAATATTGCTAATGTGATTGTCTACCGTGCGCTTGCTAATTTCCAAGGATTCGGCAATTTCCTGATTGGTCAAGCCCGCAGCCACAAGTTCGATCACCTGTAGTTCCCGGTCTGATAGAAGCTCTTTGCCAGGGTACTCATTGTCTACCATAACTTCCCCCTATATCTGTATATCTACTCATTCTAAAATAATACTCATGACACGGAAGACATTGCCGAAAGTCTATAGATTCGATCTGAGGGATCGCTCCTTCTGGCAGCACTGCCAGGGAGTCGTTTACACACTCGCCTTGCTGCTCGTATTGGTCTTCGCGTGGGGAGGGTATCCGCAATGGGCCCTCGCCGATTCCCGCCTCGAAGATTCTTCTGGAACCCCACCGCCAGAGGCACTTGACTCTTTATCACCCACATCGATTTCTCTCGATGCCAACACCATTTCCTCGGAAAAAATCCGTCAGTTCGTCAGCGCCTACGTGCAGGTGCTAGCTTTGCTAGGACGGCGCGAAGCTCAGTTACACGCAGCAGAAACGGCGGCGGAGTCCCAACGGCTAGAAGGGGAAATTGCTGCCGAGGCGATCGCCATCATCGAAAATGCCGGGTTAACCCAGTCGGAATACCTGAAACTGCTGGCGCTTGCTAACACCGATACTGAGTTTGGAGAGCGAGTGGCGACGCAATTACAGGAAGAGATCGATTGAATTGGTCCTTGGTCATTGGTCATTTGGGGTTGGTTCCGTAAAATTTGTTCTTGAAGTCGAAGCACAACCCAAACTTGCCTCAAAATCCCTTTATTAATTGAGAATAGAGTCATTTAGAGAACGGATTTACAGGGGTTTCAGCTTGTGATATTCTATTTATAGGGCGTAGCTATGACTACTTATCGTACATTAATCAATTTACCTTGGGTTGCCCACACCCCTGTGCCAACTCGCGAGCTAAAATCCTAAACATCCCCCGTTACCACATTCTGACATGGGCTTTAAAGCTCGCCGACGCCAGACCACCCCAATGCCCGAGATCCAACTCGTCCCCATGATGGACGTACTGATGAGCATTCTGGCATTTTTCATCGTTGTTTCAATGACGCTCACCCGCCAGCAGTCGGCAGTAGACGTGCAACTACCGGGGGTAAGCTCGGGAGGGAACGTCGCGACGACGAGTCCGGCATCGATCGTGGTGTTAGATGCCCAAGGGCGGATTTGGTTGGGCGATCGCCAAATCGCGCCCGATCGGTTAGAAGCAGAAATTACTGCCTACCTCCAGGCGAACCCAACCGAAAACATCTTGCTGAAAGCCGATCGCCAATTGCCCTACGAACGAGTGATTCAGCTTTTGGGACAAATGCGAGCCGTCGGGGGCGATCGGGTTTCCCTTGCCATTTCCCCAGAGTAAGCGATCTCCAACTGAGAATTTTCCCGATCTGCGACCCGTAATTAGTAATTAGTTGCAGTATTGCTCTAAAATAACTAAGAATTAATTTCATTAATGAGTGGAGGGCGATCGAACTCTTTCGGTCGTCAGACCCGCCAGTCTTGGGTTGTGCGCCTCTGCACTTCCGATTGAGACCCACGCGAAATTGAGAAAATCCCTGTAGACTCTATCAAGCTGATTCGATCAATATGAAATGGATTAAATACCTGTTCCTAGCCACTGCCAGCCTAGTTTTGGCGATCGGTTGTGCCAGCCAGCAACCGCCGTCCGAACCCGCAGCACAGAACAGTCCGGCTGCACCTCGAGGCGAAAATGTCGTCAACCTGTACTCCGCCCGTCACTACGACACCGATCGGGTGCTGTACGACAACTTTACGAAAGAAACAGGAATTCAAGTCAATTTAGTTGAAGGTAAAGAAGACGAACTGATCGAACGGATTAAATCCGAAGCGGCAAACAGTCCGGCAGATGTCTTTATCACCGTCGATGCCGGACGGCTCTGGCGGGCACAAGAAGCGGGAATTTTGCAACCGATCGAGTCGGAAATTCTCGAATCCAAAGTGCCGGAATACCTGCGCGATCCCGAAGGTCGTTGGTTTGGGTTGTCCAAACGGGCGCGGGTGATTATCTACAATCAAGAAAAAGTCGATCCGGCAGAATTGTCCACCTACGAAGATTTAGCCAATCCCAAGTGGAAAGGACGCATCATCGTCCGATCGTCGAGTAATATTTACAATCAATCCCTCGTCGGCGCAATTTTGGCAGAAAAGGGCGCCGAACAGACAGAAGAATGGGTCAAAGGTCTGGTTGCCAACTTCGCCCGTCCCCCGGAAGGCAACGACGTCAGTCAAATCAAATCCGTTGCCGAAGGAGTTGCCGATTTGGCGATCGTCAATAGTTATTACGTCGCTCGTCTCGCTAATTCCGACGATCCCGAAGATCGAGCCGTCGTGGAAAAAATCGGCTTGTTTTTCCCCAACCAGGGCGATCGGGGAACCCACGTCAATATTAGCGGTGCGGGTGTGGTTGTCACTGCCCCCCACAAGGAAAACGCGATCGCATTTCTCGAGTATTTAGTCACCCCGGAAGCGCAAACAATTTTCGCCAAAGGAAATAACGAGTTTCCCGTCGTCGAAGGCGCCAAGCTCGACAATCCCTTCTTGGAACAATACGTTCCGTTTAAGGAAGATGATGTCAATGCCGGAGTGGTGGGCAAAAATAACGCAGAAGCCCTGCAAATTATGGATCGTGCTGGGTGGAAGTAATCGAATAGGTGTTTGGGGTTTGGGGTTTGTCATTTATCATTGGCACGCATCTTCTTCCCCTGCTCCCCCTGCTCAAGACAGCTCAAGAAAGCTCACTTTGCCCAGAATCTGTCGTCTCCCGTACCGACGCGATCTACAACTTCCCAGAGGTGGCTAAAATGGGATTGACATCGAACCAGGAGCCTTCACCATCGCGATATTCGTAGACGAACATACTGCGAATGAGGACT
This sequence comes from Oscillatoriales cyanobacterium M59_W2019_021, assembly GCA_015295945.1. Taxonomy (GTDB): domain Bacteria; phylum Cyanobacteriota; class Cyanobacteriia; order Cyanobacteriales; family Geitlerinemataceae; genus DVED01. Next base: position 6,386 of record DVED01000008.1, on the reverse strand, counting down.
TCGTAACCCCGATCGCCGATGACTTGCAAGCGTTGTTTGACCTGACGCAGCAACTCCCATTCATCGTCGTCAATAGCTAAGGTCATTTGATTGCGTTTTTGTTTGAGAACTTCCTCCAATCCCCGACGGGAGAGGGGAAGTTTGCGGTCTTTGACGATCCAATCATTGAGCAAGCGGAGAATTTCGCGGACGTGACCCCCACTCATGCGACAGAGGAGATCCAGGGTTTCGGGGCGATCGAAAACGATCGACTGATTCTGGAGGCGTTCTTCGGGGGAAAGGTCGGGAAAGGCACGAGCGAGAACCATTTGGCGCAGCAGTGCCATCCCTTCCTCAAAGGTGCTACCATCTCGTTGAACCACTGGAATCATCGGCAGGACGATGGGATCGGCACCGAAGCGACTGGTGAGGCGGCTGAATTCGTTGGAGAAAATCAACGCCAGCGGCATGGTGTAGACGACATGACAGTTGAGTTGGCGCAACTGTTCGCCGCGATCGATAAATAAATATTCCGGTTGGCTGCGTCCCCACGCCGTCGGTTTGCTCCACACCCGATCGAGATTGTCAACAATGACCGCCAATCCTTTTTTCCCAACTTGTTTGAGTTTTTCGCGAGCGGGTTCGATCAGTTCGTGATTGATGGCATCGATAATATTGGTGGTGCGCGGTTCGAGGTATTCTCGCAGTTTGCTGCGCAGATCGGTACTGTTGCGGGTTTTGGCGGCGATTTTCCCGATTCCCAGTGCCACGAACGACACCCCTTCTTCATTGTTGGCCGTGACTTGACCGATGCCGGGAATGCCCACTTCTGCCGAGAAGTTACCTTCCGTACTCGCCGAAACCGTGCCGATGCCGGGAAGGGACGCTTCTGCCGAGAGGTCGATTTCCGTTTGCAGGAGTTTGAACGCGCCTCGGAGGAGATTTTGCAATCCTTTGGGTTGTTCGAGCTTAATTTGTTCGTCCAGTGCCATCAGGCTTTCGCTGACGCGACGGGCGATCGCCAGTAAAATATCCCCAATATCTACATCTCCCATTTCCAGATCTTGGGAAGACTCGAAGTAAACGACGTGGAACCCCTCGTGCTTCAGTTCCGACTCCAAACGGCGCAGTTCCGTCGATTTGCCGCAGCCGATATGTCCGGTAAATAACTGACAGGTGGGTTCGTCTGGGGAAAAGAAGGTGATGCGATCGCGCAATTCCTCCACCACCGGACCGCCGCGAATGGACGAGAAATCGATATAGTACTTGCGATCGTCCTCATTTTCGATATCTAACGGTCGGCTAGGACTGGTGACTTGAAAGAATTTTCTGACGTCCAATTCCATATGCACGCTCGATCGCCTCCAGGTTTGAGCTTAACATCGATCGACATCCTCGTATCTTCGATCCTCCTGGGGAGTCGCTCCGCGATCGGTCTGAGTTGGGGATGTCTCCTAGTTTTGAATACCCTTAGCCTCGCACCTTTTCCGGATGTCGGTCAGAATACAATGAAGGAAGATCGGTCTTTCGTCGGACTTTGGCGACGGCTCCATCTTTACAATTCAAACGTCTGTTCCCCAATTTGAATGTTATACCTGAACAATTTAAAGTATCACCCGACCGCCAGTCCTACGGCAATTTTGCAGAACATTACCCTGGAAATCGCGCCGCAACAACTCACCTTAGTCGTCGGACCGAGTGGTTCGGGAAAAAGTACCTTATTGGAAATCTTAGCGGGTTTAGTCGAGAAAACGAAGGGTCAGATTCAGTGGCGGGAACGGGAACTGCTGCCCGAACAATTGCGACAATTGAGCGGTTTGGTGTTTCAGTTTCCCGAACGCCACTTTTGCGGCAGCACGCTGTTGGAAGAACTGCGGTTGGGACACCCGGAACTCGATGGAGATCGGGTTAACGAGGCGCTGGCAGAGGTGGGGTTAGACCATTTAGGGCTGAATGCTTCTCCTTACGCGCTCAGTGGCGGACAGCAGCGACGGTTGGCACTGGCCGTGCAACTCATCCGCCAGCCGCAAATCCTGCTGTTAGACGAGCCGACAGCGGGTTTGGATTGGTCGATGAAGCGGCAGTTGGTGAATTTGCTGGCGAAGTTGAAACAGCATTGGAGTTTGTTGGTGGTGACGCACGATGCTGGGGATTTGCTGGAGATTGCCGATCGCTGCTGGACGCTCGATCTCGGGAGGTTGCACGCTGCCGATCTCGAAACCCTAGGAGAAAAACGGCGATCGGTCGCTTCGATTTAAGGCAAACAGGATGGTAACTAGGATGATCGCGCGAGTGAGGAACGGTTTCTGGGTAGTGCTAGCAATGCTTTGCCTGTGGGTGCTGTTGTGGAGTCCCGCCGCCTTTGCCAGTTCTCTGGTCGAGCGAATGGCGCAATTTCCCAACTGGGATGGCAAACCCCCGGTGGAAGCGGCACGCGGCGATTTGGCGTACCCCGAATGGATGGCGGGAACCTGGACGGTGACGAGTACGCTGGTGGAGATGTCCGCACCGTTGGCGCCGGAAGTGGTGACGCCGGGGTTTGAGGGGAATCGTCAATATCTTGATCGACCGATGTCGTTTGAGGTTCGCTTCGGACCGCCAGCTTCCCCACCGCGAGTGCGATCGACCTTTCCCATAGCCCAACCCGTTGCTGAGTCTCCCCCTATTGTTGCCGATCGCGCCTTTAATGGGTTGAATATCGCCCGATCGTACCTGGGAGATGCCGTTGTCTCCGTACAAGTCGATCCCGACGATCCCAACCGACAGATTACCGCGTTGCGGGGCGATCGCCAACTGATATCGATCGTCTCCGGACGCCACCGCGAAACCCCCGATCCCGATCGATTCGTCGCCACCGAACTCTTCAACCAAGTCTTCCGCAGTTCGTCGCAAATTTACTTCAACCAAGCCGAATCCACCACCGCCTATCGCCGAGTTTCGCCGACGGAAATCGAAGCCGAACAAATGACCGCGATTTATTTGTCGCCGCAAGATCCCAACTACTTTAAAGCCAGCGATACTCCTAGGTCGTCGCTGCGCGAACGCCCCGTTGCTTTATATCGCTATCGCTTGCAGTTATCGCAGCCGTCGCCAGAACGAGAATAACCCACGAGCCACCGCTCAAAACTCGTCCGGCTGAGCGCTCACCGTTGGCTTGAACGTCGAGCCGCTACGACCCGCAATCACCCACAAAATCGATCGCGCCCCATCGCGAATGGCTTTGATAGCCGGTTCGGGTTCGCGTCCGGAGGGGACGGAAATTGGCTTGAAACTGATGCCGCGACTGCCGAGGACGATCTCGCCGATGACGCAAGCACGGCGCATATGGTCGTCGGAGGTGACCAGATAGATACTCTCGATGCCTCGGGCTTTGAATTCGTCTACTAAGGTGGTGAAGTTGGTGACGGTATCCACCGCTTGGTAGTCCAGATGCAGGCGATCGAGATCGACCCCCGCTTCGGCAAACACCCACTCGGAATACTCCGGATTGCTGCCGCCCGAAATCCAGATTTCTAAGTCGGGGTTCGATCGGGCGAATTGGGCTGCAAAAACCTCCCGCCGCGGCGATCCGCCTAAGACTAACAAGGCTTGGGGTTGTAGAAGCTGCGCTCTGAGAAATCGATAGCCAAACCACAGACCCGCACCGACAACGAGGGAAAGACAGAGTAAGGATTTAACTTTAAAACCCAAACGATTCGATTGCCGGGATGGTTCTACAGACACTGCCACTGGAAGCATTCATGAGTACGTCTTCTATAGATTACACTCCAGAAGCAAGAATGGGGCGATACTCCCCGTGGGAGTCGCTGACGCGATCGATCGACATCCTCGACTGGACTGGCAAATGGGTGCGTTATCGATCGAATCGCACGAGTTCAACAAAACATAGGTCTACCCGTTCGTCCAGCATCATAAAGACGGTTCGCCAAACAAAACCACCGATCCGTTCAATTCTTTAAGCACTTCGGTAGTGACGTCGCTGACGGCAAATCCTCCGGCAGTGCGACGGCGCATCGATCGCAACACCACCAAATCGTAATTGCCGGCAGCGTTGAGAATTCCGCGAGCGATATCGGGATGATAGAGTGTTTGAATTTTCCACTCGATGGAGAGCGGACTGCGTGCTGCCAGTTCCGACAATGCCGATTCGTAACTAGCAATTTGCTCGGCGGAAGCGTGATGATTGTAAACGTGCAATAAAGTCACCGAGGCGGAATTGGTATCGGCAAAAATTCGGGCAAACCAAACCGTGGGTAAATCTTTGCGGGTGAGATTTTCGATCGGCACTAAAATATTCTTCAAGTTCATGGGATCTTGGCGTAATCGCAACACGGCAACGGGACAGTGTGAGGATAAAAAGACGCTATCGATGACGCTGCCAAAAATGCGCGATCGCAAATTGGCGATCGGACTCCAACCCATGATAATTAAATTGGCATTTTGTTCTCGAGACGCTCGCGCAATCCCCAACGCAACGCCATCATCAATTCTGACAATCGGTTGAGCTTCAATTTTAAATTCTTTTCCGATTTTGACGGCACGTTTCAGTAAAATTCGACTTCTTTTGAGGGAGCGATCGAGTTGGAGATCGTCCATATGAATTTGCGATTTGGCGATCGAAACGGGGACGAGAATTCCCTGTTCGTGACGCGCGAGTAACGCTGCCATTTCGATTAAATATCGTTGGGTTTTCGGATTGTAAACGGGAACGACAACGGTAAAAGGATGTTTGGGGTCTGATGCGGGTTCTTCGTCTATCTCTAACCCATTGTCTGAGTCGCGATCGCTTTCGAGATCTCCAACCACCAAGTTGGTCGCATATTTTGCCGTCAAGACCGGTCCGAGAACGGATGTCACAAACATTAAGACAATTACAGCATTAAAGATCGACTCGTCCAGCAAACCTGCTTGCACGCCGACGAGGGTTGCAGCTAAGGTGGCAGCCACTTGAGGCAAGGACAGCGACCACATACAAATCAACTCGTCCCAGTTATATCGATAGATCCATTTGGTAACAAGTGCTGCCAAAAATTTACTAATAATTAAACCTAGGACGATCGCGACAGTTAAACCCAATTTTGTAGTCAGCGTCTTGACAAAACTAGACACGCTCAACAGCAACCCCATATCCACAAAGAAAAAGGGAATAAATAAAGTACTGCCAATAAATTCCACTTTTTCTTTCACCGGACTGCGACCGACCACGTCGTTCACCGCCAACCCGGCAAGAAACGCGCCGATAATTTTATCGACATTAATCAGTTGCGCGCCAACAGAAGCGAGAAAAACAGCCAGTAAAACGAATAAAAATTGATTGCTTTCTTCATTTCCCGTACGGCGAAAATACTGTTTTCCAGCCCAATCAAATCCTAACAGTACGATCGCCGAATACACGCCCAAAGATCCCAATTGAAATGCTAAACCCGCAACCGAAAATTCCCCAGCATGAATGGAAATACAAATGGCGAGAACTAACAAAGCAGAAATATCGGTAAAAATGGTCGCGCCGACGGTGGCAGTAATCGCTTCGTTGGTTGCAATTCCCAAACGGGTGACGATCGGAAAAGCTAAAAGGGTATGGGAAGCCAGCAGAGAACCCACTAAAATCGAGGCATTTAATCCTAACCCAAAACTCAATCCGATCGCCGTCCCAAAAATCATGGGAATGCAAAATGTTGCGAGTCCAAAAGTTAGCGATCGATCTTTTTTCTTGCGAAAATCTTCCAGATCGATTTCCAGACCCGCAACGAACATTAAAAAGATTTTGCCGATATCGGATAATAGTTGCATTTGGTCGGATTCAGCATCGAGAAGTTCCAATCCATCCGGACCGAGTGCGACTCCGGCAACTAACAAGCCAATTAAACCCGGAAGCCGAAATCTTTCAAAAATAGGAGGAACGGTTAAGATCGCCAAAAGCCCAATGGTAAAGCCAAAAATTGGCGATTTGAGCAAGACATCCATCGTTAAAAATCCTGGGTAGATTGGCAATCTATAGCAAAAGGCAGAAGGCAGAAGGTGAACCAGTCCGGTCTTGGGGTTTCCCCAAGTAGAGGAACTGGTGAACCCGAAGGGTAGAAGACCGATTGGTAAAGATTTTAGCTTTTGCTTTTGTCCTAACGGGTCTAGCAACGGCTGTACAATCGATCCTGAGAACTAGAGAAACCCGGTTCCTCAAAGAAACCGGGTCTGGCAAAACTTTTGTAATTTTCGATCGTCAAGTTGAGAGACTGATCGCGACAATTGTCTTCCTCAATAATCGAAGTATAAGCGAAAGCCCACTCTTTTTGGAAGTGGGCTTGAGAAAAATGTATTGGCTGGGTTAGATGGGGCGATACTCCCCGTGGGAGTCGCTGACGCGATACTCCCCGTGGGAGTCGCTGACGCGATACTCCCCGTGGGAGTCG
>DVED01000048.1 GCA_015295945.1 Oscillatoriales cyanobacterium M59_W2019_021 | reverse complement strand
GTGGGGCGAGTTTATTTCTGCTCAATCCCAACGGCATCGTCTTCGGACCCAATGCGCGGTTGGATATCGGCGGGTCGTTCCTGGGTAGTACCGCCGACAACGTGGTGTTTCAGGATGGGAGTGTTTTCAGTGCCACGGAAGCGAATGCGCCGCCGTTGTTGACGATTAACGTTCCCGTGGGGTTGCAGATGGGGACGAATCCCGGCGCGATTCAAGTTAGGGGAACCAGTCACGAGTTGACCCCCAACAGCAGTGTTAACTTGACCCAATTCGATCGTAGCCAGAGTCCCAGAGGTTTGCAAGTCGGGACGGGTAACACCGTGGCGTTAATCGGCGATGGTGTTTTCTTCGATGGAGGGATTTTAACCGCCGAAGCCGGACACATCGAAGTGGGGAGCGTTGTCCGAGGACGTGTCACCCTCAATTACGCCGATGGGGGTTGGCGTTTCGGGTACGACAATGCACAAGAGTTGGGCAATCTGCAACTCGTTGGCAGGTCGGCACTCGATGCTAGCAGTCCCGACAATATCGGCGAATTGTCTCTCCTCAATGGCGGCGGTTCCATTGGACTTCAAGGCGATCGCATTTTGCTGCAAAACTCGTTAGTCTTGATTCAAAATCAAGGCACTCAGCCCTCGGGAAACATCGCCATCCAGGCTTCGGATACCGTCGAAATGCGCCAGGAAACGCCGGGAAGTCCGAACAGTTCTGGAGTGGTCAATTTGGCAACCGGCACGGGTAACGGTGGCGGGATTGCCGTCTCGGCAAGACGTTTGACCCTGCAAGACAGGTTTGCAGTTTTCGCGATGACCAGCGGCACTGGAGCGGCGGGAAATATCGAGATCGATACCTCGGAGGCGTTGGAACTCACCCGCAGTAGGATCCAAGTTCGCACCTTTGGAGCGGGCAATACCGGGGATATCGCCGTTTCCACCGGGCAACTAAAAATTCAGGATACGGCGTCGATTACTGCGGCGAGCTTTAGCGCGGGTTTGGGCGGCAATGTTACTATCGACGCAGAATCGATCGATGTGGTCGGGTCGAGACCGGAGACGGGATCGATCAGCTTTATCGGTGTGGTGACCCTGGGGGATGGCGATGCCGGGAATTTGACGATCGATACTTCTCGGCTTTCGGTTCGCGGCGGAGGACGAATTAATGCGGCAACCTGATCTCGAGGTTCGGCAGGAAACTTAATCGTTCGGGCTTCTGAATCGATCGAGATAGACGGTATTGGCTCGGAGAATCCCCCGTTACCCAGCGCGATCGATGCTACCGGCACGCTGGCTTCCGAAATTACCCGACGGGTTTTCGGACTGCCTCCCGCTCCGACTGGTGCTTCGGGAAATTTGACGATCGACACGCCCCAGCTTCGCGTGACCAATGGGGGTAGAATCAGCGTCGAACACGAAGGGACGGGAAACGCTGGCAATTTGGCGATCGATGCTGACTCGATTTTGCTCGATAATCGAGGCAAGATTACGGCTGCGACGATTTCCGGGGAAGGAGGATCGCTGAGGTTAAACGCACCTAACTTACAGCTTCGCGGCAGAAGTCAGATTACTGCCGAAGCTGGCGGTACGGGAGATGGCGGCAACATCACCATCGACTCCGATACCATCGCCCTCCTGGACAATAGCCGCATCACCGCTAACGCCGTCCAAGGTGCGGGCGGCAACATCCAGATTACCACTTCAGGATTGTTCGCCTCCCCCGACAGCCGCATCACCGCTAGTTCCCAGTTTGGTGTTAATGGTGTTGTCACCATCACCAATCCCGAAGTCGATCCCAGTGACAGCTTGGTCAACTTCTCTGCTGAACTGATCGATCCCGCACAACAAGTCATTGCCGGGTGCCAGTGGACGGCAGATAGCGAATTCGTCGCCACCGGACGAGGTGGGGTTCCCGCCAACCCCAACCGCCCCCTCCGCAGCCGCCGCACTTGGGCGGATCTCCGGGATCTGTCGGAGTTTAGCGGGGAAATGGTGGAAACCGCACCGGAAGTCTCGTCACCTGTGCGATCCTTGGTAGAAGCCAATAGTTGGATACGCCATCCCGACGGAACGATCGAACTGGTTACCCGTTCCACCGCACCGTCGCCCTCTCGGAATTTCCCGACCGACTGTAATCCTTTGGAAAAGAGTTAGGGGCTGTCGTGGTTCGGGTTTGGCATTGGTCGATCGGGGCGAATACACTTGAAGAAGGGAGAATGCGTTAGACATTGGGTGCGATCGCGCCTCAACTTAACCCTAGCCGGTTTATGCTGCAAAATCTCGCTTAACCCTCTCCAAGCAAATCTATGTTTTAACAAATAGGTGCGTTTCGTTCCTCAACACACCCTACAGTTTTAACCTTGCCAAGCCACTACCTACTAACACTTAAGAGCAATCGATCGACCACTTGGTGCCAGGTATAGTTAGCGGCGATAAATTGAGAACCCGCCTGGCGAGCGGACGATCGAAATTCGGAATTTTCGATGATTTTCTCCATCAGTTCGATGGTATGGTCTAAATCGGGATGTAAGTAAAAGCGCGTTTCATGCTCGATTTCCATCGTTTTCAACTCGCTATTAATATAGAAGGCGAAGTCCGATCGGGTAAAATCATCCGTCGCGCCCCCCCGCGTACAAATGATCGGCAAACCGCACGCCGCCGCCTCCAACACGGGTATATTAAACCCCTCCGCCAAATACGGTGCGATATACGCATCGGCAATTTGATGCAATTTTGCCAATTCTCCCGAAGATAAATTCTCCCCAATATATGCCAGTCGGGGAATAACTTGCGCCGCTTGCGCCTTAGTTAAAATACCGTGAATGGCGTCTAAAATGAAATCGCGCGATCGCCGAATGGCTTCCGTTCCCTTCAAAATCAACCGCGCGTGAGGATACCGTTCCACCACCGCCGCAAAAGCCTTCAGCAGCGGACGAACCCCTTTGTTCCACGTCATCACCCCAATATTTAAAAAGACGAAGCAATCTTCCACTCCTCGCTGCTGCCGCAGTACCGCGCGTTCGGCATCCGGTAGTGGATGGAACACCCGCGTATCGACGCCGTGGGGAACCACCACGACTCGCGCGGGATCGGCACCGCTGCGCAAAAACCCCTGCCGCGACCAATGAGAGGGCGTTACGATCGTGGTATCGGAGTTGTGATGCGCGTCCCAAAATGCCGGAACCCCCATCAATTGCAACATCAACTTCTGCACGATGCCCCATTCCGTTGTGGCAAACACGCAAGTGCGCCGCGCTGCCGCAGGTTTGAGGTTATACGGCATGAACATTCGCAAGACGACATCGGCGGGTAACGTGGCATCCGGCGTGGGAATCCGACTCAAGGCATCCTCCTCTACCGCCGCGAATAACCCTCGTTGCGGCTGCCATTCGGGATCGAAGTACGGCATATCCCGGTGGAACAGTTCTACATTCGATCGCCGCAAGAGTTCCAGCAGTTGGAACTGGTTGACGATCGCAAACGAGTGGGGGACGAAACGCCAGCCTTCAACAATGATTCGCATGGTTTAACCGCAATCTCTCCCTCAATCGGCGATCGAATTATCCTGCAAATTGGGCAATTTAGGGAAAAATCGGGCGAAATCTCGATGATCGCGTCAGCGACTCCCTACGGGCGATCGGATTTTTACATCCAAAAATCGCCCTGCATCTTATATTTATGTAAAGACAAACAAGAAATTGTTTTCTCAAAGTCGATAAAAATTAAAGCTACATTCCTTGAAGGGTATGGATTTCGGAAGATCCTACCCGATTCTTGAGATCGATTACCAAAAGTCACTAGACTGGATAAGATAAGTTTTTGTAGTTCTTTCGTTTTATAAATATTCAGAGAGATAGTATTGTCGAACCGATCGTTCCGAGAAAATCTTTTCTATACTCATCCGTAAGCAATAAGTCGATCGTTCGCAGAGCGAAACAATGTGCGAGCGAACATCGCAGACCAGACCTGTCATTTAGAGAGAAAGAGACATGGATATTGCTACTTTATCGCGGTTAGGCGTCAAGCATACCCAAAGCGCCGTTGCCGAAACGCTGCGAATTCAAACAGGGTACGACATGACCCAGCCCGTAACATTTTACGGCATTGTCAACGAACGCTGTAACGTCAAATGTCGGCAGTGCGAATATTGGCGGCTTGCCCATTATAAAGAGGAAATGACCATCGAACAATGGCAAAATGCCCTCTTGAGCATTAAAGAATTTGTCGGCGAATTCTCCATGAACTTTAGCGGCGGCGAACCTTATATCAAAAAAGGATTTCTCGATATTCTCACCTTCGCTCGCGACAACGGCATCCACTGCGGTGTCACCACCAACGGCTTTTGCATGACTCCGGAAAATGCTGCCAAAACCGTTGCCGCTCGTCCTTTTAACGTTAATATGTCGTTGGATGCACCCAATGCCGAACTGCACGATTATCTGCGCGGTCAAAAGGGTTTATTCGATCGCCTTTGCAAAGGCATTGGCTACCTGCGTGCAGAGCAACAAAAACAAGGCGTCAAGTTTCCCATTACGATCAAACCCACCTTCAATCGCTTAAATTTCCGCCTGATGCCGGAATTAGTCGAGTTAGCGCAACAACTGGGGGCAACGGCGGTCAACTTCCAACCCGTCAACCTGTGGACGCCAGAAACCTATAATGAACTGTGGATGAAAGAGGAAGATTACCCCGAGTTGGAACGAACGATCGATCGTCTGAGCGAGATGCAAAAAGAAGGCGCACCCATCATGAACAGTGAAGAAGTGCTGCATCTCTTCTTGCCCCACTTCCAAGGCGAAAAAGCCCCCAAAGAAGTCATGCCTTGCCGCGTCGGACTGCGGAACTTCTGGATCGATACCTGCGGCGATGTCAAACTATGCAACGATTGGCCCGTCATCGGCAATATCAAAACCCAAAGCGCCCGCGAAATTTGGTACGGAGCCAAAGCGCGGGAAATTCGGGAACAAACGCTCAAATGCAGTCAACTGTGTCTGATTACCTGCGTTTCCCAAAAGACGATCGCCGATAAAATCAAAATGGGGCTGAAGCTGCTGAAAAACTAAAGCCAACATTTTTGATTCCTTCCGCGTTTAAGCTTAATGCCAATTCTGATAGATTTTGCGCGGAATTAACGTCAGTTCGGGTTAAGACAATTTCCGGTGAGGAATGCTAATGGGTAATCGGTAAAACGGTCATCGGTCATGGCTTACTAAGCCCTAACCCCTAACCCAGAAGAGATCGAGCGTTTTTCTTAACCCGTACTGACGTTATTTAGCAATCGGCTCTAGGGGTGGAGCGGGAATGTCCGAGAGAGAATCGCTCTTTTCTGGCTGTTGAGCCTCGGTTTCGTCCTCCGCAGATCCGGCAATCCACCAGCACAGAATAGCCGGGAGAACGCCCAACGCCATACTCAACAACGTGGGAATCACAAACCCCGCATCCAAGGAAACCAAGGTAATGGTCGCGCCAAAGGCAAAGTTCACTAGATAGACGACGAGCGGTAAGCCGAGATGCTGGCGGGATAAGACGTAATCGGACGCGGGACGTAACAGCGTCGCCACCGTCATAAATACTGCCCCAGTTCCCATCCAACCCGTGAGGTTGCGATAGGGCATCCCGAAGAATTCCCCCGCCTCTTGGAATTGCCAGAACGGAACGGAGGTTTGACTCATTGCCGGATCGAGAACTAAGTCCCAAGCGGTGAGTAAAATAGTACCTAGGGCGATCGCTCCCAGGCGGCGTACCCACATCGGGGTTCCCGTGGCTTCCATCCCCGCACGAGCGAGGAGATAGCAACTCAACCCCATATAAAACCAAGACAAGGGAATGGTAAACGGAACCAATCCGGCGATTTTGTAGCCCAAACCGCTGAGGTAGCCGTAAGCACCGAAGGGAAATCCCGTACTCGTTCCCAGTAGTTCGCTTGATAGGGACAAACCCACTGCCGGGACGGCAAACGCCAGCCAAGTCCGCCACCCCAGTGTCCGACTCGCAAACAGGGAAACGGCGATCGCTCCAAAGATAATATAGACAACGCCGCCTTGTCCCATCCCCCAACTAAATAGCTTCATTCCCGCCGGGGAAAGACGGGCGATAAATTCTGGGTGGGGAATGACGAACAATAATCCCGCCAGTCCGAAAGCCATGGAAAAGATGTGAGCCAGTAAAGACGCACGCTCGGCAATTTGTAATTGCTTCATGAGAGGGTTAGTATTTCTCAAGGATTGGATTTGGAAAGCACTGCCTATTAGTTTACAAATATTGACGAATCCCGTCACGTTAAATTGAATACGAATTACTCATTGCTCATTCATTATTTATAACAACGGCTAATCTATTTTGGCTGATATCATAAGCCTCTAATATCAGAAACACGCGACTCCTAACATAGATATACAGACAGAACTAGTTGGTCTCATCCCAGCAGCCGGGTTAGCTAAACGCATTTCCCCTTTACCTGGCAGCAAGGAATTGTTCCCCATTGGTTTTCGCGAACTCCAAGTAGATGGTCATATCCACCTCAGACCCAAAGTTGTTAGTCAATATTTGCTTGATAATATGTTTGAGGCGGGTGTCCAAAAGCTTTGGATGGTCTTGGGTAAAGGAAAATGGGACATCATGGATTATTATAGCGATGGCTCTCAATTCGGAGGGCAGATAGCTTACTTATTGATGGATAAATTATGGGGGATGCCCTACACACTCGATCGAGCCTATTCCTGGGTTAAAAATAGCACCGTATTGTTTGGGATGCCAGATACCATTTTTACCCCTTCTGATACCTTTGCCCAGTTATTGGCTAAACATCGAGAAACCCATGCAGATGTTACCCTAGGAATCTTCTCAACTGAAAACCCTTACAAACTCTCTCCTGTCACTTTAAGCCCCTCGGGTCAAGTCTTAGATATTGTCGATAAACCCGCTCAAACTAATGTGATGAATACCTGGGGATGTGCCTGTTGGCAACCTTCATTTACCGAATTGATGCATACTTATTTAGCAGATCGAGTTCTCAGCCAGGAAGAGACGACTTTAACTGATGTTTTTTTGGCAGCCCTAAGCGCAGGTTTAACCGTACGAGGAGTTCATTTTACCCAGGGTGAATATATTGACGTTGGAACTCCAGACGATCTGGTGAACGCCGTACATCGTTTCAGTAAAAATTAGGACAGAGATGATACCCACTTAACTTATCCATCGATCGCTCTCTTGATTTTCTGGTTTGGATCGTAGATCGATCGGTAAATGTAAGTTAAATTCGTTTTTTCTCGTTCTTTCTGCAAACATAATTAATACTCACAACCATCTTGATGAGTGAATTTCCAAACGCCATTGGGTAACTGAGTGGCTTTGAGATCGTCGTGGGGATATTCAACCTCGTCGCCTTCGGTGCGATCGCCCATTTCCAAATACGTCACGATTTCGGTCGAGCGATTGACCAGTTGATGGGCAATTCCCGTCCCCGCTTTAAAGCCATAACATTCGCCGGGATGCAATATAAATTCCTCTTCCCCGAGAATTAAAGTTGGGGTTCCTTCTAGGATAAAAATGAACTCATCCTGCTTCGAGTGATGGTGCGCGAGGGCAGAAACCGCACCGGGGGAAAGATGGGTTAAGTTGACGCCAAAGTTCGTCAAACCAAAGAATGCCCCGAGTTTGCGTTTTAAGCGCCCTTTAACCCGATCGGCAAAAGGTTCGGGATAGATGGTTTGCCCCATCGTTCCGGGAATTGATTCTGCTGCAATTGGAACGGGTTTCACGATCGCCTCCACTTAATTTTATAACCTAGAATACCGATTACCGACTACCGTTCGCGCAGCGACTCCGCCGGAGTATTACCCAATTTTCCGAATAGATTCCGATTTTTCGGAGGGACGATCGACGCAATAAGAAGGACGGCGCAACGCATTGCGGTGAAGTACCCGCGTGACTTCGCTCACCGTCGTCAATCCTGCCGTGACCTTTTCGATCGCCGACTGACGCCGCTTTCCTGTTGGGTGGCGTATTTTTCCCCGATTCTGCCATCCTGGGGACAGCGACTTTCGGAAATGTCCATATCCGCCATTACTTTCAGTGCCACCACCACCCGGCGGGCAATTTCGGCGGGGAGGGTGGTAATTAATATCGCGGAGGATGCCGTCGATGCGGTAGCGAACGCGCAATCGATCGTCTGAGGTGGGTTCGAGGTGAATGTCGCTGGCACGGTTGCGAAGGGCGCCGGAAATCAGGGTTTTGATGCGTCCGATTTGATCGACGGCGCGATCGAGAAACAGTTGCGTGGTTTCGCCGATATCTTCTTCTTCCACCTGTCCGGTAATGGGACTGACTAGGGGAACGGCACTAATTAAATTGGGGTTGAGATTTTTGGTGTGATACCAGGCGTTATAGCTTTTTTGGGCGATGGGGATGGTTTTGATGTCGGTAAAGGTGCGATCGCTCAATTGTTGGACGGTTTCGCGAGAAAGTTTGACCGGAGCGCCTAAATAAAAGCAATTCTGCCACAGCAGCAGGGGAATGACGGGGGGAAGCTTATCTTTATCGGGGAATTCCCGAAAAAAACGGTGTCCCACTTCGCGATCGAGCAAACTGAGATTGACGATGCCGCAATCGTCTACCAACAGTTCGATCGCTTGGGTGCAAGTCAGGACTCGATTTCGCAGTTGTTGCCAAGCAGAAGGAATAGATGGAGCGTTGGTCATGATGCGATATGACTGTACGCGGTCGGGTCTTTTCTCCATTGTGCGAAAAATTTTCCCACCCAGCAGCAATCGGGAAGAAGGGAGAAGCATTTGGGCAGTAAAATCTAGGCAAAACCTAAGATCTATAGCCCAAATGGTTCTCCCCTACAGTAGATTTTGACTTTTTAAATCGTTAAAATGAAGAACCCGGTTCTTGGAGAAATGCCCGTTCCTCCGGCGTGCTGTCCCGTCCGAGAATGGCGTTGCGGTGGGGGAAGCGCCCGAAGCGATCGATAATTTGAGAGTGGCGGATGGCGTAATCGATCGTCGAGGCGCTGTCGGGGTCGTCTTGGAGTTGTTGGAACAGGGCAACCGACTGGCGCTGGTGTTCTAAATTTTCGCTATGCTCGAAAGGTAGATAGACAAACCAACGCTGCACCGGGAGTAACGCCCGATCGAAGTGGCGATCGATCGCCCATTGCGCCGTTTCTAACGCCTGCGCGTCCGTCGCAAAAGCTTGGGGCGAATCGCGAAACAAGTTGCGGGGAAATTGGTCGAGCAAGAGAATCAACGCCAAACAAGTCTCGGGTGCATCTTTCCAAGCGTTCAGTTCCCCCCGTGCGGCAGACTCCCAATCGCCGAGAAAGCGCGATCTCACTGCCCGATCGAACTCGAAATCTTTAACAAACCAAGCTTGGCGGGGTTTGCCAAAATTCGGATCGTCTGGCGATCCAAACCAAAACGTTAAAATATTGGTTGCGCGGTGAGACATGGGTAATCGGTAATCGGTAATCAGTAATAGACATCTCCAAAAATACCCCTGAAACCCTAACAAACCCCAAACCCCAAACCCCAAACCCCCAACACCAAATCACCCAATCTCAATACTGGTATGAGAGTCCCTGCCGTGTCAAAATTCAGAAGAGAGATTCGAGGCGGTTATCGATGGGTAGATGGGGTCCGAACGAGCAATGTTGTCAATCATCAGGAGATAAGGAGAGATCGTGGTGAAGTGGAGCCAACAGAAGCACTCGGGTGGAGTCAATCTTTCGATCGCCCACGAGAATTCCCACAACCTCCAACCCTTAACCGATAGCGAGTACGAGCATTTCTTCATGCAGTTACTCACCGGGGTCAGTCAGGGGTGGGGACGAGTTCACGTCGCTCGGTTTTTTGCGGCATTGAGCGATCGCGCCTCCGAAGTCCAGTGGTCGAGTTGGTTGCGGCATTTTGGCACGCAACTCGAGCAATCGGAAACGCCCGATCGTAACTTGGCGATCCGATTGTTGCAACTGGGAGCAGTGGGGGAAGGCGAAGTGTCCCAGATGGCGAAGTTAATCGGTACGAGTTTGCTGGCAAAAGAAGGGTTAACGCCCCAAGAAGTAGACCTGCAAGCTTCTGTACCGCAAACCACAGCAGACGCTTCTGCCGAGGCGGCAGATCTGGCGGTGAAGGCGGGGTGGGAACTGTTGGAAGCCGATAACCCCCAAGCGGCGTTAGATACTTTTGATCGCGCCTTAGAAAGCAACCCCAACCTCTACCGTGCTTGGGTGGGTCGCGGGGATTCTCTGGTTCACCTCAATCGCCTGGAAGAAGCCATCTCCTCGTATGATCGCGCCTTAGCTCTCGAACCCGAAAGTGCGATGGCGTGGAGTCACAAAGGCGACGTCCTCTACGACTTGCAACGCATTCCCGAAGCGCTGGAAAGTTGGGACAAAGCCCTCGCCCTCGACCCCAACGACGCTCAAACTTGGACAAATCAAGGCTTTGCCTTCGGGGTGAAATTGGGGCGCTGGCAAGAGGCGATCGCTTCTTGGCAAAAAGCCTTAGCCCTCGATCCGGGCGATAGCGATACCTGGTTTCAGTGCGGACTGGCACACGGGGTACTCAACCAGTGGGAAGAGGCGATCGCCTGTTGGGACAAAGCCACCGAACTCAAACCCGACTTCCGGGATGCCTGGATTAACAAAGGCACGGCATTGCAAAAATTGGGTCGCTATGCCGAAGCCATCGAAGCCAACAACCGAGCCATCTCCCTGGGAAATCTCTAATCGGATTGAGGGGGAATGGGTAATCAAACGCGCTTGACATACTCACCGCCCTAAAGGAGCGGTGATTCTTTACGTTTCATTGACGGAAGCAACCGAGGTTGTCTTACTCTGTCTCGACGTACATTTATAGT
>DVED01000172.1 GCA_015295945.1 Oscillatoriales cyanobacterium M59_W2019_021 | reverse complement strand
GAGTCGATCGGTCGATAAATGATAGACAAATCGTTCTGAAACTTGAAAAATTCGAGTGTATCTACCGAAGCTCGATGTTGCATTTTTCCGTGTTTTGGCTGATGTCTGCTTGAGTAACATAACTTTAAACTCAAAACGATATCGGATTTTTTGTGAGAAGATCGTAAAGTTCAAACTGGGTTGAAGCGTCTTGTTTCGTCAACTTTATCGCACTTCAATCGCGACTTGAATCTCACGGACTATAGAGAAAAATCAATATTGATAGCGAGTCCATTTACAACAATTTTTAAAAATGGTGAATTTCTTCGGTTCGGAAAATAACGATCTTCTCAATGGATCGCCAGAAGATGATTTGGCGATCGCCTTTGCGGGTAACGATCGCATTTTCGGTTTCGTCGGCAACGATCTCATGTTTGGCAATTCCGGCGGCGATTTTCTAGCTGGAAATGCTGGAGGAGATGTACTATTCGGCGGTCGCGGCGACGATGACGTCCGAGGTGGAGAAGGAAACGACCTGCTATTCGGCGACTTTGGAAATGACGCAGTTAACGGCGATCTCGGAGATGACACCGTAGTCGGCGGCTCTCTGTTGATTTCTAGCGAACCCGAAGCGGATAACGATTCGCTCTTAGGGGGTGGCGGAAACGATCGCCTCTTTGGCAATACCGGAACGGACACCATAGAGGGTGGCGAGGGAGATGACTCCTTAAACGGTGGGAAAGATAGCGATCTTCTTCTCGGCGGTGCGGGAAACGATCGACTCGACGGCGATTTGGGATCGGATACGATGACTGGAGGCGACGGTAGCGACATCTTCGTACTCGATCCTGACACGGGAGGTGCAACCTTGGCAGATGCCGATGTCGTCACCGATCTGGTTAAAGGTCAAGATCGGTTGGAATTCACCGGAAATCTAACGTTTGATGGCGTTACATTGACCGTGCAAGACGGAAATATGATCGTCCAAAATCGACAAACTGGAGAGTTTTTAGCCGTCGTTGAAGGAGTTGCCAACTTAGAGCAGTCGGACTTTATTGACGCTGCATCCGTCCCCGAACCCGAACCCATCCCGGGAACCGAACCTACTCCCGAACCCGAACCCACCCCAGAACCGACACCGGGAACCGAACCTACTCCCGAACCCGAACCCACCCCAGAACCGACACCGGGAACCGATCCCACTCCTACCCCCACAACAGCCACCTACAACTTTAGTGCTGCAACCTTTAGCGTCAACGAAGGTAGTGCTACAGCCACGACGAATGTCGTCACCGTGAATCGGACGGGGGATACCAGCCAAGCCGAAACGGTAGACATCGCACTCGCAGCCGGAACCACCAATGGCGCAACTGCGGGAACGGATTTCACCGCCGGACCGATTAGTATTAGTTTTGCTGCCGGAGAAACGAGTACAATCGTGCCGATCGAGATTCTCGGCGATAACACTATAATCGAAGCCAACGAAACGATCGCCCTTTCCTTTGCCAACTTCAGCAACAGTGGCACAGCCGGAACCACCAGTACGGCAACCTTGACGATGACCAACGACGACGGCATCGTTACCAATACCGCCGATACCGGGGATGGTTCTTTGCGTCAGGCGATAATTGCGGCAAATAATACAGCCTCCATTGCCAATCCCACGATTACCTTCAATGGCGCATCGGGAACCATTACCCTCGACAGCACCTTACCCGATATTACCCGCAACATGACCGTTGACGGTCCGGGATCGGGAAGTTTGACGGTTAGCGGGAACAATAGCTTCCGTGTCTTCAACGTGACCAGTGGTATTAATGCGACCTTTAAAGACTTGACCATTTCTAATGGCTCGGCAAATGAAGGCGGTGGAATCTTAAATAATGGAGGGATCGTTACCGTCGAAAATGCAGTTCTTTCTAACAATACAGCCACCACATTCAATGCCACCAGCCAAATTATTGGCGGTGCTGGAATTGCAAGTAAAAACGGCAGATTAACCGTCACCAATACCCAAATTACTGGCTCGAAGGGAGCTAGCGGTCAAGGCATTTCGTTTGCCGTCTCTACTGGAAACCACAGCCTCACCGTAACGGATAGTACGATCTCTGGGGGGAACAACGATGCCATCCTCATTGGACTCGCAGGGGGTGACACCTCGATCGACATTTCCGGAAATACCATTACAGGTAACGGTCAAGCAACTCCCGTGGGAGATGGTATTGGGATTGGTCTGGTTCTTGCTGCCTCAGCTAACGTGACGATCGAAAATAATACGATCGCCAATAACTTTGATGAAGGCATCGATATTCGCTTTGGTACGGATACGATTCCATCGACTGCTAGCATCACTGGAACGATTTCTGAAAATACGCTCAATAGCAACGGTCAAAATGGCATTGAAGTCAAGAGCGATAATAACT
>DVED01000133.1 GCA_015295945.1 Oscillatoriales cyanobacterium M59_W2019_021 | reverse complement strand
GTTGGTTGGCGACGGCGGGGGGAAGGGGTTGCGGGGTGGCGGGGTTGGGAGGAGCAGTCAGTTCGGGAAAACTTTCGGGGGGAGAACTGGTGGGGGAGGAAATGACTTCGACGGCGATGAGTTTTTCGGTTGCCGCAGCGGTGCGATCGCCCATTCTACTGCGAGCGATCGGCACTAAGATTAACAAATGTAGGATTAGCGACCCAACAATGGCATTCGACCACAAAAACGGCGAGTCGGTATGCTGCCACTGGCGAATTTGGGGGGAAGGAGAGGGTGATTCTGAAGGCGGCGAGGAAGGCATAACCACTCCGAGAAATGGCGATCGCCGATCGATTGCAGATTAAATCGACAGACCGACGATCGAGTGGGGTAAAATTAATAGCAGTTCGCGCTCGATACCGGGTCGCTTCTGGGTAGAGCTTCAGCAATTCTTGAAAGAGTGAACGCAAGATGCGATCGGATCTAAAAGCATTATATATTACTTCTCGAGAATTAAAAGAAATTACGGGGATGGAGGATGACAGTCTCGACTTGTACGAGGTGACTCACGCGCCTCGCCAACTGACAACTTTACTGGTCAAATCGTCGATCGAGACGATCGTCAAACGCCAAAAATCGAAAGTTTTTAAAGAAGTGTTTCAATGGTTCTTCGTTCGCAAAACCATGAGAACAATTTTTGATAAAATTTATAACTATAATAAGCTAATTAAAGCGATTGATATTAATGATCGCCTAGAAGATGCCGGAAATACCAGCTTGCGTTTGAGCGATCGTGAAAAAGTTATCGAGGTTCTTCAATGTACCCGCAACGATATGATTCGGGCTTTAAAAACCGAACGAATTCTGAGAGAAAACAAGAAGTTTATCGATAGCAATCCTCATATTTTTGCCACCAATTTAACAGCTTTACCCCATTTACAAGTCAGCGAGCAAGCCAGCGAGTACGGTCGCATCCTCGACGAAACCCTCAAAGTAGCCGTGGATATTCAAAGCGAACTCAAGAAGTTGGGGAATGGGTAATCGGTAATCGGTAATTGGTAGAGTGTGTTGAGGAACGAAACGCACCATTCGTGTTTTTCCGCAGTCATAGGGGCGGGTTTTGGAATTCAATTTTGATCGTTGCCAAAACGTCTAACTAAACCCGCCCCTACCTACACCAACGCTTTAATTAAAGCTTGAAACTTCAATTGAATTTCCGCCAATTCCTTCTGAGGATCGGAACCAGAAACGATCCCGGCGCCAGCGTACAATTGCGCGCGACAACCTTCGAGAAAAGCCGATCGAATTCCCACAATAAATTCGCTGTTGCCGTGACGATCGATCCAACCTAACGGTGCGGCATAGAGAGATCGATCAAAAGCTTCGTACCGTCGAATTTCCTCGCAAGCAATGCTTCGTGGTTCTCCGGCAACGGCTGGGGTGGGATGCAATTGGGAGACGATTTGTAAGGGACGAACGCAAGCCGGAACTCGCGCTTGAATCGGCGTCCACAAATGTTGAATATTCGAGAGTTGCAGCAATCTCATCGGCGGCGTGGGTTCTACGGTCAAACCCAGTCTCGAAAGGTGGCGGATAATAAAATCGAGAACGACTTGATGTTCGTGTTGTTCTTTTTGGCTGGATAGCAAGCGGTTGGCGAAAGCTGCATCTTCCGAGGGAGTAGACCCGCGAGGCGCCGATCCGGCTAACGCATCCGCGATCAATTGTCGATCGGTAATTTTTAGCAATCGTTCCGGACTCGCACCGATAAAATTGCGTCCTCGACCGTTTCCGAACGAGAAAATATAACAATCGGGATAGAGGGTTCTCAACCGATCTAAAGACGCGCATAAATCGAAGGGAATGGGTTTGATCAGTTCGATAGCATGGGAGAGAACAATTTTTCGCAATCGATCGGCTTCAATCGAGTTTAACGCCGACAAAACTGAGGTTTTAAATCGATCGATATCTTGCCAATTGAATTGCAGATCGGTTGCCATGGGAGACTGGGAAACCCGGGATTGAGTCGAGCGAATGGTTTCCAACATTTTCCAGGCTTGGTGGCAAAGAAAGGGAATATCTGTATCGGTATCGATCTCCGTATTGAACACCAAAACCGAACGATCGCCTTGTCGAGCCACTTGCCATTTGGGCAAAAATGCGATCGCTGAAGGAAATAGGGAATTGAAAGGAGAGGGGCGATCGAAAAATGTAAAACCACAAAAAAAATGAGATCCGGAAAAAGGTAAATCTAAATCTCCAACCGTTAAAATATTATCCCAACACGATTCGATAAAAGATTGCAAGGTGCTAAACCGATCGGCGCCCCGCGCGTACTGTTCGATTTCCGAGTCGATCGCCGCAATCGCACTATCTTGACTGGGACTTTCAAAATAAAAATGCAGGCGATCATCTCGAAAAATTTTCTGAAAGACTGCTAGCGGATCGAGCTTTGGAACTTCCCAAGAAATACTGACCAGTTGAGGTTGCTGTTTCTGCCGAGAGAGTTGCCGACAACTCAATAAAAACTGTTGCAGTTCTTGGCAATCTTGAAAAAGCGTTTTTGGCTCGGGTTTGACTGGCATGAAGTCAGAAAGTTGGGATGATTATAAATTTTTGTAAATTGCCGCGATCGAGGCTTTCACGCGCCAATACCGTCATCGGACTCGAGTCCCAACTATGAATGTACCATTACTCTCCGCCATTCCCGACAGATTCCCCGCCCCTAGGGGATCGAGAATTCCCACAGACGGGTATAATCGGAAAGGGTGTCCCGCTGGTTGCCCCCGTTCTTTGAATCCCAGGGAGAATGCCCAACCCATTTCGCAGACCAAGACCCATGAAGTTGAGAGCGAGTCCAATCCTAAAGTCTCATGACCCCGCAATCGATTCCATCTAATCAAACCCAGCTTTGGATGGCGGCAATCAAGCCACCCATGTATACGGTTGCCGTCATTCCAATTTGGGTAGGAACCGCTGTTGCTATTGCCGAAACCCATCGCTTTCAAGTGGGTACGTTTTCCCTGTTTTTACTCTCCGCAATTTTCATTATTGCGTGGTTAAACCTCAGCAATGATGTGTTCGATGCAGATACGGGAATCGATAAAAACAAAGCTCATTCCGTGGTAAATTTAACGGGAAATCAATCTCTGGTTTTTGGGATTGCCAACCTCTTTTTACTTCTGGGAATTTCAGGAATTTTAGGAATAGCGGTTTGGCAGCAAGATTGGACGGTTTTGGGAATCATTCTGCTGTGTTGCGCGTTAGGGTATACCTACCAGGGACCGCCCTTTCGTTTGGGTTACCTCGGTTTGGGAGAAATTATCTGCTTTATCACGTTCGGTCCTCTGGCGGTTGCCGCTGCCTACTACAGTCAAACCCAAGCTTGGCCGATCGAGCGTTCCTCCATTTTGGCGCTTCTTGCCGCTTCTACTTTTGTGGGCATTGCAACCAGTTTAATTCTCTTTTGTTCCCATTTTCACCAAGTTGAAGATGATTTAGCAGCGGGGAAAAAATCCCCGATCGTCCGCTTGGGAACGGAAACTGGAGCGAAGCTTTTACCGGGATCGAGTGGTAGTTTGTACGGTTTGACAGCCGCTTGCGTCCTTGGGGGGATTTTCCCCGGTTGGACGCTGTTAAGCTTAGCCAGCCTGCCCTTTGCCGTCAAGCTCTGCCAGCACGTTGGGGCATACCACGATCGCCCGGAACTCGTCAGTAATAGTAAGTTTATCGCAGTTGCCCTCCATTTTTTCGGAGGCTTGCTGTTAGGAATTGGATTCATTCTTCCGGCGATCTAAAACCTTTAAAGGACAGAAACGATGCCGAAATACATCATGTGGGGAAAATATTGCGACGATGTTCTCGAAAAGCGCAAACCCTACCGCCAAGCTCATCTCGATGGTATTGCCGCTCAAAAAGAAGCGGGTCAAGTGATTACCCTCGGTCCGACTCAGGATACGACGATGGTTTTTGGCATTTACGATGCCGAAAATGAAGCTACCGTCCGCCAACTCGTGGAATCCGATCCGTATTGGGAAAATGGCATTTGGACGGAATACCAAGTCAAAGAATGGATTCAGGCATTTTAAGTCATTCAATCCAACAGTGCGTTTTGTTGCGCAACGCACCCGTACCCATCTCACACTCCATAAGGATTAAGACGCAAAAAACAAGAGTACAAACCTCTTCCTCAAACACGACTTCTGCCTTCTTTTGCTAAATCCCGCAGTAGTATAGAGATAGAGAGAACTACGATCGGCGTCGAATGTGAGGCTAAGAACAAGCTAGCGTGAAGTTTGTCCTATGGGGAAACCCAGCACCACTTGCCGAGTCATCTTTAGGGAAGATGTCTGTTGGGCTACATTCATAGGGAATGTGCGATGAGCAAAAGTTTGGGTAGGTCACCGATTCCGATTGACAGGTGGCTTGGGTTTGCAATACCGTTGCTCTCGATGCATCTACGCGATCGCGTGCGTAATATCTCTGAAGAGCGATCGATTTCCTTTGGCATTCTGGAACTCTTCGATCGCCTTCGACGTTGCCATCAGTCTGTTTTGGGCATCTGCTAAGTGCAACCGGATCGCGACTTTGGCGTTCGCACGCCATTTGTGAGTAACGGACTTATCCATTTCTAATCGCCAGTTACCAGTCCGATGTATAGCTGCCTAAACCTCCTTAAATGTGGGTCGATCGGTATTGCGATCGCCCTTGCCAGTTCGCTCTCTTGTCTCAATGGTGTCGGAGCGGCGGTTGCCGTCGATGGAGAATTGCCCCGTATTGCTTCTGCCATATCACCCGACATTAGACTTGCCGATCGACCGTCCGATGTTGCGGCGATCGTTGAAGGCAATACCGCTTTTGCCTGCGACCTTTACCGCCAACTCTCTACGGCTGAGGGGAATCTATTTTTTTCACCCTACAGCATCTCCAACGCCCTGGCAATGACCTATGCGGGAGCGAGGGGCGAAACTGCTGCCGAAATGGAACGAGTGCTGCACTTTTCGCTAGCATCCGATCGCCTGCACCCTGCTTTTGCCGAACTGATTGAAGTCTTGGAACCCGAAGGAACCTCGACCTACGAATTGGCGATCGCTAACCGCCTGTGGGGTCAGCAAAACTACGGCTTTCTCCCCGAATTTCTCAACTTACTCGAACGGCATTACGCAGCCCCCCTCCAAGAAGTAGACTTTATCAACGCCACAGAAGACGCTCGAACAACCATCAATGCTTGGGTTGCACAACAGACGCAAAATAACATTCAAAATCTACTCCCAGCACATAGCATCGATCCGTCAACCCAGCTCGTCCTCACCAACGCCATCTACTTCAAAGGCAATTGGCTGGTTCCGTTTGATGCCAGTGCCACGCAAAATCAACCCTTTCATTTATCCTCGGCAGAAACGATCGAAGTGCCGATGATGCACCAGATGGAGTATTGGAACTATGCCGATCTCGACGGCTTGCAGGTGCTGGAGTTACCCTACGAGGGGGAAACGCTGTCGATGGTCATTTTATTACCCACAGAGATTGACGGTCTAGCAGCATTGGAACGGCAATTAACCCCAGAAAATCTTCAAGCGTGGCTATCATCGGCTCGAGATTTGCCGATGATGATGGATGGAAGTCCCGTATCGGTCTGGCTGCCCAGATTTAAGCTGACTTCTGCCTTTGAACTGAAAAATACGCTTTCGGAGATGGGAATGCCGCAGGCGTTTGGCAATACTGCGGATTTTTCGGGAATGACCGGTCAACCGGATCTAGCAATTTCTCAGGTGATTCACAAAGCCTTTGTGGATGTCAACGAACAAGGGACGGAAGCCGCAGCAGCGACGGCGGTGGCTGTCACGAGGGGTGGGAGCAATACCTTTCGAGTCGATCGCCCCTTTGTCTTCTTCATTTACGATCGCAACTCCAGTAGCGTCCTGTTTTTGGGTCGCGTTGTCAATCCGTTAGGCTGAGGAAAGCAACCCGGAAGATTTCCCGAATCTGTGAGACTCGCTATATTAAGGATCGAACCGAGAGAGATCGACTCTCCCCTCTTCAGGAGCAACAACCATGCCCAAACCCCCACCCAAGTCCGGTCTGACCTCCAACAAGTTTAAAAAAATGGCGCCTCAAATGCGCTGGCGAGAAAGACCGAAGATCGCTAAAGTCAGTGATTTTAAAGGCAGCGATATGCCCACTGCGAATATTCAGTGGAATACAGCTAGCATCATCGCCTTTACCCTATTTATCGGTATTCCCTACATCGGAGCGACGATCGCTGCTTTTTACTCCGGGGTGATGATGTGGAAAATCTTAATGATTGCCACCCCCATTGTCTTAGGAATTTTTATCGGTTTGCTCAATTATTTCACCCGCCATCTCCGCTAGTTTAATAACTTTCCAGACAGCCACCGCAAGGCACTGTCAACATCCCCCACCCGCACTCCCGGCGGCATGGGGGGACGCCGTACCATCACCACGGGAATTCCCAGCTCTCGTGCCGCGATAATTTTCGCATAGGTGGCATCGCCACCGCTATTTTTACTAACGATCGCCCCAATCCGATAGTCTTGCAGGAGCGCTCTTTCTGAGTTTAGGGAAAAAGGACCGCGTTCGGCGCGGAAGTTTCCCGGCGGCATCGGGGCATCTGGCAGGGGTGGCTCGATCGCTCGCATGAGAAACCAGAGCTCTCTAAGATGAGCGTACTTTTCTAACTCTTGCCGACCGATACTCAGAAAGATCCGTTCGGCTAAACCGGGCAAAATTCCAGCCGCCGCTTCGTGACTGGCAACGTCAATCCAGCGATCTCCTTGGGTGGGTTCCCATGCCGGACGGACGAGTTGTAAATGAGGGATGCCGACTGCGGTGGCGGCGGCGGCAGCATTCCCGGAAATTCCATCGGCAAAGGGATGCGTCGCATCGATCGAGATATCGATTCGTTGTTGGCGCAGGTAATCGATCAGTCCGGGAACACCCCCAAACCCCCCCACTCGGGTGCTGGCGAAAGATGCGGTAGGCGGGCGAGTCCGACCCGCTAAAGATGTAATAACGGTTGTCCCCGGTATTGCAGCTACTTTGGCGGCGAGTTCGACGGCTTCTCCAGTCCCCCCCAAGATCAGAATTCGTTTGGATTCGATCGATTTTAAGTAATCAGTAATCAGTAATTAGTAATCAGTGTTGGGTACTACAATGATAGCAATCGGTTGAGCTTAAAAACCCAACCTCAAATTTATTTTTTCTTCTTCATTTCAACATGGCTCGTACGGGTTATACGCTTCCAGTGTTTGCAGTGGCTTCGGCAAAAGCGGCATTGCTGCACTTACAAGATCGATCGCTCGAAACCTGGCAATCGGTTACCCTCAATTTAATGCCGGGGGAAGTAACGATTCCCATTCAACAGGTGGCACGATTAGAAGCGAATAGCGCCTTGGCAATTACCCTTAGCGATCCGGGAGATAATTTAGATTTAACCCGTAATACCCCCATTTGGGCGTGGGTGAAGCTGCAAGAACGACAACAGGAACCCTTAATTTTAGAAGGCGGAGAAGGGATTGGAAAAACGGCGTCGGGAGATGCGGCAATTTATCGCTATGCTCGCGGTTTATTTGCCGAAAATTTGTTACCTCTCGTTCGGGACGATCGCACGCTTCGCGTTTTGATCGTTCTTCCAGAAGGCAGACAATTAGCACGGCGAACCTCGAACGAAGCGTTTGGGATTGTAGATGGGCTATCGCTATTGGGAACCAGCGGTATTTCTCAACCTCTTTCCGCTGAAGAGCATTTGACGGAATTGCGTCGAATTTTACAAGAAAAAGTTCGAGATCGATCGCATTTAGTGTTTTGTGTGGGTAGCCATGGAATGCAGGTGGCGCAACGGTTGGGGATTGCAGAAGAGGCGATCGTCCAAACGGGAAATTGGATCGGAGCGCTATTAGTTGAAGCGGGATTGCGCGGCGCCAAATCGGTATTGCTCTTAGGATATCAGGGGAAATTAATTAAGCTGGCTGGGGGTATTTTTAATACGTCGAGCCATTTGGCAGATGCTAAATTAGAAATTCTCAGTGCTGCCGTCGTGAAAGTGGGAGGGGGTTTGTCTGCGGTGGAGTCAGTTTTAGCTGCGCCAACGGCTGACGCGGCATATCAAAAATTGGTAGAGCTTGACTTAGCAGAGGTTGTTTTTTCGGCACTAGCCAGTAAGATTTCTCTGAAAGCCAGCGCTTACGTTCGGAAATATGCCAATGTCTCGATCGAGGTGGGAACGATACTTTTCGATCGCCCCGGAAAGATTATCGGGAAGGATGCGATCGCCAATTCTTCTCTATCGTCCGATCGATGGAAAGTATAGCAGTACGCGCATACATTAGGACACATTTTTGTAGGGGCGAAGCATTTGCCCGAGAATTTGGTCGGCAGGATAACAACGTTTATGCAAATGCTTC
>DVED01000176.1 GCA_015295945.1 Oscillatoriales cyanobacterium M59_W2019_021 | reverse complement strand
TAGTCGATCTAGATTTACCCCTGGGCATCTTACCCCTCGGTACGGCCAACGATTTAGCCCGCACCTTAGGTATCCCGAGATCGATCGAAGCGGCCTGTCGGGTCATTGCCGCTGGCTATCCTCACCGAATCGATTTGGGTTGGGTGAACGGTAAGCTTTTTTTCAACGTTGCCAGCTTAGGACTGAGCGTACACATTACTAAGCAGCTCTCCCGAGGACTCAAGCGGCGCTGGGGCATTTTCGCCTATGCCATCACTGCTTTGCGAGTGCTGTATCAGATGCAGGCATTTTCGGCTCAGATTTGCTGTTCTAATGCTATTATCCAGGTTAGAACGGTGCAGATTGCCGTGGGCAACGGGCGCTACTATGGTGGCGGCCTCGCGATCGCATCTAATGCTCGAATTGATGACCAACGGCTGGATTTGTATAGCCTAGAAATCGAACACTGGTGGCAAATCTTCTTTCTACTACCGGCTATTAAACAAGGTAACTTCTATACCCAACGCCATGCCCGTTTTATTAGCGATACCCAGATTGAGATTAGGACATCTTCTCCTCAGCCGATCAATACCGACGGCGAGCTAACCACTCGATCGCCAGCTTCTTTTCGAGTGATTCCCCAAGCATTGACCGTAATGGTTCCTTACCCAAAGGAGAGATAGCAGCATGGCAAGACGTCAGCCCGATCAGTTTGCTCTGGACTCGGTGGTTTCTAACACCAATGGCCGAATATCTGGTGAGCTAGATACGCGCTCTTTACCCTCGGCCTGCCATGCGCTGAGCATTGAAGCGGCGATCGCTGCTTTCCAAAGCGATCCCAATCAAGGACTAACTGCGGATCAAGTCAGACAGCGTCAGCATCAGTTTGGCCCCAATGAACTGAAGGAAGCGGGAATTCGCCCCGGCTGGCTGATTTTTCTCGACCAGTTCAAAAATCCGATGCTGCTGATGCTACTGGCAGTTGCTGTCGTGTCCGCTGTGATCGATTGGCAGACCGATCAGTTTCCTAAAGATGCGATCGCTATTTTTGCGATCGTACTGCTCAATGGCTTACTCGGCTACGCCCAAGAAAGCCGAGCCGAAAAGGCCCTAGCCGCTTTGAAACAGATGTCCGCCCCGCAAGTGCGGTTACTGCGTCAGGGTCAGACGCTCGATGTGCCAGCCTGCGAGGTTGTGCCAGGCGATATTCTCTGGCTAGAAGCAGGCATGCAAATTGGCGCGGACGCTCGCCTGCTAGAGACGATTGAACTCCAGGTTCAAGAATCGGCGCTGACCGGTGAAGCCGAACCCGTCAACAAACAGGCAGCTATCGTACTACCCACAGATACCCCTCTCGGCGATCGCCGCAACCTGGTGTTTCGAGGCACTCTAGTTACCCAGGGTAAAGGAAAAGCCCTAGTAACGGCGATCGGCATGGAGACCGAACTCGGGCACATTGCCACCCTGCTGCAATCGGTTGAAGCCGCTGCGACCCCCTTGCAAGAACGGATGGCACAGCTGGCTAACACATTGGTTGTCGGGGCGTTGCTACTGGTCGCGCTAGTGGTGAGTGGTGGTGTGATTTATGGTGGCTGGGGGCAGTTTGCCCAACTGCTGGAAGTCTCTTTGAGTATTGCGGTCGCCGTTGTACCAGAGAGCTTACCCGCAGTGATCACCGTTGCCCTCGCCATTGGTGTCCGACGGTTAGTCCAGCGTCAAGCTTTGATTCGCAAACTCCCAGCGGTTGAAACCCTCGGCTCAGTCACCACCATCTGCTCCGACAAAACAGGCACCCTAACTCAAAACAAAATGGTGGTACAAACCATTTGCACCGCTCACCAGACGATTCATGTCACCGGAGAGGGTTACAAACCCGTCGGTAATTTTCGGCTACTCAATTCAGCCGAGGAAGAACTCACCCTAACCCCTGGCTCGTTTTCACAGTCGCTCCAGCTTTTGTTAGTGGCGAGTATCACCTGTAATGATGCAATCCTGCGCCCTGCCCCCCCACCTCAAGACTGGGAAATTGTGGGCGACCCGACTGAAGCCGCTTTGCTGGTCCTAGCGGCCAAAGCAGGATTTGACCATTCCCAATGGCAGCAATGGCTACCCCGCTCAGCGGAAATCCCCTTCTCATCTGAACGCAAACGGATGAGTGTTGTTTGTGAGAATCGAATTGCCCCTCCCGCTTTTACCCTGCCATCCTTTGAGCCGGCAGCCTGCCTGGTCTTTTCTAAAGGATCGCCAGAAATTGTTTTAGAGGCCTGTGTATCGGTCCAGATTGACGGCGAAATCCAAGCGCTCACCCCTGAGGTTAAGCACACCATTCTGAACCAAAATGCCCAGCTCGCCGAACAAGGGTTACGGGTGCTGGGCTTGGCCTACAAACCCCTAGTGCAGCCACCGGAGTCTGGAACCTTAGAAAGGGTCGAGCGATCGCTCATTTGGCTGGGCATGGTGGGGATTTCCGATCCACCTCGACCCCAGGTCAAAGCTGCTGTCGATCGATGCCGCGCAGCCGGGATTCGCCCCATCATGATCACGGGCGACCATCCGGTCACAGCTCAAGTCATTGCAGAAGAACTGGGAATTTGGAGAGAAGGCGATCGTGTCCTTACAGGATCAGAGCTGGACCAGCTTAGCCCGTCAGAACTCCACAACCAGGTCAAATTGACCAGCGTCTACGCTCGGGTTGCACCGGAACATAAACTGCGTATCGTCCAAGCCTGGCAGCAACAGCGCCAAGTTGTAGCCATGACCGGGGATGGCGTAAATGACGCCCCAGCCCTCAAGCAAGCTAACATCGGCATTGCCATGGGTATCACTGGCACTGATGTGAGTAAAGAAGCGGCCGATATGGTGTTGCTTGATGACAATTTCAATACGATTGTCACGGCTGTTGAGGAAGGGCGCACCATCTACGAAAATATTCGTCGCTTCATTAAATATGTATTGGGCAGCAATATTGGAGAAGTATTAACCATTGCTGCAGCCCCTTTAATAGGCCTAGGAGGAACGCCTTTATCACCCTTACAGATCCTTTGGATGAACTTAGTCACCGATGGTTTACCGGCCCTTGCCCTCGCCTTAGAAAAGTCAGACCCTGGTGTCATGCACCGCCCACCTCACCCACCCCATGAGGGAATTTTTGCTCGCGGTGTTGGAACCTACATTATTCGAGTGGGTATTGTTTTTGGTGTCCTAACAATTTTATTGATGGGTTGGGCCTATACCCACACCCATCAACCCAACTACCCCAGAAACCCAGCCACCTGGCAAACTATGGTCTTTACCACGCTCTGTATTGCCCAAATGGGTCATGCCTTAGCAGTCAGAACCGAGGATCCCCTCTTTCAGAGAGTCCGTCATCGACAAACTCAAAAAGGCACTCAACATGGCTTCTTTGCAAGTAACCCTTATCTATGGGGCGCTATTTCCCTAACGACTGGTTTACAGCTTTTGTTAATTTACTCCCCACCGCTGCGAAATTTCTTTGGCACGTTTTGGCTGAGCCCGTTTGAATTATCTGTCTGCTTGGGCTTTAGTGGCCTGGTCTTCCTTTGGCTAGAGCTAGAGAAATGGTTGCTGCACTGGTTAGGAGGAGGGCGTTCTCTTAAACATGAGCTTTAAGCCACCCCTCAAGTTCGGTTATATACCCACACTTGGAGGAGCTTACACCATTGAAACAACCCTCTTCAACCTTTAACCTCGTCCTTAGAACCTTGGAAAAATGATTTACCTTCCCGTCACCCTGCTTC
This sequence comes from Oscillatoriales cyanobacterium M59_W2019_021, assembly GCA_015295945.1. Taxonomy (GTDB): domain Bacteria; phylum Cyanobacteriota; class Cyanobacteriia; order Cyanobacteriales; family Geitlerinemataceae; genus DVED01. The sequence continues at coordinate 57,561 of DVED01000176.1, read as the reverse complement.
TGTTTCTGGCGCTAATATTGCTACTGCCTTTTATCTGGGTGGCGATCGCCATCGATCTAGTAGAAGTTGCAGTTGCCAAGCTGGGCTTTTCACCCAATGTAGCCTTTTTGTTATTCATGTCCATCATGGTCGGTAGCACCATTAACATTCCCCTTTACCGCAGAACCTCGGAAGCCTCATTAGTACCTGACTTTGCTGATTTATGGCTCCGGCAGTTCTGGGGCATTCCACTATACAAAATGCGCCAGGAGACAGTGGTTGCCCTCAATGTGGGCGGTGGGCTGATTCCTGTTCTCCTCGCCCTTTATGAACTGACCCGCTCTGACCCCATTGCTATTTTTCTGGTAACAGCATTAGTGACTTTCGTAAGCTACTTCTCAGCTCAGATAGTGCCAGGCATCGGCATCCAGATGAATGCCTTAGTTGCGCCTCTAACGGCTTCCTTAGCTGCGGTGTTGCTAGCGGGTGTTGAAGCCCCTTCTGTTGCCTTTGCCGGGGGCGTCCTGGGGGTGCTCATTGGGGCCGATCTGCTGCATCTTCCCGATATTGAGCGCATGACACCCGGGGTTCTTAGTATTGGCGGAGCAGGGGTGTTTGACGGAATTGCACTCTGTGGATTGTTTGCTCTGCTCTTGACATAAAACAGTTGGTTTTCTTGATTTCATGAGTTTTGTACAATTTTGGAGGTTGACATCATGGTTAATGTAGTTCGTCGCAGTCAAATTGTTGGGCTAGCTGCGCTAGATCAAGGGACAGCAACCCAATATGGCACCGTCGAAGAAATCTGGGTCGATGACTCGGGACAAGTGACCTATTTTGCTAGCGACAACGGCTACACGCCCATCGACCAAGTGTCTATGGTTGGGCCGGATGCTGTACTCACCTATTCTTACACGAGCGTTCAGACTCCAGCTAACCTACGTCGTTTGAGTCGTTTAGCAGTGCGATCCGCCTCAGCCAGCGATCCGATTGGTTGGATCGATGACTTTTTATTTGATTGGGAAACAGGGGATATTGTTGCTTATATTTTGGGTGGCGACATTGCCAGTCCCTTTGGCGGTCAAGCCGTTTTATTTCCTGAGGATGTAGAAGTGATTGATGCTGAAGCGGTCGTCATTAAGCAAGATGCAAAGAATCGTTTGAAAAGCGTCTCTGAAGGACTGAAAGGTTTTTTAAGTGAAAAGTCTCAACAGGTTAAGACATTAGTAAAACGAATGGGCGATCGCCTGCAATCACTCGTCAACCCAGACGACAAGCCCGAGGTAGTCAAAGTCAAAATTAAAGAAGTGAAAGATGAATTGAGTGCTTCGGGCAAACACGATCAGAGCGCACTGGCGGAAGCCGCTGAGTTTTTAGAGGGGACTTGGGAAGAGTTTCAGCGCAGTGTCAGTCGTACCAGCAAGCGGATGAAACGTGCCCTAGACAATACCTGGAAGCGTCTCACAGGGAAAGTGTAAGTCAGGCACGGTGCTCGCCTGACTGCGTTATGCCCTAGGATGCGTCATCAATTAAATCTAGAAGCCTTACGGAACAAGCATTATCGCGCCCGCATTCCGGCAACCAACTAGGGCCTGTATTCTTCTCGCTATAAGGGTTTGACGGCTAAATGATGACAGTCCCTAGCATCCGTATCCATTCCACATCTATTCCGTATCTATAGAGAAGCATAAGAGAGGTGAATCCAATGGCATCGTCTGATGCTAAATCAACCCAACTCCGGCGGCAAATTGTGAGCTACGTCGCCGTCGTGTCGATCAGCGTTATGCTGACGTTACTGTCTTTGCGGCTATTCCCTAAGATTTTGGGGCCTGCTATTGCAGCGAGCGGCACAGTGCCACCTGCACAACTAACGTCTACGTCGCTGCCCGTGCCGGAAACGCCTCATAATTTTGTAGCAGCCGCCGTAGGTCGAGTCGGCCCCGCAGTTGTACGGATCGACACTGAACGGACTGTGGCCACTAATATTCCCGATCCCTTTTTTAACGATCCCTTCTTTCGGGGCTTCTTTGGAGAAGACGTATTTCCTCAACTGCCAAGGGAATATCGCCAACGGGGTCAAGGCTCTGGCTTTATTGTCAGCAGCAACGGTATTATTCTCACCAATGCCCATGTCGTCGAGGGTGCTGATACGGTAACCGTGACTTTACCTGATGGACGCACTTTTCAAGGAGAGGTGAAAGGTGTAGACGATCCCTCAGATCTAGCTGTTGTCAAGATTGAGGGAAATAATTTGCCGGTTGCTCCTTTGGGGGATTCCGATCGATTGCAAGTTGGGGATTGGGCGATCGCGGTTGGCAATCCCCTCGGTTTGGACAATACCGTTACGCTGGGGATTATCAGCACCTTGAGTCGCTCTAGCTCCCAGGTCGGCATTCCCGACAAACGGCTAGATTTTCTACAAACAGACACGGCGATCAATCCTGGCAACTCGGGAGGGCCGTTGCTTAACGCCGCAGGAGAGGTCATTGGCATTAATACGGCTATCCGTGCAGAAGCGGAAGGCATTGGCTTTGCCATTCCGATTAACAAAGCTAAGGAAATTCAAGACATTTTGGCGCGTGGCGAGACGGTACCCCATCCGTTTATCGGCATCCAGATGATTACACTAACGCCAGAAATTGCTAAACAATTCAACGAGAATCCTAACTCACCCTTCGTCGTGCCCGAAATTAAGGGTGTCTTGGTGGCTCAGGTGGTGCCCGATAGCCCTGCCGCTAAAGGAGGCATACGGCGTGGGGATATTATCGTCAAAATTGATGGGACGACCATTACCAGTGCCGAACAATTGCAGGATATTGTTGAAGAAAGCCAGATTAACCAGGCCCTACGCTTTGAAGTGCGTCGAGGAGAGCAGACTCAAACGCTGACTATACGCCCTGTGGAAATGCAGGAGTTTGCTCAGTAGTGCCAAAGGGCGATCCGCCCGTGATTATCTGGCCCTGACCCCAGACGAGCGCCAAAAGACCTTGCTCGTGGCGGATACCAATCAGGAGCGGCTGGCGATCGCTCAGCTGGTGCGGGACGATCGTGCCCTGGGGCGGCGCAATGGCCAGGAGTTTGAGATGGTGGGGCTAGAGAATGGCAGGTGATGATTCGCTGGGGGCGGGGAGAGTTGGGGTGCTTTGAAAGTTCGGAGTTCGCCCATGTGGACTATTTCGTACCAGTTTTTACACCCAAACTGCTCCAAAGCGGCCTAACGTCACGGCCACTTTGCTAAAAAGCAATCAACACCTTGATGGCTGAATCCCTTTGTGAAAGATCGTTTGAGGCTAAAATACTTGAAAGCGGACGATGGGACTCGAACCCACGACGTTCAGCTTGGGAAGCTGACATTCTACCACTGAATTACGTCCGCCTTAGCCTTATATTATACCCCGATCGAACGGATTTGGCTAGGGTTAGGTGACTGGGCGATCTTCGAGTAAAAATTGTCATCCTCCGGATTTCGAGTTAGTCTTCTCCTAAGAGTGCCTTGGAGAGTGGCAATATGTCTGCGACGCGATCGCAACCGAGTTCCCCAGAAACGAGCGTTTCGCTCAAACGCCAAATCGATCGCCTGATCGGTCAATTGGCTCGAGAAGTCGAGCAGCACGCCGACGGAGACTTAGATCGCCTCTACCTTCAACTTCAGGTGCTTTACGAAGACTTGTACCTGCTGCGAGGGATTTACCACGCTCAAGAGACGCTCAGCCCTGGAGATATTTTGACTCACGAGGAAGCGATCGAGTTTCTGTCTGGGTACAACGCGATGGTCATTCCCGAATTCGACCGCACGCCACCCCCAACGCCTCATCCGTTACCCGCCAATTTAGAAGTTCGCTACTGCCGATCGTATCTCCTCGATCTCAAGCGTCTGGATTTAGCTGCTTACAGGCGTCTCTATCAAGTGACCGTAGCCGATTTGAGCGCGATCAATCAAGTCTCCCGACTGTCGGGATTGCGACCCCTCGGTGGCAGTACGATTTTATACCGCCTAACCCTGGAAGGATATCTCATCGGCATCGAAATTAAAGGTCGCATTATCAAGTTATTTCGCGTGTTACCCCAATCGCGCATTTAACTTTTTTGAGTCGTTCATTTAGCTCCTCGACGATCGATCCGAATTTCTTCTAAACCGATCCCAGAGCGATCCACAAGGTTGCCCGACACGATCCAAGCCAGGTGCAGCGTATAGCGTCCGGGGGTGAGAAACGGGGCGAGAGCCAGAGAATGAACGTCGCGAACGATCGCATTGGCTGCCAAGTTTTCTAATTTTAAATATCCACCCACCAGAGGCTCGCGATCGCGACTGACGGTTTCTCCGGTACTGTTATCAACCAGGGAGATCTCCACTTCGAGGTCGGGGGGTGGAGGTGCGGGAAATTTCCAGTATAAGCTGACAACAGCGCGATCGGACGGGAAGAAGCGATTGCCCTTGAGATCGTACCCCAACAGGCGGACAGCAGCGGGATTTTGTCTGGAGTTGGCGCGGTAGGAGGCATCCCAGGCGATGGTTTTAGGGTGTTGGATGCGCTGCAAATCTTCCGGTAGCGGCGTGGGCCCCGGATACACCCGCACGTAATCCAAACCGTCGATTTTGAGGTCGTATAAGGGTTGTTGTACGTTGAAATAGGCGAGGAAACGAGGGTCGGGAATTTGGCGCTGGAACTGATTGATATACAAAACGACGCGGTTGGCTTGCATCCACCATCTGAGTTTGGCATCGGAGGGGAGATCTCGACTGATTTTGACGGTTTCGCCATGGAAGTAGGGAGCGAAAGCGCCGCTGTAGCCGCTGGCAACGAGCATTTGGCGGGCATTCGGCGACTGATTGAGCCACCGTGCCGCTCGCTCGAGTCCCTCCCCCTGACCCACCATTAACAGGTGTTTCGCGACCCGAGAACCGCCGAAAAGGGGGTTGAAATAGGTGAGATAGTAGGGAAAATAGGGAATGAGAACGATCGCCTGCATCGCCGCCAAGGCAAACCCCAAGAGTTTGACCCGATTTTTGGGGATGTCTAAGGCTTGCCAGAGACGCAACCACCCAACGGCAGCGCCAATTTCCAGAAAGGGGACGATGGGGAGAAGATAGCGATCGATCTTGCTGCTGAGGAGGGAAAGGCTCAGGAGAACGCTTGCCGTCACCATTGCCATTGCCGCGAGTTCGGGTTGCGGTTTGGTTTTGTTGAATTTTGCCGGGAACAGGACGATGGCGACACCGAGAAGCAGTGCCGGAGAGAATTGGTACAGCAACACCACAGGGTAGAACAGCAGGTTGGGAGAATCGGTCATTTGCCCCAAAAAAAAGAAGAATCCTCGGTGAGATTCTTGCTGCAAGCCTTGGTAAAGTTTTTCTAAGGTGGCGATCGGTGCGACCCACAGCGCGGGCCAAATGGCGTAAAAGGTGAGGAGGACAATTCCCAACCACAGCGCGATATCGAGAAGCTGACGCCGCCATCCCCTCGGCTGAAATTGGGGTTGCCACCATCCCCACTCGATGGCAACCACCCACATCGCCACACCGGGGAGAACGAATAATGCGGGAATTTTCGCCGCTGTTGCCAGTCCCACCAATACCCCAGATGCGATTAATCCGAGGCGGGGGAAGCGTTGGGGTTGCGAAGAATTACCTCGCAAATACAGCAGCAACAGCAGCAATCCCAGAACGGTAAAATCGGTTTGCAGTGCGTCGGTGGTGAGAAAGCGCTGGTAGGCGAGGAAAAATGGCTCGAATAGCAGTAAAATCGTAGCCATTGCAGCGATCGATCGTCCCACTAAGCGCTGGGTGAGGAGGTAAAAACCCACCATACCCGCCGAAGTGACGATGGCTTGCAACAGGCGCGGCAAAACGAACAAGCTGATGGGAAAGGCTTCGGTTTTCATACAGGCGCGCAAATTGAGATCGATGGCGAGATCGAACCATTCCGGAAAAGACTGGCGTAACTGGCAGTTGAGAAACATCCCGAGTCCCGTCAGCCACATATTGGGAACGCCGGGATGGTGGCGCAGGTAGGTATCGTGCCAGTCGCCTTCGAGAAATTGCCGGAAAAATTCCGCTCCCCGTTCCAACCACGACACTTCGTCGAGATTGATGGGAACATCAATGGCAACGATCCGTAACCCTAACGATACGAGAAAAATGCCGATGAGTGTTTTACGATTAGTCATTGGTCATTGGTCATTTGTCATTTGGGGTTTGGGGTTTGGGGTTTGGAGTTGGGAGTTGGTCATTTGTCATTAGTACAAATATTCTTCCCCTGCCTCCCCGGCTCCCCCTACTCCCCCTGCTCCCTTTTGCCATCAGTGTTATGCTTCGAGGATTTCCCGATTTTGCCAAATTTACTTCTTTTTGGACATGCCAAAGATTGTCCGGGGCAATTTTAGCGTTTGGGGTGTTGGTGCGATTGGTGCAGTATTTTGCCAATCGCTCGCTTTGGGCAGATGAGGCGGTCTTAGCGCTGAATCTCATCGATCGATCCTATGCCGAACTGTTCCAACCTTTAGATTACAATCAAGCTGCGCCGATCGGTTTTTTACTGGTGGAAAAGTTTTTTCTGGAGGTTTTGGGGAATAACGAGTACGTCTTGAGATTGTTTCCCTTTTTGTGCGCGATCGCATCGTTATTTTGTTTCTACGAACTGGCTAAGTCTGTGTTGGTTCGTCAAGCCGTACCCATCGCCTTGGCGCTGTTTGTCAGCTTAAATTACTTAGTCTATTACGCGGCGGAAGTCAAGCAATATTCGACGGATGTGGCGGTGGCGGTGGGGTTGTGTTGGGCGATGCTGCCGCTGCTGCAACTCAAATTCGGGCTGCGGAATATTCTGCTTTATATGGGGGTGGGAGCGATCGCCGTTTGGTTGTCTCATCCGGCAATTTTCGTGTTGGCAGCACTGGGCACGATCGCTTTTTTTCGAGCTATCAAAACTCGATCGATCCCTACAATTTTACCCGTGGTTGAAGTGGGTATCGTTTGGCTTCTCAGTTTCGGTGGTTTCTACATCGCATCTCTATCGGCGATCGGCGATAATGCCGATTTAGTGGATTCTTGGGGTAAGGGATTTATGCCGTCTCCTTGGGCGTTGGGATGGCTGTTCGATCGCCTAGTAAAATTCTTCGATCGCCCTCTGGGTTTTCCGGAAAATTTTATCGGAGATATCGCTCTAGCTGTCTGTGCAATCGGTTATTTTTCCTTCTGGAAGCGCAATCGCGAAGGCTTCTCGATCGTCCTTCTCCCCGTTGGTTTTACGCTTCTCGCATCATACCTTAAAAAGTATCCGTTTCGCGATCGTTTGTTACTGTTTTTAACACCGTTTTTTATTCTAGCAATTGCTGAAGGGGCAAGTTATTTTTGGCGAATGACCCGAAACCATCGAGTGAAGTGGATAACGGCGATCGCGATCGGGTTAATTCTCGTTCCCTCATTAGCCAGTACCGCCTATCTTTTGGTACAACCGCAACAGCGCGAAGAAATAAAACCGACGATCGAATATGTCAAAAAACACCAACAACCTGGAGATCTTTTATATATCTTCCAACGGGGAGAATATCAATTTAAATACTATGCGCCTAAATATGGATATTCCGAGGGAGATTATATTATCGGTGTAGACGACTTAGAAGATGGGGAAGAAGTCTCGCCGGAAGAATGGCGGCGATATCAGCAAGACTTCGATCGCCTGCGAGGAAATTCGCGAGTTTGGATGCTATTTTCCCATACCGATGGGGCAAAAGAGGAAGAAAAAATGGTGTTAGATTATCTCGATCGCATCGGTCAAAAAATCGATAGTTTAGAAAGTTTTGGCGCATTTGTCTATCTTTATGATTTTAGCCTGTAGGGGCAAATGGCATTCGCCCCGATTGATAACATTCGCCCTGTTTTGTCTATCGCACCCATCTAAAAAATTCTATCTGCGATCGATCCGATTCAAGGTAAGATGGTAAAGTTGGCAGTTGCCTGACAAATTAGAGATTGCATCGATTTATGAATCGTCCCAAAGTCTTAAAGTTTTTCTGTATTGCTTTGCTCGTTCTGGGAATTATTTTTCGATTCACCAATCTCGGTTTAAAATTTTACTGGGATGATGAAGTTCGCACGTCGATGCGAATTTCGGGCTACACGATCAAACAGCTTGAAACCGAACTCTATACCGATCGCACGATTTTCGCAAAATCTCTCGAGAAATACCAGTTTCCCGCACCAGAATCGAATCTGAAAGAGGCGATCGCTGCCTTTACCGAACATCCCGAACATCCACCATTATACTACCTAACCGCCCGATTTTGGACGCAATTTTGGATGCAATGGTTTGACGATTCTGTCGCCGTTACCCGCAGCTTATCCGCCCTGTTTAGTTTGTTAGCTTTACCGTGTGTTTATTGGTTCGCTTGGGAACTGTTTGAGTCGGTATCTGTAGCGTGGATGTCCGTAGCCATTGTTGCCATTTCTCCCCTCCACGTTCTCTACGCTTACGAAGCCAGACAGTATAGCGTTTGGACGGTGGCGATTTTCCTGTCGAGTGCGGCATTGCTGCGATCAATCCGATGGACTCGCGAAGGTAAATTCAGAGCGAATTTCGCTTGGCTATTTTACAGTTTTAGTCTGATTTTAGGCTTATACTCTCATTTATTATTTGCTACCGTTGTGATCGCCCACGGAATTTATATCGCCGTTTTAGAAAAGTTAAAAGTTTCTAAAATTACCGTTGCCTATGGATTGAGCTTATTAAGTGGATTTGTTTTCTTTAGTCCGTGGATTTGGGTCGCAATCGCCAAACCCGATCGCACGGAAAAGGCGATCGCCGAAGCACAAACCAATCCCGAACTTTCCTATCTCGTCAACCGTTGGTTTCGTAATCTCAGCCGCGTTTTCTTAGATGGAGATTTAGGCGGTGCGAATATTCTATTCGTCTTGCTAACCATTTACGCCATTTATATTATCTGGCGCCAGACACCACCGCGAATTTGGCTGCTACCGATTGCCCTGATTGGAACTCATACTCTTGCTATGGTCGTTCCCGATCTTGCCTTTGGCGGAACGCGATCGGGAGGGTTACGCTATCTTTTTCCCGTCTATATCGGCGTGCAATTCGTTTTTGCCTATTGCTTCACTACATCGCTGTTGGAATTCAAAACTCGATCGCACAAATTCTGGAGCGCGATCGCCCTAATTATTCTTTCCATTGGAACCATAACCAGCGCGATCGAATCTCAAAAAGAAATTACTTGGAGTAAAAGCGACGATAAAGCTAAATACTACATTCCCGCCGCGCAAGCCATTAACGATCGCCCCAATTCTATAGTTCTCAGCGATGCGCCTCCCGTCGAAATTTTAATCCTCAGCTATCGCCTCGATCCGCAAGTTCGCTTACTGCTATCTTCCCAATCCGAACTACCGCAAATTCCTCCAGGATTCAGTCCGATTTTGATCTTCAATCCCTCCGAACCCTGGAAACAAGCGATCGCCCAGAATCCCAATCTTCAACTAACCGTTCTCGTCCAACACCGACAAGAACCCGATCGCCCGTTAAAATTATTTGAACTCATCGACGTAGGCAAACAACAATAAACCATATTTTTTACCCCAAATCGAGAAGAATCAAGATAATAACTAACAACTAACACCTAACAACTAACCAATCTCCATCGTGCCGATCGATTTTCGCAATACCAACACCATTTGGGCGTCTGTTCTGGTAGAAACCCTATCCCGCCTGGGTTTGCAGACTGCCGTCATTTGTCCCGGTTCCCGTTGTGCCCCCCTCGCCGTTGCCTTTGCTGCCCATCCGAACATCGAAGCAATTCCCATTCTCGACGAACGATCGGCGGCGTTCTTTGCCTTGGGAAATGCTCGAAATACGGGGCTTCCCGTCGCCTTGGCGTGTACTTCCGGCACTGCGGGGGCAAATTTCTATCCGGCGATTATCGAGGCGCGAGAAAGCCGAATTCCGCTGCTAATCCTCACTGCCGATCGCCCGCCGCAGTTGCGCGACTGCCACGCGGGACAGGCGATCGACCAAACCCGATTTTACGGCAACTACCCCAACTGGCAAGCGGAGTTAGCGGTTCCCGCCTTGGATTTGCGGTTGTTTGCTTACTTGCGTCAGACGATCGTCCGTGCCTGGGATCGATCGCGCCTCCCCACGCCGGGAGTGGTTCACCTCAACTGCCCCTTTTGCGACCCCCTACCGCCGCTACCGCAACCCGAGGCACAGGCATTAGAAACCCAATTTCCAGATGATTTCTTCGATTTTCCAACCCCTGTAGGGGCGAAGCATTGGGTGAAAAATATAGAAGCCAAACCCGAAAACTTTCATCCCAATGCTTCGCCCTCCGACGATGAAAACTCTCTAAAAAATATCGAGTTAGGAGACCTTTTTGAAGTTTGGAAGCGAGTCGATCGCGGCATCATTATCGCCGGAGTTGCCCAACCGCAACATCCCGAAACATACTGCCGCGCGATCGCCCAACTCTCCCAAACATTAGGTTTTCCCGTCCTCGCCGAAGGACTGTCTCCAGTTCGCAACTATGCTTTCCTCAATCCGCACCTAGTTTCTACCTACGATATCTTGCTTAGAAATCCCGAACTTTCCCGAGAATTAGCCCCCGAAATTGTCATCCAAATTGGCGATCTTCCCACCAGTAAAGAGTTGCGAACTTGGCTGGAAACGATTCGATCTCAAGTTTGGGTTCTCGATCCCAGTTGCCACAATCTCGATCCGTTGCATGGCAAAACCATTCACGTTCCCGTGGAGATCGAACGGTTAAATATTTCCGAATCGGTCGCCGCGCGATCTACTTTTTTAAAACGGTGGTGCGAAGTCGAACTCAAAGTTCGGAAAGAAATCGCTCGATCGATGGGAGAAGTTGAGGCAATTTTAGAGCCGAAAATTGCCTGGTTACTCTCGGAAATTCTGCCCAAATCTACGCCAATTTGGTTTGCTAATAGTATGCCCGTTCGCGATGTAGAATGGTTCTGGAAACCCAACGATCGCCGCATCCAACCCTTTTTCAATCGCGGAGCAAATGGGATCGATGGCACGCTGTCTTCTGCTTTAGGCATGACTCATCGCGCTCTTCCCGGTGTTCTCCTAACGGGTGACTTATCCTTCTTACACGACACCAACGGACTTTTAATTCAAAATAAATGGAACGGTCATCTCACCATTTTACTAATTAATAATAACGGCGGCGGCATTTTCCAAATGTTACCTATTTCCCAATTCGATCCGCCCTTTGAAGAATTTTTTGCCACGCCGCAAACCGTAAATTTTGAGAAACTTTGCCGTGCTTACAACGTAGAATACGAGGAAATCACCACCTGGGAACAGTTGAAACAAAAGCTCGATCCCTTACCCCAAAAGGGAATTCGCATCTTGGAACTAAAAACCGATCGCCGTCTCGATACCCAATGGCGTCAGCAACATCTCCTAAAGTTGGCTTTAAAGATAGATTGACAATATTATTTTTACCGATTGTCGATGTTTTTGCCCTAGATTTGTAGCCAACATTTAGGAATTTCATATTGAGAGCTTAACGATGTTTCTTCTTATGACAAAATCCCGCGCTGACCCAGAAAAATTGTACGTCAGCGCGGGGAGGAAATCTACGATTTAGACGGGCTAATTCGACGAACCGTCAAGTTGGTTTTGTTTGGGATTGGGTGGGGATTGCGGCAAGGGAGGCGGTGGTGGTGGAACGTTGGCAACGGGTTTGCGCTTGGGTTTGGGTTCGGGAGATTTGACCGCTTCGGTGAGGGTTTCTAAAGATTCGGGAATGTTGCCGCCGTTGCTGCGGATGGCTTGGGTTAACTTACCCAATAAGGATTCGAGTTTTCCTTCTTCCAATAGTGCCGTCATTAGCGTCAAGCCGCTTGTCGAAAGCATCAATTTGGTAATATCTTGCGTGCCACCCGCGCCGTTGCCGTTAGCACCCGGAAACGCATAAATTTTAGCATCGCCCAAAACGCCAGGTTGCGGGGCTAAAGCAGCAACAATTTCTGGTAGTTTCTCGATAAATTGAGGGCTGAGTTCGGTCAAAACACGAGCGATGCGGTTGGCATTACTGATAGCATTTTCCGCGACAACTTTTGCTTCGATCCCTTCAGCTTCTGCTAAATCTTTATCGCGATTGGCAGCAGCGAGAGTGCGAATGGATTCAGCTTCCAAATCTGCTGCTTGGCGGGCGATTTCCGCTTGCCGTTTGCGTCGGAATACGTCTATTTCGATGACGTTTTGGTCGGTGATGCGCTGGCGTTGTGCCTCTTGTTCGGCAACGATAACTGAGAGGCGTTGTTGGCGTTCGGCTTTTTCGATTTCGGTTGCCGTGATGACTGCGGATTCGGCTTTGGCGCGTTCGGCTTCGGCAATTAAGCGTTCCCGTTCTTTTTCGGCGATGGCAATGGCTGCTTCTTGTTTGGCAATCTGAGATAGGCGTTCGGATTCGGCAATTTCAACTTGAGATTTGAGGCGGTTGGATTCGATCGTCTTTTGACGAGTAATTTCCGCCATTTCCGCTTCTTGTTTTTGCAAGGCTTGGGCAACTTTGAGTTTTTTCTGCTGTTCTTCTAGGGTAATATCAGCAACAATTTGACTTTGTTGAACGGAGAGTTTTTTGCGAATTTCTTCTTCTTCAACAGCTTTAGCTTGCAAGATTTTATTGCGCTGTTCGTTGGCAGCTTCTTTATCTTTGGCTTCCTGGATTTCGCGGGCGCGTTGGGCGCGTAAGGATTGCACTTCTAATTGTTGGGCGAGTTCGGCATTTTCTTTATCTTTCTCGATGTCTAAGGATTGTTTGCGAGCGTTGAGTTCTTTTTGTTCAATTTCAACTTGGGTGGCGAGAGAAATTTCTCGGCGTTCTTTTTCGGTGATGAGTTCGACTTCTTCTTTTTGTTTGATCGATCGCTGAATAGTTTCAGTGCGAAGTTTTACCCCTTGAGCGTCGAAGAAGTTATTGGTATCGTAGGTATCGCTTTCTTCGATTTCGGAAATGGCGATATTGTTCAGGGTTAAGCCAACTTTTTTAAGGTCGGGTTCGATTAAGTTGAGAACTTCTTGAGCGAAGCCCAATTTGTCGGAGTCGATATCGGCAAGTTTCTTACTTTTGGCGGCAGCGCGGATGGCATCGTCTGCCCGTTTTTCGATCGCATTTTTGATATCTTCAACGGTGATTTTCCCATTTTGAGATAAGCGCTCGGTTGCGGTTTTAATATCCTCCTCCACGGCATTGATACAGACGAAGAAAGTCACACGCATATCGGCGCGCAAGTAGTCTTGGGTGCGAACGGCGAGTTTTCCAGTGCGTTCGACATCGATCGAAATTTCTTTGAGGGGAACGCGAGTGAGACGATCGAATACTGGAAGAACCAAACACCCCCCGTGTTTGATTACCGTTCGCCGCTTGCGAACCACACCGCCAGTTTTGACGAAAGCTTCGTTCGCTGGGGTAACTTGATACAACCGGGAATAGACGATCGTTCCTAAAATCAGCAGGAAAATAATTCCGGTAAAAACTCCAGCAAAAACGGTCAAACTTCCCCCCACTAAACCGAGAGTCGGTTGGGTAGGTTTAGTGGGTAAATTGGGTAAATAAAGATTGGCATCGAGAGTTTCGATCGCCCTCGGATTCACTTCGACTTCCGGGAGATCGATCGTCGGTAAAGATTGTAAAAAAGTCAGCCAAAATAGCATTGTTTTGCAGAAAAAAACGACTTCAATGGAGGTCTGGTAACCTGTATATAGCAATCCTGATTCATTCGTAAATACCTGTAGGAGTAGCGCCCCCACCCCTCTCGTTTTCCCCTGAAAGGGGAGAGGACAGATGACCTCCGTTCCGGAGAGTTCAATATTGGGGCAACCACGGGGGGATTTCCCCTACCATTTGAAAACAGTTGGAAAAGAGATTGCGATCGCTCGAAGGGAAATCAAACTGGCGTGGTAAAGGTAAACTCCAGTTAGCTAAAATTTTCAGGAAGCTTAGAATTAGGGGAATTTTCCAGCCACCGATCATAATCGGGACTATTTTTAGCGATGACGAGGTAAGCTTGGGGAAGGCGATCGATAGTAATGGTGCGATCGCCCCGACGGGGAACGATCGTCGCCCATTCTGGCAACGTGGCACTGATAGTGACGCGGTTGCCATCGCCATCCACGACATCCACTTGACCGATACGACCCTTGGGAATGTCCGCCGAAGAAACCGTTCCCAAACATCCGACCAACCGTTCGGCGCTGGCGTCTTCGCCGAAAGAAGCAAATAGTTGACCGATGGGTCGGGCAATCCAACGCCCTAAAAACAGACCGAGAACGATCACCGCCAGCGAGATCGCTCCTGCCCACCCGAAAAGTTGACTGGGACTCTTGCCGAGGCTTTCTCCGATAATGACGTTCAGCATCCAACCGAAAAATCCGATTAAGCTGAAGTCGATCGCCAACAACAACAGCAGGGGAACTTGACCGAACCCCAACCATCCCAAAACTTTCAGCGGGCTAAACTCGCCCTCAACCTCTGCGTCCGCATCAACATCGACATCCGCGTCTACATCGACATCCGCGTCCGCATCAACTCCTTCGTCTCCCCCACCGCTAAGAATCACTAACAAGAAGAGCGCAATCCCCATGCCCAGAAAGATCCAGTAGGGCACATTGGAGAGATCGAATAGCATAAGTTTGCATTTAGCCGATCGAGAATCGACACTCTCTAGGATAGTCACCCTACAATGGAAAAGAGGGAAAACCAACACAAAACTTTATTTTTTGTATGAAGTTGAAACGACTGGGACACGTCGCAATTTGCGTGGAAAACATTGATCGGGCGGCGCAATTCTATCAAAACTTAGGCATGAATCTGGTTTGGCAAGATGCCGACTGGGCGTATCTCAAAGCTGGAGAAGATGGATTAGCGCTGCTGAGTCCCAACTACGACCAAGCTGGACCTCACTTCGGCTTTGTTTTCGACGATCGTGCCGAAATGGAAGCCGCCTACGATCGACTCAAACAAGAAGACCTCCACCTCACTCAAATTCACGAACACCGAGATGGAACCGCATCGTTCTACGGCAAAGATCCCGATGGCAATTGGTTTGAATACCTCTACGAACCGGATTCTAATAGGAGTTCAGAAGTTGCAGGAGTTACAGAAGTTCAGGAGGGATGAGGAGGTGAGGAGGTGAGGAGGTGAGGGAATAGTGTTCGGTGACCAGTGACCCTGTAGGGGCGGGTTTAGCTAAAGTTCGATCGTACCAAACCGACAATCTTTGCTCAAAACCCGCCCCGGCAACCCATCCCAAACCCCAAACCCCAAACCCCAAACTCCCAACCCCAAATGACGAATGACAAATGACCTACGCTGATGCGTTTTCTGCCGACTATTTCACTGCGCGCAATCGTTTCCGAGAGGCGGCAACCGCTTTGGGAGCAAAATTGGAAGCGCATCCCATCGAGTCTCGCGCCCCCAATGGCGAACCCCTAACCATTGATGTCGCCATCCTCGGTGCTGCGAATGCACGGCGCATAGCGATCGTCTCTAGCGGGTTGCATGGCGTCGAGGGGTTTTTCGGATCGGCGGTGCAACTAGCGTGGATGACGGGGGATCTCAACGCACGCACCCTGCCTCTGGATACGGCGGTGGTGCTAATGCACGCCTTGAACCCCTACGGATTCGCGTGGCGGCGGCGGTGCAACGAAGACAACGCCGATCTCAATCGCAACTTTCTGCTGCCGGGGGAAGAATATCGGGGGAGTCCCCCACGATATGCCCAACTCGATCGCTTCTTCAATCCTCCTTCTCCCCCAACGACTGGGGAACCCTTTCGTCTCAAAGCGATCGCCCTGCTGTTACGCTACGGACTCACTTCCCTCAAGGAAACCCTCCCCGTGGGACAGTACGACTTTCCCCAAGGACTGTTCTTTGGCGGACACCAGCCGTCTCAAACCCAGGAAATCCTCGCCACCCATCTCTCCCGGTGGATTGGTAGTGCCAAGCGGGTTCTGCACCTGGATTTACATACTGGATTGGGGCAGCGAGGCACGTACAAGCTATTGCTGGGCGAGTCTACCCCCCCAAACCGCATCGATTGGTTTATGCGGCAATTTGGCGAGGATGTGGTGGAAGTATCCCAACCTGGTGGTACGTCTTACCGCACGCGGGGCAGTTTGGGCGGTTGGTGTCGGGCGAGGTTTTCGGGCGATCGCTATGACTTCGCCTTAGCTGAATTCGGGACGTATCCGCTGTTAACCGTCTTGGCAGCGTTGCGGGCGGAAAACCGCGCCCATTGGTGGGCGAAGCCAGATTCGAGGGTTTGGGAGCGATCGAAGCGACGGTTAGTAGAAGCGTTTGCCCCAGCCGATATTCGCTGGCGGGAAATGGCAGTTTCCCAAGCGTTGGAGTTGGTCGATCGAGCGTTATTTGCCAGCAGCGATTCGTAGGTGATCGTCTTTAGGGAAATCGGATGCGATCGACCCCTAAGACGTTAAACGGGAGCGACGTAAAATCGCCAAGATTCTCGCCGAACCAAAATAAGTCCGTACCGTCACCACCGCGTAAGATGTCATCTCCTGCACCACCGCCGAGGGTATCGTCATCTTCATTCCCACTGAGGCGATCGTTTCCTGCATTCCCCAACAGGAAATCACCACCTTGACGACCTTTGAGTACGTCATCACCCTCCCCTCCGGATATGTAATCGCGGTTATCTCCCCCTTCGAGGCGATCGTTTCCACCGCTGCCTGTCAGAAAATCGGGAACGGGTTCTTCGGGAACGGGTTCCGGGGTCGGTTCGGGACTGGGGACGGGAACGCCAGAGGTGGGAACGACAAAAATATCCTCAAAGTTGTTAGTATCGCCATCGACCAAATTGTCCGCGAGAGAGCGAAACACGGCAAAGCGTCCATCTGCGGAAATCGAAGCCTCGAGCGAATAGGTCCTCGCTTGAATATCGATCGCTCGTGGATTCCGCAGCGAAAATCTCAGTGAAGTTGCGACCTCCAACCCAGAAAAGATGAGGGGACGTTACAGCCAGTTTATCGACGCTCGGGCTGCGTTCGTCCGAACGCAGCCCGAGCGATAGGAAGCCATTGTTAATCAGTTACTCACTCCTGTGGGGAGTTGTAAAAATGAAGCTGTAACGGAGTTTTCAAGTCAAAATTAATATAGCGTAAAACTGGCAAAAATAAAAGAGATCGGTCAATTTGTATCGAACGATCAATGCCTTGTGAGAATATCATCTCTAACGAAAATCCTCGATCGGGTAAAAACCTTCTGGTTTCCAATCCTTTTATCTACGGAGAACGACGAGCAGCGATCGGCATTCGCCAACCCGTTCCGAAGGCGCGATCGGTAATTTTCAAACCCGGAGGTGCTTGGCGGCGTTTGAATTCCGCACGAGTGACTAACTGAATCACTTTAGTAACGACATTCGGATCGTATCCTGCGGCAACAATTTTATCGGGAGATTGATGGTGGTGAATGAAGCGGTGGAGGATGTCGTCGAGGATTTCATAGGGGGGTAAAGAATCTTGGTCAACTTGACCGGGTTTGAGTTCGGCACTGGGGGGTTTGATGAGGATATTTTGGGGGATTACTTCGGTTCCGGGTTGGCGGGTATTGAGCCATTTACACAGGGCAAAAACACGGGTTTTGGGAACGTCGGCAATGACTGCCAATCCGCCATTCATATCGCCATATAAGGTACAATAACCCACAGCCATTTCCGATTTGTTGCCCGTGGAAACGAGTAAATGACCGAATTTATTTGCGATCGCCATGAGTAAGTTTCCGCGAATTCTCGATTGCAAATTCTCCTCGGAAACACCGGGTTTGGTTCCGGAAAAGAGGGGTTTTAGGGTGCGATCGTAGGCTTGCATTAAGTCGCTAATCTGAAAAGTATGGGTGAGAATTCCTAAATTTTGGGCAAGGGCGATCGCATCGTCAATAGAGGCTTTGGAAGTATAAGGGGAGGACATTAAAACCCCGAGAACATTGGGTGCACCGATCGCTTCTGAGGCGATCGCGGCCACTAAAGCGGAATCGATACCGCCACTCAAACCGAGGACGATTTTAGAAAAGCCACATTTGCGGACGTAATCGCGAACGCCTAATACTAAAGCTTCCCAAATTTCGGCTTCTTCGCATTTTGGAAAAGAGACGATCAAAGTTTTTAATAGGTCTTTTCGATTTCTATCAAATTCGAGAATACTGAAATCGGTTTCACAGTTTGCTGCACGATAAATAACCTCCCCCGACCGATTAAATGCAACGCTATTACCATCAAAAACTAGATCGTCATTTCCTCCTACTTGATTGACATAAAGAATGGGTTTTTGATAGCGGGTAACGGCATGATTTAGCATTTTTTCCCGCAAGGCTTGCTTGCCGACTGTATACGGTGAAGCAGAGAGATTGACAATCAGATCGACTCCCAATTCTGCGAGTTCGGCAATGGGATTGTGCGGGTAGTTTCGTTTACCCCAAAATTCTTCATCATTCCATAAATCTTCGCAAATAGTAACGCCGATTTTCCAAGTTCTTTCGTTAGCCGTATCGGTGATTTCTAGGCGATCGCAATCGATTGCAAAATCGTTACTTTTACCCCCCGGCTCAAAGTAACGATATTCGTCAAAAACATCGTAAGTGGGTAATAGTCGTTTATGAAAAATCTGTTGTATTTTTCCTTGTTGTAAGAGTGCAATACTGTTATAGAGTGGTTTGCCTCCGGTGACGTGCCATCGATCGTTGGGGGTGGCGATTCCCACTAAGGTAATCAGAGAAGGTGGGAGTTTTTTTGCGATGATTTGCAGTTGGGTTGCCATTGCCTCGATAAAGCTAGGATCTAATAGCAAATCTCGCGGGGGGTAGCCACATAAGGAAAGTTCAGGAGTGAGTAATAAATTTGCCCCACTTTCGATCGCTTTTTGTGCAGCTTCGAGGATTTTTTTGGCGTTAAAGGTAAGGTTGCCAATGGTAGGATTGAGTTGGGCGATCGCGATTTTCATGGTTTTCTGTAATAGGAAAATTAAATACAAAAAGGAAATTTAATTCTATTTTTGTTAAAATTAAAAAAATAACCCTTAGATAAAAACCATCGGCTTATCTTTCAGCGGAGCGAAAGCTTCGGAATCGAAGCGATATAAACTTGCCGGACGACCCGCACCGCGAGACACTTTAATTCCGGTATCGCTTAAAAAGCCTAGTTTCAAAAGACGAGTTCTGAAGTTAGAATAGTCGGAAAAATTTTCGCCCAAAACAGCTGAATACAGTTGATAAATATCGCCAAGTGTAAACATTTCCGGCAACACGTCAAAGGCGATCGGACTGTATTCTAATTTATTCCGCAAGCGGCGATATCCGTACTCCAAAATCTCGTTGTGATCGAAGGCGAGTTGGGGAACGAGATCGAGAGAATACCAAGCAATTCCCGGCACGCCATCGGCAATTAATTTTGCCTCTTCAAACCGCACGAGGGCAAAGTAGCTAACCGATAAATAGCGAACGCCAAATTGATCGGGCGATTCTCGCGGATCTCGTCCCGGTTTTCCAAAAGTATATAACTGTTCGAGATAAATATTTTGAACGTGAATTTTTTCCGCCAAAATTCGATAAGCTGCGTCTTCAAGAGATTCTCCTTTGCGAACCAACGTTCCCGGCAAACTCCACTGACCTAAAAAGGGGGTATCTTGCCGCATGATCAGCAATACTAACACCCGATTTAGGGTCATATCTACGGAGAAGATGACATTATCTACCCCGACTTTAAAATCTTCGAGTTGAGAAGCCAAACGATCGCCCATTCTTTGCACTCCTTTTGCCGGGATTCTGTGCCGCATCATGCGTATAGTTTCTCCCGATCGATATAAGCTTCGACGGGTTGCGGAATCACTGACGCATCTTTGGTTTGTCGATAATTGGTAGAAGATACGTCGGGCATTTGCAAGTCAGCAATTTCGAGACAACCCATTTTTTGTAAGGGTTCGATATCTTGGGGATGCAGATGATAGCCGGGGCGAGGAATGGCTAAAATCCGAACTTGCTGCAATAATTCTTCAAAGCGATACCAACGCGGCAATTGCGGCACGAGATCGGCACCGATCACAAAAGTAAAATTGGCATTCGACCAGTAAGATTTTGCCTTTTGCACGCTATGCAACGCTTTCGGACTGCTCAATTGCGGGTATAACTCGATATTGCGACAGGGGGGATTGATGCCATCGCTCTTTTTTAAATCGTCGAGCGTCAGTTGTAGCATTTCCCAACGATGGGCGATCGAGGTTTGGTTGGATTTAAACGGATTATCCGATGCCCACACTGCCACCCGATCGAAGTGTTGGGACAACCATTGCAGGATAGCACGATGGGCAATATTCGGGGGATCGGCACTGGTTCCGAATAAGGCAATTTGGAGTTGGTCATTTGTCATTGGTCATTCGTCATTGGGGAGTTGTTAGTTGTTAGTTGCTAGTTGTTAGTCACTGTTTCCCGAACTCCTAGAAAGTGTTTGTTGCGTGAGGGATTGTAAGGCGGCGGAGAGGGTGACGGGAAGGGGGGTGGGTCGATCGAGATGGCGGGTTTGGGGAGGCAAGGAAGCCACGGAAAAGGCAGTTCGTTTGGCGATCGCTTCTAGGGTTTCTGGAGGAGAAACGAGTTTCCCATTTTCTACAACTAACTCGAGAAGGGGTTGTTCTCCGGGTTCGGGTGCTTCGTCAGCGAGTCCCAAGCGATTGCTTTGAATTTGACCGTTTTCAACGTGCCGGAAAATTTGCTTGCGTCCTGGATACGTAACTTTGCCGCTAGACGCTTTCATCACGGGAATGCCATCGATTTCTACGAGTTTGTACACACCACCAATGGCATCGCCTGCCACCAATCGCGTCCCGATGCCATAACCGTCAATACACGCACCTTCGGCTTGCAATCGCCCGATTTCCCACTCGTCTAAATCTCCGCTAGCAAAAATTGGGACTTCGGGTAGCAGCGATCGCACTTCTCGCGACAATACCGCTAAGTCTCCCGAGTCGATCCGTACCCCGTGCAGTTGCATTTCTCCGGCTTCCAATCGCGCCGCCAACCCTCGCGCGGCGGCAATGGTATCGTAAGTATCGATGAGCAACGGCGCGCCGGGAAAGTAGTGGTGAAACGCGCTAAAGGCTCGCGCTTCGCTGCCTTCGATCGCCCCTAACGCCATGACTAAAGCATGAGCCATGGTTCCGGTGGGTTTGCGTCCCAATTTGAAGGCTGCTAATACATTAGAAGTCGAGTCGAATCCCGCCGCCAGTGCGGCTCTCGCCGCCCAAATTGCCGCCTGGGGACTGAAGGCGCGTCGGGTGCCGAATTCCATCAAAATGGCGCGAGATCCGGCAACATCCCGCATCCGCGCCGCTCGAGTGGCAATCAGCGTTTGGTAGTTGAGGGTATTGAGAATGTAGGTTTCGACCAGTTGCGCTTGCCATAAGGGCGCTTCGACGCGCAACAGGGGTTCGTTAGCAAAGACTGCCGTGCCTTCGGGAACAGCCCACAGGTTTCCGGTGAAGCGAGCTGCGGCGAGTAGCGACCAAAAGCGATCGCTCACCGACTCGAAAATTCCCGTGGCTTGCAAGGCGGCTATTTGCTCGTCGCTAAATCGCAGGTTTTGCAAGTAGTCCACCACTTGCGCTAAACCCATGGCAATTAAATAGCCGAAGCGCGGAGGCAGGTGGCGGACGAACACTTCAAAATGAGCTTTCCGACGATCGAGACCTTCCCCGGCATAACAGGCTGCCATGGTGAGTTGGTAGAGATCGGTCAGCAGACCGTACTCTTCGGGGGCGATCGTCAGCGATCGATCTTCTGGGGGGGCATCGTTGGACACGGACTCGTCCGGTAAAGGTGTGGAGTTGAACGCTGTCACCATAATTTTATCCTCTCGCAACGATCGAGCTATCTCTGATATAGTAAATATTACCAAAAATAGATCGGCGAATTACAAATCTTAGCAAACCAAAATCGCCATAATTCAAACTAAAATGAAAGTGTCGGCATCTAAAAAACGCTACAATATCCACCGATCGCGAAGGATATAGGGGCTAAATTATAGTTTTATTTACCAAAAAACTCCATCGCTCGACTCGTCGAGCGATCGCATACCCCCTAACGCGAGTAACATTAAATGCATGATAATGGGTGCGATCGAGATCTCTCGATGGTGCGATCGAGATCTGAAGGCGATCGTAAATTTTATATAGCACTCTCATTCTAATAAAAGCTCGATAAACTATTGTGAAAATTGTGGACACTCAGCCTTGAAATTCAATAGGTTGGGAACAAGCCCTAGTTTATAGACCTGACCCAAGAGACGAGTACGAACGATGAGCATCTCTACATCCAAGCTACTCACTGGTGCAACGAGCATTGCGGGATTTCTATTAGCTGCAAATCCCGCATTGGCCTTCGATCCCAGTGCGTTTCAATCTTTCATTCACAAAGAGCGTCAAGCGATCGATCCGGAAAAAGTCAATATTTTCCAACTCGATCCCGCTAAGCTCACGTTAAATTACGACCACGAAGTCAAAGTCCACTTCCTCAGCGAAGGTGCGTCATTCCGGAACCAACTGGGTGTCACCGTCACCGGAACGACAACCATGGACGATACCGTCTTATTTGATGATATTACCTGCTTAACTGACTCCTGTTCTACCTTTAAAGGATACAAAAATCCCGAAATCGGTTCTAGCACGATCGACAAAGGCGGTTTGACCGCAGGTGATTCCGTCAGCTTAGGCACGGTGAAGGCAGGAAGCACCCTTGACTTTTGGTTGAACGCCAATGGTTTCCTCAAGTCTAATTCCACTCGTTGGTCTACGGATACTGCCAAGAATAAAGACGGATTGCAGCACGTCATGGCGTACGAATATGAGGACTATCTCGTGTTAGCTTGGGAAGACTTAGTGCGTGGCGGTGACAAAGATTATAACGATGTGGTCGTCGCGATCGATATCGGTAAAGCCAATTTGCAGCCCCCAGTTTCTCAAGATGTTCCCGAACCTTCTACAACTGCTGCTTTACTGGGTGCGACCGCTTTCGGTTTATCTCGCTTGCGCCGCCGCCCAGAACCCGAAGTCAACTAGGTTTGACTGCGTTGCTATCAGGCATATCTACTCGTAAATCGATCTTAATTTTTCTGTAATCTAAAGTTCAAACAATAGCTCTAATTTTGACCCGCGACACTGGCATCCGTCGCGGGTTTTTCTGCTGTTAGAAGTCCTGAAACGTTAGTACGGGATAAGACGGTTTCTGGTGAAGGCTGGTAATTGGTAATTGGTAATGGTACGTTTCGCTCAACACACCCTACAGTTTTAACAACCCAATTCCCACGTATTACGTATTACGTATTACTTATTACTTATTACTTGATAATGGGTAACGGTGCGTTTCGCTCAACACACCCTACCCACTAACACCCCTAAGTCGAGAAACTGGGTTGCTGTTGTAATGTTACAGCTTGTTCCACGGAACATTGGGAGGGATCGTCGATCGCCATTTGATAGATTTGCAGAATTTTATCAGCTTTCACCTCCCAATCGAAGTGCTGGCGGACTCGCTGACGGGCAGCGCGTCCCATCGCCTGACGCAACTCTGGAGAAAGTGCTAGCTTGGTCATCGCGGCGGCTAAACCCCCGACAAACTCCTCTGGAGATGTGGGATCGACGAGAATGCCGCAGGACTCATCGAGATAATCCGCAGGTCCGCCCCAGTTGGTAGCAATAACGGGCAATCCCATCGCCATTGCTTCGAGGACAACTGCTCCGCCGCATTCCATCAAACTGGGCAAAACTAAAGCATCGGACTCGTGCAAGCGTTGGGCGCAGTTAGTAGGAGATTGCCAACCGGAAAAACGGACGCTTCCTCGGAGATTTCCCTCCTCTGCGGTCGAGTTTCCTTCGCGATCTTCCATTAATCCTAACGATCGCGCTTGGGCTTCCAATGCGGCTTTGTGCACCCCATCGCCAATAATTTCTAAAGTCGCGGGTAACTGCTTGGCAACTTGTTTGAAGGCAGGCAAGAGTAAATCTACCCCTTTCCAATCGACCAAGCGACCGACATAAACAAATCGAATGGGGTTTTGGGACGTTGCGTTGCGGTGCGGTATGGCTTTCGAGTCAGCAAAATCCTTTTTAAAAGTAGATTGCCAAGTCGAGAAATCTACGCCATTTTCGACCAGTTCGATCGTTTTGCCGCTGATGCCTTTGGGCAGTGCCGCTTTGGTACGCTGATTGGCAACCAGTAAAATTTGGGCGTGGCGTTTCCCCGGAATTAACCGATTGACCCCATTGGCAAACAGGCGACCGATTTGCAAACTGAGACTCACCCATCGACTTTCTCGGTGACGGAAAGCCGGAGGATAGTCGATGCCACCATTCATCGGACCGATGGCGACGGGAACGCCCAAATCGAACATTAACGACGGTTCTTTGGGAGAAACGGGCATCGGTTGGTGGATGATGTCAATCCGATGTTTTTGCATGATTTGTCGCGCGATGCGCCGCTGTTCGAGTTGATTGGAGAGTCGCAACATCGTACCGAAAGAGAAGCAAGCCAACCGATGGGGAAGTTTCTGTTGCAGTTTAACTAAAAAGCGTTTCCAGGGTTTTCCTTCCACAAAATAAATGCGGTCTAGATCGTTAGAAAATAAAGATTGAAGTTCTAGTTTCGTTCTTTCGTGAACGATGAGTCGAACGTCAATGCCCCGACGGCGGAGAACGCGAAAATAGTGTAAAGGAAGGGCTGCTTCACCCCCATATTTGAGAGAAGCGTGCTCGGCAACAATTAAGACTCGGGGATCTGTGAGGTAAGACATACGCATTTAGATTGATGGACTCGTCAAATCGTTTGGTAGAGCACTTTTCGATCTTCAATTCGATTCGATGCGGAATCAAAGTGAGATAGTCGGGAATCGATTACAGACTTGATTTTTTCAATTTAAAAGTTGAGATACGTATCCGAGACGATCGAGTTTTATCTAGAATTTCGATCGCGTCCAATCTAACAAAGGTTATCTTGATTTGACGCTAGTTTGAGCTTGTATTTTACTCAATCTTTAAAAAAATACCGATCTAATTTATCATATCTTTGCAAATACCTCCGTGGTTTTACGGATTTCGCTCTCTGTTGGGGAGGTCAGATCGCTCCCACCGTCGGCGCGATCGCCCAATGGCGCTACGGTTTTTTTGTGCCACCCCTTCTTCGGTTGTAACTTGCCATTCGCGGCGATCGTCAACCGGATGGGACAGTGCCACGATCCGCTCCCCAACCGATCGATCTTCATCGACAACCGATACACCGACCCAAATTTCCTCAATTTCTCCCTGCGGAACTCGTGCGAACACCCCTCGATTCGATTGAGTCGGAGAACCGCTACAATATATAGAAATCCAAATATAGGAATCCAACTCGATCGAAGGATTCCAGAAACCATTTCCCAACCTTTCCTCTCTTGGATTTTCCGATCGATCGTCGAATTTTCCATCGCCCTTTGTCCCTCATCTCATGACCCCACCCGTAGAATTCCAAGACGAATTTGATGTTGTTGTCGTCGGTGCCGGACACGCCGGATGCGATGCGGCATTGGCAACGGCGCGATTGGGTTGTAAGACCCTGTTGCTGACGCTGAACTTGGATAAAATTGCGTGGCAACCGTGCAATCCTGCCGTGGGTGCGCCTGCCAAGTCCCAACTCGTTCATGAGGTGGACGCTCTCGGCGGCGAAATCGGCAAAATGGCAGATCGGACTTACCTGCAAAAGCGGGTGCTGAACGCCTCCCGCGGTCCGGCAGTGTGGGCGTTGCGGGCGCAGACGGACAAACGCGAGTACGCTGCCGTCATGAAGCAAATCGTGGAAAATCAGGACAACCTATCCGTTCGCGAGGGGATGGTGACGGATTTGGTGTTGGGCAAAAATGACGAAGTGATAGGCGTTGAAACTTACTTCGGCGTGGCGTTTCAATGCAAGGCAGTTATTCTCACCACGGGGACGTTTCTCGGCGGCATTATTTGGGTGGGCAATAAGTCGATGCAAGCGGGACGTGCCGGAGAATTTGCGGCGGTGGGACTGACGGAAACCTTGCAGCGTTTGGGGTTTGAAACCGATCGCCTGAAAACGGGAACGCCAGCGCGAGTGGACAAACGTTCCGTTGATTTTAGCGTCTTGGAACCTCAACCACCAGACCCAGAAGTCCGTTGGTTCAGTTTCGATCCCGAAGCGTGGGTGGAACGGGAACAGATGAATTGCTATCTGACGCGAACCACTGCCGAAACTCATAAAATCATTCGGGATAACTTGCATTTATCTCCCGTTTACGGCGGTTGGGTGGATGCCAAAGGTCCGCGGTATTGTCCGAGTATTGAGGATAAAATCGTTCGATTTGCCGATAAAGAAAGCCACCAAATTTTTATCGAACCGGAAGGACGAGATATCCCGGAATTGTACATTCAAGGGTTTTCGACGGGATTGCCGGAAAACTTGCAATTGCAGATGTTGCGATCGCTCCCCGGATTGGAAAAGTGCGTGATGTTGCGTCCTGCCTATGCGGTGGAATACGATTATTTACCCGCTACGCAGTGTTATCCCACGTTGATGACCAAAAAGATTGAAGGGCTATTTTGTGCGGGTCAAATTAACGGCACGACGGGATACGAAGAAGCGGCGGCGCAGGGATTGGTCGCGGGAATTAATGCGGCGCGATTCGTTCGCAATACCTCGATGTTGGTGTTCCCTCGGGAGGAAAGTTACATTGGTACGCTGATCGATGATTTGTGTACGAAGGAGTTGCGAGAACCCTATCGAATGCTAACTTCGCGATCGGAATATCGATTGGTATTGCGATCGGATAATGCCGATCGTCGCCTGACCCCGTTGGGACGAGAAATCGGGTTAATCGACGATCGCCGCTGGCAATTGTTCCAGCGAAAACAGGAAAATATTGCCGCCGAAAAAGAACGGTTGTACGCTACGCGAGTGAAGGAACGCGAGGAAGTTGGCGTGCAAATTGCTAGCGATACCCAGCAGAAAATTAAGGGTTCGATTACCCTTGCCGATTTGTTGCGCCGTCCGGGATTTCATTATACCGATCTCGATCGCTACGGATTGAGCAATTCGGAGTTAAATCTTGCCGAACGCGAAGGTGCGGAAATTGATATCAAATACTCTGGTTATCTCCAGCGCCAGCAAAGTCAAATCGACCAAATTTCCAGGGAAGCCAATCGTCCACTCCCTGCGGATTTAAACTACGATAATATTACCACCCTATCCAAAGAATCGCGAGAAAAACTCTCCAAAATTCGTCCGGCAACGATCGGTCAAGCATCTCGAATTGGCGGTGTCAATCCGGCAGATATCAACGCGCTGTTAATTTATTTGGAGTTGCAGTATCGGAAGGAAGTTGTGAGGCTGTAGAGAGATAACATAGGCTGCGATCGATAAAATAGCGATCGTCCGATAATAATAAAATGTTCGAGATGAGGAGAGTTGCATTTCATGCCATACAGTCAATTTACCACGATCGGCAAAGCCAAGCAAGCTTTCAATCTCACCACCCGAGAAGTCAGTCATTTTCTGCCTCAAATCGAACCGATTCAACCCTCCGAAATTTTAAAAGCTTATTTAGCAGAAAGCCTTCCTTTAGTTGCCTCGGCAAGCGAAAAAGCCCGTTCTGAAGGAATTATATATCCCATTTTACTGGAAACTAGACGAATTTTAAAGCATCAAATTAGTATCTTTTCAGGTGAAGATTTTACGGTGGATGAATCTGTGGGATTGAACGGAATGTGTGATTTTCTGATTAGCCGTTCTCCAGAAATTTTAGAAATCGAAGCGCCAGCCATTGCGATCGTAGAAGCCAAGAAAGCCGATATCAAATCGGGAATGGGTCAGTGTATCGCCGAAATGGTTGCGGCTCAGCGATTTAATGAAGCCCATCAAAATCCCGTTTCAGTCATTTATGGAAGTGTGACCAGTGGAACGCAATGGCGTTTTTTGAAATTGGAAGAAAAAACAGTCACGATCGATTTAACTGACTATTCGCTACCTCCTGTTGCCACAATCTTAGGTATTTTAGTTTGGATGATCGAGCAATCACAAAGTAATCCTCAATCATAAAGTTTTTATATAATTAACTTAAAATTACAAGCATTAACTCTTTGTATAAGTAAAACACCTTATTAAAGTATTTGATTTTTTTGTTTTGAAAACCTTGAGATAAAAGCCATGTCCCAACAGAAAAAAGAGACTCTAGTTTTAGCTTTAACCCTCCTGATTACGTTAGGATTGCTGGGAATTGGGGCTTGGTGGTTTTTTGGGCGCTCGAGCGTAAAATTGAACGGAGGAAATGCAGTTACGGAAAATGCGAGAAACCTTGCCGTCAAAGATCGCATCAGTTTTGGCGAAAGAAGCTTAATTTCGGGCGATATTTCTCCAGAAATAGGTGGGGGGCAGGTTGTCAGCGAATTTGACTTATCCGATCCCGGTTTTAGCGCTGCCAAAAGTGTCGAACAAGCCACCATCTCCCAAGGTGCAAAAGTGCTGATGCTGGCAGCCAATACTGGAACCCTCGATAAAGCCCTGCAA
Organism: Oscillatoriales cyanobacterium M59_W2019_021; assembly: GCA_015295945.1. GTDB lineage: Bacteria > Cyanobacteriota > Cyanobacteriia > Cyanobacteriales > Geitlerinemataceae > DVED01. The sequence goes on along the minus strand of DVED01000176.1, from coordinate 28,998 downwards.
GTGGTGCAAGTCAATCGGCAACGATTGGAACTCCTCGGAGGCGACGACGTGTACTCTCCCAAAACCCTGGAAGTGGGGCAAGAAGCGGCAGAAGGTATGGTAGTTGCCGTTCCCTGGCACATCGACGCACACCGCGATTCGCCCTTCGTCAGCCAATCTAAGCAACTTTGGGTGGGTAATGTCAACTGGCGCACGGCAACGGCATACGATGCCACCAAAGCACTGATTGGGGCGTTCGCGCAGCGACTCCTGGGGAGTATCGAACGCGATCCCACCCGAACGGGGGTTCAACAAGCCTTAATATCGCCCAATTTTTCTGCATCTGGCGCGTCGGGAACGGTGCAATTTCTACCTTCGGGCGATCGCAATGCCCCCGTTCAACTGGTTAAAATTGTCTCCGGACAACAGTCGGGAACGGGTTACGATTTCGTTCCTATTTTAAAGTAACCGCTTGATCGTCTCGATTGGCATTCAGACAAAGATAAAATCTGCGAATGGAATAACATTATTGGTATTGGCAACCATGCCAATATCATTCCCTTGATATCTAATGACAACACCATTAAAAAAGGGCGTCAGCGAGTAATCTTCAAGGTTGCCATGAACCTGAATTTTATCCCCTTCAGCCCAATCGAAGTCCAAGATAGATGCGAATCCAGAAAAAGCACGAAAAGCATCGCCTAAAATGAACGTATCCGCTCCTTCTCCACCCGTCATTTGGTCAAACTGAGAGGAGGTATCGTCGCCATAACCTTGTAGACGATCGTTCCCATCTCCACCTTCTAGATTATCCGAACCCGCACCGCCAATTAGCGTATCGTTTCCCCATTCTCCGTAAAGCCAATCTCGTCCGTTCCCACCGCTGATATAATCGCTTTCTGTTTCTCCCGGTTCCGAGCATAAAGGCGTAATAACAGCACTCAAATCCCCATCCACTTCATAAGTGTCGCCTTCGCAGAACGTGCCATCACCGTAAAGAACATCATGTCCGTTTCCGCCATATACGAAGTCTCGACCGCTTCCGCCTCGAGCCGTATCGTTTCCATCTTCACCAACGATATAATCATCTCCACTACTTCCAGACAAGTCATCATTGCCATTTTGACCGGAAAGATAATCGGCTCCAAATCCACCTTCGAGATTATCGTTTCCTTCTCCTCCCAAAAGAATATCGTTTCCTAACGATCCTCGAATCGCATCGTCACCGTCGTTTCCTAATAAGAGATCATCCCCTCGATCGCCCCCAATCGTATCATTTTTAGGTCCACCTCTTAAAGTATCTTCTCCATCCCGACCGGAAAGATCCCAAGATTTCCATTCCTTGATAAAGGGCCAAAAGACCCACTCTTTATGAGCGGTAAAGTCGTTATTTCCTGCATTTCCATTGTAAGTCCCCATTTCGATTTCCTCCGAATAACGTCTCTGACTCAACCGGGTAGAGATTGACCTAGATCGACCCTTTACATAGAGCCTATATCTTTCTATTAACTAAATTTCAAGAAAAAATAAGCGGTATTATCGAACCAGATTTAAAATAATTGAATAGGATGTCTTCCTCAAAATTGCATCTCTTTATCAGCTATAACCGATCGAACCCTAAGTTGAAAAGTCGCATAAATGAGCTACCTCAAACGAGCGTCATCTCGATGCCAACACCAGGGAATTTATGCGATTGATTCGCTAAGAACGTCAAAATTTGGCTCTTTTAAAGAGATCGGGTTACGCTGGAGATGAAATCGATGACAGCGCGATCGCGTTGGCGTAGCGCGTCCTTTGGACGTAGCGACTCTGAAGGAGTATCGCCCCTGCCTTTGAGGTGAGAACTAAGCCATTGTCGGCTGGAACTCCTCAAATCTTAGAGCCATGCAGCGCGAAAAAATCGCAGCGATCGATCGTCCTCAATCTCTATCCGTTGTCAGAAAACCCCAAGATTTATCGAGGTATCAAATCAGTATGACCGCGACTACGATCGTTCTGCCCGCACAAGACCCTGCGCGTATTGAAATCGGATCTTTAGTGCGACCCGATCCCGGAGATTTAGGATTCCCCACCAGCGCCCCCAAATGGGATCGTCCCCCTGGGGGTTCCGTCACCTTTAGCTTTGTTACAGCCGAAACCGCCCCCCTTTATAACGAGCCAGACGTGACAGGTGTCGCGCCGGTTAACGCCAATCTGCAAAATGCCATTCGATCAATTTTCACAAACCTAATCGAACCCCTGATCCCGATTCAGTTTGTCGAAGTGCTGGAAAATCCCAGCCAACAGGGCGATATCCGCGTGATGCTGTCCAGTTTGGGCGAAACTGCCGACGGACAAGCCCAGGTTCCCGGTCTCGATGCCCTCGCCGGAGACGTGCAACTCAGTTCCGATATTCTCCTGGGCGGCTTTGCCAGCGCCAGCGATGCCTTTGCCGCCGTGGGTTCGGACAATTTCGTTACGGTCATTCACGAACTCGCTCACGCCTTGGGATTGAGCCATCCCGGCAACTACGACGGCAACGGAACCAGCGGCAACACTGCCGGACCTTTCCTCCCCATCGGTTTGGATCATGTCATGAACGCCGTCATGAGTTACAACCTCGCCGAAGGCGATCCGTCGCCGACAACGTATATGCCGTACGATATCCAGGCACTTCAGTACCTCTACGGCAAAAATACCACCTTCAACAATACCGATACCACCTACACCTTTTCCTTTGATCCCAACAATCTCAACAATCCGGCGGCGGCTGACTTCAAGGAACTGAATATCAACTTGGCAGGCAAGCGGACGATTTGGGATGGCGGCGGACGCGATACCCTCAATTTGCTCGGTTTGCCCGTTTCCAACTACTATTTCGATATGAATCCGGGGGGATTGCTGACCGATGCCAGCGCTCGCGGCGCCAGTAGCTATGAGGGTCAAGCCAGCCAGCAGCAACCCGGCGTCACCTATCCCGTCGATCGATTCGGCACCCGCATTGCCTTTGACGTACAAGTGGAAGACTTATGGGGAACTCAAGGTAACGATGAAGTAGTTGGCAGTAGTGTTGATAATTTCATCTTTGTCGGTTCCGGAAATGATACGGTGAATGGTAACGATGGTGCCGATACGGTGAGCGGCAATCAAGGTCTGGATGTTGTCAATGGTGGTAATGGGAACGATTTAATTGTGGGCGGTCGAGATTCGGATGTGCTGACCGGGGGTGAAGGCAACGATATCCTCAATGGCAATATCGGCACTGATCGCGTGGAAGGAAATAATGGAAACGATTTCCTATTTGGCGGTCAGGATAGCGATACGCTCATTGGCGGTGAAGGGAACGATACGCTGACCGGAGATGTGGGTCAAGATGTGTTAACGGGGAATGGGGGTAGCGACGTGTATGTGTTGCGATCGGCGGCAGCGGCTCCCGATCTCGCTCAATCCGATATTATCACCGATTTTGAGGTAGGAATCGATTTGATCGGTTTAACACCGGGAGCAACTCCGGTATTGGAAGCTACCACGCTCAACGGTATCAGTGGCACGTTGATTCGAGATGGCAATGCTGGTAATGCTATTTTGGGATTTGTGAATAATATTTCCCCCGAACAAATCGGGAATAGTTATTTGTCGGTGAATCTCTAATTCGATCGAATGCAAGCATTTAGCGGTTAGCATTTAGCATTCAGCTTTTTTGGGGTAGAGGGTGGGAAACTTCTACTCTCTACCCTTTGCTATGCCCTCGAATTCAGTTTATAAACGTTCGAGTCGAGAACGCTCTCTTCCCCAAATGCGGTGGGGTCAGATCAGCTAAAATACCTATCTAGTATAGTGTCGATCGATCTCCTTACCCCTATTTTTAAGCTTGCCAGCCTACTACAGGATCTTCCGATCGTACACCCATTACCCATTGTTAAGTAATAAGTGGGAATTGGTTTTTTAAAACTTAGGGTGGGTTGAGGAACAAAACACACCATTACCCATTACCAGACGAACATTATTCTAAGGGAAAAAAGATGGTGAGTTCTTCCCCTTGATGGGGTCGATTTCTGACTACCAATTTACCACCGAGGGCTTGAAATAGATTTTTCGTGACCGTTAGATTCAAGCTGAGATTGCCCGTTTCCGGTTGGAACATCAGTAATTGTCCGATGGACTTCAGCGGCGAAGAATGTACGGAAATTTCCGGATTGGGCGGTTCGGATTTTAGCTGTAATTTGAGTTGGTGTCCGGCAAGGAGAACCTTGACCGTGACGTGACTTCCGGCGGGCAAACCGCTGGTAAAATTATCGATCGCCCCGGATAAAACTTGGTCTATCATCGTCGGATCGCTGACCACTTGGGGCATAGTTTGCGGCAAGCTAACTTCCAGTTTCAAACCTCGCCGACAAGCTTGTTTTTGCCAGCGGGGGATGCAGTGACTGATCGCCTGTTCCAGAGAGGTTCGCGTCAGGTGAAGCGGCGATTTCTTCACCGACGAAGTTTCTAATTCTACGGCGCGGAAAATCAATCCGAATCGATCGATTTGTTCGCTGCATTCGCGATCGATGGTTTCCAGCCATTTCACCGCATCCGGGTCTAAATTCCGCCGTTTGAGGAGCAAGCGGGTAAAGGTCCGAATGGTACTCAACGGCGTGCGCACTTCGTGGGCGAGAGCTTGCAGCAATTCCACATCCGGCGGAGTTTCCTCCCGATCGTCGCACATTTTGGCGGGGTCGGGTGCGGGTGCGGGGGTTGGGGTCTCGGTTTTGGCGGGACGGCGAGACGGATTTGCGGTACTTTGACCCGGTAGCGGACGGACGGTCTCGGCGGGAACCGCTTCTGGCAGCGATTGCAGCAGCAGTTGGGAAAACCGCATTACCGTTTTGTAGTGGGGGGCAACGGGGGTAAACTGACAGACGAGGGCGTCTAAGGCGTCCAGTTGGGCGGCGTGGGTGAGGAGAACGCGCGATCGCAGCGATGCCCACACGGTGGCGATCGCTTGCGGATCGAAGGAAAATTGAAACGCAGGCATTCCATGACGATCAATCCCTAAAACGAGGGCGATACTAAACTCGGAAGTCAGCACCACGCAAAAGCGATCGCCTGTCAGGGGGTCGCCGCCGAGTAAAGGAATAGTTCCCGAATCCGGCATCGCCAGTTCGATGGTTTTGGGTGCGTCGGGAGAAATGCCGCCGGGTAGCTGCGCGAGCGATCGTCCCGAAGAAAAGAGGCGGGTGATAAAATGCTCGTTCGATTCCGTCTGAGACCAAATGGCTTGCGGTCCGCAGAGAATGATGCCACAGGATCGGGTAGACTGGCGATACTCCGGTTGCATGGCTTCGGGATCTCGGGCAATCCGGTGTAATAAACTCGTCAACGCCGACAGTCCGGCTTGCCATTGTCGTTCCGCTTCTCGGGCAGCCACGGGGGGCGTTGTCGAAACGGGATGGGATGCCAATATCCGATCCGCTCCCACCTGAGTTAAAATTTCGCTGACGGTGGGGAGAAACTCGATCGGTCGTGCTTGCATTTGGGTCACTCGAACTCACCCCTCATAGGATTGCTATATGTCGATCGTCAAGGATCGATCGGATTTATATCTTTTCTACTACTAGGGTATAAGGAGTCTGACCCCTACGACATTCGCAACAACCGAACCGATCGGTCGTTACAATACGCTATTTTGAGGTGTTATAGCAGTAAGCCCACTCGCACGGGTTGCCAAACTTCATGTATTCTTGTTGGTCATTGTTCTTTTTGCCTTCTTGCAAAGAAATAACAAGATTTCTCTCGAAACGGTCAAATTTCGACGATCGCCTTCCGCAAAAGTGCATAGGTTCTTGGAAGTCAGAGATATACTCTGTTGATAATCAATTCAGCCATTGATGCTATCTGCCTGAGAAGTGGCAATCCGATTGCCCGAATCGACTTTAACGCCGATGGGACGATCGTTTCCCGCTTCAGGCCCATCGCTGACTACCTGGAGGTGCTCACCGTGACCGATTTCGCGTCCAACTACCCCAACGACTCTATATCGACCGCCGAACAGGCAATCTACGCCCATTTGCGCGGTTGTATCGAAGTGGAACCGCCCAGTTTAATGCTCGGACGTTTTCGCACCCTGTTTCTCGAGGGCGGGGAATACTCGAATACCCAAGTGCAGCAAGCCCTCGATCGGATTTTAGGATCTGGTGTTGCCGATCGAGAATTTAAGAATATTCTCAACCGCAGTTGTTACATTCTGGTCAACCAGTGGCAGAATCAACCGCGATCGCGAGGGGCAGTTCCCCAACTGATGGCGTTGTTTGAAACGGCGATCGCCGAGCGATCGGCTGCTACTTCTACGGAGTTGCGACAACGGGTCGAACAGTTCGCCCAAACGGAAGAATATCAAAAACTCCGACTCTTAGCCCAAAAGATCGATCGCACCCTCGAAACCGTCGGAGAAACCGTTGCCGATCCGCTCTCGAATTCCATCGAACGCTATCCCAGTTTATACGAATATTGTCTGTTAACCACTCAAGTGAGCGATCGGCAATGGCAAGAAGTGCGAGCGTTGCGAGATCGTCGGCAACAGCAATTCGACACCGACTTATCGCAATATTTAACGGCAAAAAACACCCAAAAACCGAAACTTATCGTTCCCAATCCGACCTTGTTACCGGACGAACAACTCCAGCGTGCCGTTCGGCAATTTTCCGGCAAAATAGATGGCACGCATACCTATGGCGAATTAGCCGAACAATTTCGCAGTAATAGTCGTCGATTTCGCTCGTATCGAACCTTCAAAGAAGAGTTATATGAATACTTAAGCATCGCCACCGATCTAAAATACGGAAACGGTCAGTTCGATCGACGATTGTATCGCTATTTACAAGGCATTCGCGCTCAAGACGATCGGCAAAAACCCAATGAGTTACTCCTGGCTGGAACGGCTCGCAAATTACTCGATTTTCTCGTGGTCGAAAGCCCCCAAAAACCCGATCATTATGTCTTTTGGGACTTGCACGGTAACCTCGGCAGCATTCCGACGATTGGTTTGTTGCTGAAAATCGTATTACTGTGTCGCCAACTGAAATCTTATCTCGCTCAACGCTTTGCCATTTTGTTTGGGCACCATGCAGCAACCTCGAAAAGTTCGCTCGGTTGGTTGGTGGACTCCCTGGAACATTTAAATGTGGCATTGAGTTTGAATTTCGGACGAGTCGAGAGCATTGCGTAAGCTCTATTTCATGCGAGCTTTTTCGACCGAGTTCGATCGACAATCGTGGGAACCCAGCATCCCTTTTTCCGAGAATGGCTCATCCCTTACGAGCCACCAATGCCGCGCGTGCTTTGGGCAGTTCGTACTCTCCATAATGGTGCGAAACGCACACCTGAAACCCAATTTGACGCAGTTCGCTGGCAATTGCTTCGGCATCGTACAATTGCTGAGTGTGGACTTCCTCCTCGCGTCTGTAAACGTCTCCCACTTGGCGAAAGGTAATAATCCGGCGGGTTAAAATTTCTCGTTTTCGATCTTCAAATTTTTCGACTAAGACCGTCCAATCTTCACCTTCGAGAAAGCTTTGAGTTGTGGTTTCCGGCTCGACTTGTCCGGGTTCGACTACATCGAAAATAAAAATACCTCCGGGAATTACGGCTTGATAAATTTGATCGAAGAGTTGCAATCGTCGAGGGCGATTGTTGCGATCGTCAAACAGATAATTAAAGCATTCCCCAATGGCAGTGACGGCATGGCACGAGGGCAATTCGACATCAAAAATAGAACCCAAGCGAAAGTCAGCTTCGGGCACTCTTTTTTGAGCAATTTTTAACATTTCTTCGGAAAGATCGATTCCTAAAACTCGATAACCTGCATTGACAAATGCCCGTGCTGAGAGACCGCTTCCGCAGCCTAAATCGATAATTAAACCGTTTTGAAGTTGCGCTTCTGCGAGTATTTTAAGGATACCCGGTGCCGAGGCGATCGCCCAATCTCCAAATCCAACATCGTGGATGTAAGCGAGATCTTCTTTATACCATTGTTGCATCGTGCTAACATCCCTTGAGTCGATATTTTTTCGCGATCGCCTTCAGTTTTCTGGCTGGCAATCGCGCTAAACTAAACTAAACAAAGTTTTCAATCGCTTTCGCATCCACAAAATCGGATTTGCATCATCTTCATCTTCTTCTAGTAATCCCAATTTACGCAATTCCTCGCGCCGTTCTGAGAGTTCGGACTGCCCTTTTTCTAACTCTCGAACGATCGAGTCGCAAATATCGGGATTATCTTGTAAGAGTTTTTGAAAGCCCGCATGATTGATAGCAAATAGAACGGTTTCTTCTCTCGCTCTCACCGATGCCGTTCTGGGAATTCCCAACATCAGTGCCAGTTCGCCAAAAAACTTTCCAGCGTTCAGAACGGCAAGTTGCTTGCCTAATTTTTCCACGAACACTTCCACCGAACCCGACAAAATGATATAAAACGCATCTCCCGGATCGTTTTCTCGAAATAAAATCTGGGATTTTGACAGTTTTCGTCGAAATCCAACTTCGATTAATTGTCTGAGTTGCAGTTCGGAAAAGTTAGAAAAATAGGTCACTTGTTGTAGTAAATCTCGTAAAGATAGACTGGCTGTTTGAGGAACCTTAACTTGAGTCGGGGATAGTCGAGCAGAGATCGCACTTTGAGAATCGAGAGATGAATCGACTTCATGATGATTTTGCCGATAATTTTTAACCCAAATTTCTTGTTGGGGAAAGGGAATCTTTAAACCTGCCATTCGCAAATGATACTCGATATTAAAATTAAGAGAACTGCGAATATGCGGTTCAAAATCGATTTGATTGACCCACACCCAAAGCTCAAATTTTAGAGCAAAGTCACCAAATCCTACAAACATCACTTTAGGGGCGGGTTCGGGACGGACGGCAGGCTCCAAATATGCAGCATTAAGGAGTGTTTCCGTTACTAATAAAGGATCGCTTTCATAGGCAACGCCAACGGGAATTTTAATCCTAGCCACATAACTATCGATCGTCCAATTGAGAATTTGTTTATCGATGAGATGACCGTTGGGAACGACCACATCTCCCCCATCTCGGGTGCGAATTAAGGTCGATCGCAACGCCACTTCTTTCACATACCCCGACAACCCATCCAACTCAATAAAATCTCCTGCCTTAATCTTCCGTTCCAGGAGTAAAGTCAATCCACTGATAAAGTCTTTTGCCGTACTTTGCAAACCAAAGCCGATCCCAACTCCCAAACCGCCGACGATGACAGCCAAGGAATCTAGTTTTAAACCACTAGCTTGTAAAACAACAATTAACCCAAACGTTCCCACGCCGTAACTGACGAGGGTAGAAATGGCTTCGCGATTCCCTTCATCAATGCTAAATCTCGTTAAAATTTTATCTTTGAGAAATTTTTTGAGAAAGCGACACAAAAAGAAGAAAATAAAAACGGAAATGACGAGTTGAACGATATCTTTTAGGGAAATCGCCGTTTCGCCCAATTGAATGGAAGCATTAAAAAAATGAAAGATTTGCTCGAAAATGCTTTGAACTAGCGAAAGCATGGTTTAAATGAATTCTCCGCGCAGGACAGTAATCGCTTGTCCTCCCAAGTCCACCCGATCGCCCTGTATTTTAACTCGAATCACTCCACCTCGTGCAGAGGCTTGATAGGCGAGAAATTCAGTTCGATGCAATCGCTGCTGCCAAAAAGGAGCCAAACAACAATGCGCCGAACCTGTCACTGGATCTTCGTTAATGCCCACAGCAGGGGCAAAAAAGCGAGAGACAAAATCGTACTCCGAAGATGCCGATAAACTGGTGACGATAAACCCTCGCGCTCGAAAAGTTGCCAACCGATCAAAATCCGGTTTTAAGTGACGGACTGTTTCTTCAGAATCGACCTCGATCAGGTAATCAGACCCGTCCGTTCCTATATATTTGGGCATCACCCCTAAAGCCCGATCGAGTTCTTCTAATACTAACGTTTCTTTCGGTGGCTTGACCGGAAAGTTTAAGACAATCCATTCTTCATTTTTCGTGGCGGTGAGGATGCCGCTGCGGGTGGCAAATTGCAGGGTTTCGTCGGGGGAAACTCGCCCGGTTTCCCACAAGGCATGAGCGCTGGCGAGGGTGGCATGACCGCATAAATCCACCTCCACTGCCGGGGTAAACCAGCGCAGGCGGAAGCCATCGCCTTCGGGATGCACGAATGCCGTTTCCGACAAATTCATCTCAGCAGCGACTTGTTGCATCCATTGCTCTTCGGCAGGTGAGTCTAGTAAGCAGACAGCCGCCGGATTGCCTCGGAAGGGTTGGTTGGTAAAAGCGTCGATTTGCAGGATGGGAACGATCATAACTCTTCCGTCTCTCCAGAGAAAGTGTGTGTCAGGGCGATTGCAATTAAGGAAAATTCGGTCGGTATCCGCTGGGTAAAATAGTGCGGGAATCGAGTTTAGCACCAGTCAAATCGACGTTTTGGGCGCGAAACAAGTTACAACCGCTTAAATCTGCTCCTTCAAGATTCGTTCCGTCGAGGTTTGATCGACTCAAGTCAGTATTGCTTAAAATCGCTCCTTGCAAATTTGCCTTGGATAAATCCGATCCTTGTAAATTGACCTCAGACAAATTCGCCCCTTGGAGATTGGCTTGACGCAAATTCGCTCGCGATAAATTCGCTCTGGCTAAATTGGCGCTTTCCAGGTTGACCTGGTAGAATTTTGCGTCTCCCAACTCGGCGTCCACCAAACAAACATTTTGTAACCGCGATTGAGATAAATTACTGTAGGGCAGATAAATGCGGGTCAAGTTACTACTGCTGAGATCTACACCTCTCAAATCGCAATCAAATAAGTAAGCTTCACTTAAATCGATCGCCCGAAATTGTCGCTGACCGGATGCGTATAAGATTTTCAGTTCTTCTGCACTGACCCGTTGCATAAAGAGGAAGATTAAGGGAATGGAAAGTCGGAAATCAAACTCAATTCAATAGCGCTGGACTTTGGGGGGTTGGCATTGCCGCCTCAAGTCTCTGGCTGCGAGGTTTCCTGTCTTTGCCATTACTCATCAACTCTCCGAATCGCTCGTATGTATTTATACTCATCGATTGTCAATGTAATATAACTTCATAGAGCTATCGTGCATTCTTAAGGCGGACTTAAGATTTATGTAGTCTAGACTACGATCGCCGATCGGCACTTCGTCATCCGAGCTTTCTTCAGGAGTTGTCCGAAGGGAGAAAAAGCAGGGAAAAAGGGCTATTGACCGACGATACTGCTATCTTCTACCTTAGAAGCTCGATCGCCGTTCGCCCAACTACCTCGAACTACTGATGTCCCATCCTACAATCTCATTTGCCCAGCACTACCACGAACGCACGAAATACGACCCCCAAACGCTGCGATCGAAAAGTCACACTCTGGACTGGGACGCTCAACCTTCGCCTTATAAAGAATACAAACTGGGAACGGCGATCGATCTCAAACCCTATTTAAATCCGCAATCGGAAGTCACCCCGTGGCATCGCCTGTCGAGGTTGCTTTACTTCACCTATGGAATTACAGCGAAAATCGGGACGCCCAACGGGGCAGTCTTTTTGCGATCGGCACCGTCTGCCGGAGGGCTGTACCCGGCTGAAGTGTACGTTATTTCCCGAGGGACGCCGGAACTTCCGGCAGGATTGTACGACTACCAAGCTCAAACCCATTCCTTGTGGCGGTTTTGGGAGAGCGAGGTTTGGGCAGAATTGCAAGCGGCGTGCTTCTGGCATCCGGCACTGGCTCAAACCCAATTGGCGATCGTCATCACTGCTGTCTTTTACCGTTCGGCGTGGCGCTACCAGGATCGCGCGTACCGCCGCATTCACCTCGATACCGGGCATTTGCTGGGCAATCTAGAACTCGCCTGCACCCTTGCCTACTATCGCCCTCACCTCATCGGCGGTTTTGCGGACGAGGCTGCCAATCGCCTGCTGTACCTCGATCCCGATGCCGAAGGAACGATCTCGATCGTCGCCCTTGCCGATTTGCAAGAGGCATCGCAGCACCTCCCCCACTATCCCACCGCTTTGCCTTCTCCCTCCCCAACTGAGTATCCCCAACTCAACGACGGCGAATTGTTGGGCTATCTGCATCGCGCCTCCCAAATCGGCGTCGAGTCCAAACTCCAGTATGGGGATGTTGCCGACGCGCCGAATTTGCCCTCAGACGATAAGTATAATTTTCCCTTCTGTACCAAAGTTTCCACCGTCAGTCCGCCGATCGATTGGGGACACAACCTCCAAGGACTCGAAGACACGATCCTCAAACGGCGATCGACTCGAGAATACACTGGAGAGAACCTCGGGTTCGATCGGCTCAAGGCTCTGCTAGACTTTACCTATCAACCCCACCATTACGTCGATCGCGGATTGGACAACGCCCCAGACTATTTCGATCTCGAACTCATCGAAACCTTTATCGCCGTCAGTGGGGTGACGGGATTGGAAGATGGCTGCTATTACTACGCTCCCAAAGCCCAAGAACTGCGCCAAATCCGCTTTAAAAACTTTCGTCAGGAACTGCACTTTCTCTGCCTGGGACAGGCTTTAGGTCGCGATGCGGCGGCGGTGGTGTTCCATACGGCAGATTTAGCTCGAGCGGTCGATCGTTACGGCGATCGCGCCTACCGCTACCTGCATCTGGATGCGGGACACCTGGGACAGCGCCTGAATCTCGCCGCCATTCACCTCGGTTTGGGCGTCAGCGGCATCGCTGGCTTTTTTGACGATCTCGTCAACGAAGTCCTCGGCATTCCCCCAGACGAAGCTGTCCTCTACATCACCACGTTAGGACAACCGGCTTGATGAAGTAATAAGTAATAAGTAGGAGCTTTGACTACTAACCACTAACCACTAACCACTAACAAACACATGATTTTGAATTTCCGTATGTCGCTTCTCCTCGAACTTTTGTGGGCTTTTATCGGGTTGCTTCTGACCATTAGCGGCACGTTAATCGAAGCATCCGTGGCAGCCCCTCCTTTACAAGGAGAAAGCTTGGGAATTCACGTCTATCCTTTGGGCGTTACTTACCAAATTGGGGCGGTGTTGCTAGTGGGATGTCTGGGCGGTGCCAATGCGGGTGCGATTTCCCAAATTGCCTATATCATCTTGGGTTTAACGCCCTGGTTTCCGGTTTTTTCCCAAGGGGGTGGCATCGATTATGTCAGTCAACCCGCGTTTGGATATATTCTCGGCTTTTTGCCAGGAGCTTGGCTGTGCGGTGCGTTGGCGTTTCGCTTCCGTCGCTGCATCGAATCTTTAGGGTTTAGCTGTCTGTGTGGATTGCTGGCAGTACATGCGACGGGTTTAACCTATTTAGTTTTTCTCAGTTCGTCGCGCCAAGAGTGGTGGGATCTGGCGAAAATTTACTCGGGGAATATGTTTCCCAGTCAGCTTGCCGTTGCCTGTGCCGTTGCAGTTTTGTCATTAGTAACGCGACGGATTTTGTTTTATTAAGAAGGCAGAAAGTAGAAGGAAAAAGGTTGACCGATCTGGGTTTCCAGTTTTGCCTTTGTCCTAACATTTCTGGCTACACCTATAGCTTTTTTCCTTAGCGCCATACGCTGGGCGATATAATCGATCGTTAGCCAACTCCCAAACTCCTGAATTCTTGTGGGCGCAGCCAGTGTGCAGCACTTTCTCCCGTACGGGCGAATGGCTATTCGCCCCAACTCCTGTAACTCCTGAACTCCTGTAACTCCTGAACTTCTTTTCAGATATGACTTCCCCGCGTCGCGAACCGCAACTGCCCAACTTCGATGCCGACTATAGCACCACTCGACCCTTGAGAAGCGAACCGGAACCGCCCGAAGTCGGTCAATCCCCGTCCTTTGTCAGTTGGTGGCGATCGCAGCCGAAAGAAGGGCAACTTCTGGTTGGCGGGGGGGCGATCGCCGTGGGATTTGCCGTAGTAAGCTTGATTGTCAAGCTGGTGAGTTTGGCGTTGAGTCTTGCCTTATTCGGGGGATTCCTGTACATAGGATATAAATTCCTATCGTCATCTTCCGTTCCCGATCGCGATCCTTAATTCCCGAGATCTCTGTAATGACAAGCCCAACAACGCCCAGTGGAATTTACTCTTCTGTCGCTCGCGAAGCGACTTCCTTCGCGCGAGTCCGGCAATTGCCACTCCTGGTTCGGCGCGGCGGCGCGTTTGCGGCTGAAGTCTCCTTGGTGGCGGCAAGTGCCTTAGCCCCCTTGGGATTGGGACTCTACGCCAAATCCCAAGCTGTGGGTCAACCGGTTCCCCTCAATCCCGTCTTAGCCAAAACCGAAGAAACGATCGCCCGAGTTCTCGCCTTACCCGCACCAGAAGCCGATCACCCCGTTTCTCCCCTCACCAATTTATTCTGGACGGCAGCCCTAATTTTGCCCGTGGTTACAGGGGGCTGGCAAATTTACCTCCTGTGCAAAACCGGACAAACGCTGCCCAAACGCTGGTTGGGAGTCCAAGTGGTTTCCGCTTCGGGAATGCCGCCGACGTTCAAACAAGTCTTGCTGCGCGAAGGGGGCAGTCGCTGGGGATTAGCGGTGAGTCTTGCTTATCTGGTGTGGCGTTATACTGGGGCATTTCCCGATTTGGGGATCTTGTCGGGGTTGGTGGGATTGCTGCTACTCGGCGACGGACTGATGGCGCGATCGCACCCGCAACGGCGCACCCTGCACGATCGCCTTTCGGGAACCTACGTCTTAGATGCGGCGCAAACGGGTGCCACCCATCCCCGCACCCAAGTCTACGCCCGAACTCCTCACGTTCGACCCCAAATCCCCAGCCCCCAACCCCAAACCCCTCAACAATGGGACGAAGATGCCGCAGTGGCGGCGATCGTCCTGTCTTCCCCGGCAAGGGAACCGCAAATGCCCGCACGGGGATTGTGGGCGTGGATTCGCCAGCATCCCGGTGCGACGATGCTCACCCTAACCTTGGGCGGATTGTCGGCAGTGTTGGGAACCTTTGTCGGCACGCAAGTTTACATCCAAAAACAGGAAACCGTTCGCGATACCCAACATCAAGACAACGAACTCTTTTTAAGTTTGGTGAGTAAACTCACCCCCAGTTCGCCCAACGTTCCCGACGAACGGCGCAATGCGATTTTGGCATTGGGGTCGATCGACGATCCCCGCGCGATTCCGTTGTTGGTGGCATTGTTGGGACAGGAAACCGTTCCGGCACTGATCGAAGCCACGCAACAAGCCTTGGTGATGAACGGTGCCGAAGCGCTGCCGGAATTGCGGGATTTGAATCAAGCGCTGAAAAACGATCTAGAATCGATGCGAGACGATACCCGATCGCCGGATAAGGAACTGCTGGCGCTGCGATTGCGGGCAACTCAACGGGCGATCGCCAAAATTCTCACCGTTCATAGCGAGACCCTCCCCAAAACCGACCTCAGCCGCACGGATTTAGGTAAAACCGAGGCAAATCCCTTTACCCTAGTTCTCGACTATACCGACCTTTCCAGCTTGAAACTGCGGGGGGCGATTCTCGCTCGCGCCAGCTTGAAAGGCAGTCGGTTTTACGGTGCGGGAGAAGACGAACGCCGCGATACCTCCGACGATCGCGTTGCCGAGTTGGGCGGTGCGGATTTGCGCGAAGCCAACCTTTCCGAAGCCATTTTAAGCCGGGTGGGGCTCGATCGGGCGAATTTAATGCGTGCTAACTTAACCCAAGCCAACCTCACCAGTGCCAGTTTAGTCGGAGCAAACTTGAGTAGCGCTAGATTAGTGGGTGCTGACGGACAAAATGCCACCTTCGATCGCGCGAGTTTGACGGGATCTGACTTAACGGAAGCCAACTTAACGGGGGCGTATTTCCGAGGTGCGGTGGCGGGACAGGCGATCGCCCCCGGCAGCCAATTTACAGGCGCGAATCTGGATCGATCGACCTGGCAAGGGTCGGATTTGTCGGCGGCAGACTTCGCTAATGCTGACTTACAAAAAGCGGATTTCAGTTCAACAAACTTATCTGATGCTAACTTTAGAGGTGCTAACTTAGAGAATACTAATTTTCAAAATGCAGATTTGAGATTTGCCGACCTACGGGGGGCAAGTCTCGACGGTGCCAATTTCCAGGGGGCGAAATTCGTACCGGATAACAGCGCAGAGGGCGATGCCTTTATCGAGCGATCGCCTGAAGCCGCGAAAGCTAAAGGACTCCAAGGTGCTGACTTTACTCGCGTCCGCCATCTCGACCCCGAAGACCTTGCTTACCTCTGTCAGCAAGGTGCGGTGCATCCCAAGTGCAGTCGGTAATCATGCAAAGTCAAAATATCGATTTAATCCGCACCCTCTTCCAGAGTCGCTTAGCCACTCTCGAGCATCTCTTGAAATCAGCACAGACTCATTTTGGCGATGACGAGTCGTTCTTGCAACAGCGGATTGCGGCTGATATGTTTCCCTTCGGTACGCAAATTGCTTTCACCTGCAATCAACCCCGCAACTTTGCGCTCTGGTGTGATGGCAAACCCGCCAATAATCTAGATCCAGATGTCACCTCTCTCCCACAGGCATTCGAGTACATCGCCAACACGAACGAACTTCTTTCGGACATTCACGTTGACGACGCCAAGCTCGTCGAAGAGACGCGCATTGACTTGGGTGAGAGCCTCTACCTCGAACTATCTGGGAGTGACTATGTGAATGAATTTCTCATTCCCAACTTTTACTTCCACCTGGTTACGGCTTACGACATTCTGCGGATGAGTGGCGTACCCATTGGCAAACGAGATTACATGATGCACTTAGTGCCATTCGTCAAAAAGGATTGACGCCTACTTCCTTAGCATTCTGTAGGCGCTCGTGAGCGCGAAGCGCTTACTCCTGCAACTCCTGCAACTCCTGAACTCCTTCTCCTAAAACGACAATACTGCCTCTCCCAAACCCTTAAACATCAACCAGGAGAGGAAAAAGTTGCTGATGAAGATAGACATCAATGAGGTGACGACGGCGGTGGTGGTGGACTCGCCTACTCCTTTAGCCCCGCCGGAAGTGGTCAGTCCCCAATTACAGCCAATCACCGCGATCAACCCGCCAAAAATCGAGCCTTTAATCGCCGCATTGACCAAATCTCCCGTACCGAGGAAATTGCGTGCCGATTCCAGAAAGATGGATTGCGGGATGCCGTACAGCGTCGTGGCGATGAGCAATCCACCTGTCATGCCGATCATAAAAGAAAACATGGTCAAAATCGGCATCATCAGACAGCAAGCAATGAAGCGGGGAATGACGAGATAGTCAATGGGATCGGTTTTGAGAATGTAGAGGGCATCGATTTGTTCGGTGACTTGCATCGTTCCCAGTTCGGCGGCAAATGCAGACCCGACGCGACCCGCTAAGATGACGGCGGTCAGAACCGGGGACAGTTCCCGCACCAAGGCAACGGCGAGGACACCGCCGACGGCGTTTGCTGCCCCAAAGTTGAGGAATTCGCGGGCAACCTGAATGGTAAACACCATGCCGACGAAAGCGGCGGTCAGTGCGTTGATACTCAAAGATTGCGGTCCAACGATTGCCATTTGCTCGAGGGTATTGCGACGGTGGATTTTTCCCGAAAGCAAGTGAACGACGACTTGTCCGCACAGGAGAACGGCTGACAAAAATCGCCGACTCCATCGAGCCAAACTGGATTGAGATAGGGTTTTACGCACGCAGGTCTATCAAAGTATAACAACCGAGAAATATTGCAAGAAGCGACCGAAATTTTAACAAGTTTTTCAATGGAATTTTAAGATTTTTCTCATCTTCGTCGGAAACAGGCGATCGCGCTTATTGTAGGAACGGGGCAAACTCGAGTCGTTATTTGGGACTCGATCGCCTCTGGATGTGTTCCATTTTGACTCGCATCTTCACTCATGAGCATTGTGCCACTTTTTCTACGCTCTCTTCTAGTTACCAGCTTTCTGAGTTTTCTGCTGCCTTTAGCGATCGTCGGTGCGATCCTGACGGGCTTTTCCCTGGTGGGTTCCCTACCTTACGGGTCGGGGTTGGGTCGTGCTGGCATTGGCGGGACGATCGATTTTCTGAACACCTTCGGCGGTGGCAATCCCCTCGAAGGACTGCTGACCATCGGCTTGACCTGTAGTTTTGTGGGGTCTCTATTTGATGCGTTTGCTTCCCACCGCGATCGCCATTTTCGAGAACATTGACGAACTTTTGGGGTTGGGAGTTGGGGTTTGGGGTTTGTAATGGGTAATTGCTAGTTGCTAGTCGCTAGTTGCTAGTCGCTTGGAGGGTAGTCATTGGTTACTGGTCACTGGTCACTGTTTTCTTCCCCTGCGCTCTTTCTCCTGTAGGCGTAGCCAGCGCGCAGCGCTTACTCCTGAACTCCTGAACTCCTATTCCCCAAAATGTAATATCGATCGCGGACAAAATCGAGCGATTATGTAGGCTAAAAAACAGAGGTGAAACTTAAAAGGATAGTGAAGGATTTTTCCAGATTTGCATCGTTCCGCCTACACTGAAAGCAGGTAAGCATTCAACAGTCAGCAATTGTTGAAGACTTGCCAAAGTGTAGCCCAATCCCAGATCTCAAGTCATAGAGAAGGAGCGGTCGATGCAAACAACTTCCAGACAAATTCCCGATCCGGCGCACGATGTCCTGCGCTACGAGCATCCTACTCCTCTCGGTGCGATTTTCACTCCCAAAAATGTAGCGGTGATTGGGGCGACGGAAAAGCCCAATAGTGTCGGGCGAACGTTATTGTGGAATTTAATTGGCAATCCTTTTGGGGGGACGGTATTTCCGGTTAACCCCAAACGATCGAGCGTTTTGGGGATTAAAGCCTACCCCACTATTGCTGCCGTTCCCGAACCCGTGGATTTGGCAATTATCGCCATTCCGGCGGCGGGGGTTCCGGGGGCGATCGCCGAATGTGCCGCAGTTGGCGTCAAAGGGGCGATCGTCCTCTCGGCAGGTTTCAAGGAAATCGGACCCGAAGGCGTGGAGTTGGAACGGCAAGTGCTGGCGCAGGCGCGGCGGGGGAAAATGCGGATTATCGGTCCCAACTGTTTGGGAGTGATGAATCCGGTATTCGGTCTCAATGCCACCTTTGCTACCACGATCGCCCGTCCCGGCAACGTGGGATTTATCAGCCAAAGCGGGGCGCTGTGTACCGCCGTTTTGGATTGGAGTTTTCGCGAGAACGTCGGGTTTAGCGCCTTCGTCTCCATCGGTTCCATGTTGGATGTGGGTTGGGGCGATTTAATCTACTATCTGGGTGACGATCCCAACACCCAAAGTATTGCCATTTATATGGAATCCATCGGCGACGCGCGATCGTTCCTATCAGCAGCACGGGAAGTGGCGATCGCCAAACCCATTATCGTCATTAAAGTCGGTCGCACGGAAGCGGCAGCAAAAGCAGCAGCCTCCCACACCGGGGCGCTGACGGGCAGCGATGAAGTTTTAGATGCAGCATTTCGGCGATCGGGCGTGCTGCGCGTGGATTCCATTGACGATCTGTTCAACATGACGGAAATCCTCGCCAAACAGCCCCGCCCCAAAGGACGCCGCCTCACCATCCTCACCAATGCAGGGGGACCGGGGGTCTTGTCCACCGACGCGCTAATTTCCGGTGGCGGCGAACTGGCGCCCTTGTCCCCCAACACCCTGGAAACCCTGGATGGGATTTTGCCGCCTCACTGGAGTCGCAGCAACCCGATCGACATTTTAGGGGATGCCGACCCCCAACGCTACGCCAAGTCTTTGGAAGTCGTCGCCCGCGATCCCAATAATGACGGGTTGTTGGTGGTGTTAACGCCGCAAGCGATGTCCGATCCCACGGAAACTGCCCGTCAGGTGGTGGATGCCCTGGAACCCTTCGCCAACGCCGGAAAGCCGATTTTGGCAAGTTGGATGGGCGGGGAAGAAGTGGCGACGGGGGAAGAAATTCTCAATCGGGCGAGTATTTTTACCTTCCCCTACCCTGACACCGCCGCCCGCGTGTTTAACTGGATGTGGCGCTACAGCTACAGTTTGCGCGGTTTGTACGAAACGCCGTTACTGCCGGGAGATGGGGATGGGGAAACAAGGTGCGATCGCGTCGAACACATCCTGGCAACGGCACGCGCTTCCGGACGCACCCTGTTGACGGAATTTGAATCCAAGCAAGTCTTAGGGGCGTACGGCATTCCCACGGTAACGACGGAAATCGCCACCAACGAGGACGCAGCGGTGGGACACGCAGACGTTATCGGCTATCCGGTGGTGCTGAAACTGCACTCGGAAACCATCACCCACAAAACCGATGTGGGCGGCGTGCGGTTGAACCTCAAAGATGCCGAAGCGGTGCGCGAAGCCTTTCGGGGCATTGCCGATGCCGTCCCCAGTGCCGATTTTCTGGGGGTGACGGTCCAGCCGATGCTCCATTTGGAAGGGTACGAATTGATTCTGGGCAGCAGTTTGGATACCCAATTCGGTCCAGTGCTGCTGTTCGGAACGGGGGGACAGTTGGTGGAAGTGTTCAAGGATCGATCGCTTGCCTTGCCGCCGCTCACGAGTACCCTGGCACGGCGGATGATGGAACAAACCAAGATTTACACCGCCCTCAAAGGCGTGCGGGGACGCGATCCGGTAGATTTGGCGCAACTGGAACGCATCTTGGTGCGGTTCAGCCAATTGGTGGTAGAACAGCGCTGGATTAAGGAAATCGATATCAATCCCCTGTTGGTGTCTTCCACTCAACTCATTGCTCTGGACGCGCGAGTGGTCTTGCATCCGCCGGAAACCGACTTAGACACCGTTCCCCGTCCGGCAATTCGTCCCTATCCCCTCCAATACGTCTCATCGTGGACGCTGAGCGATGGCACTCCCGTGACGATTCGTCCCATCCGCCCGGAAGACGAACCGCTCATCGTCAAGTTCCACGAAACCCTGTCGGAAGAAAGCGTGTATCTGCGCTATTTTCACTTGATGAAATTGCAAGCGCGGGTGGCTCACGATCGCCTGGTTCGCATCTGTTTTATCGATTACGATCGAGAAATGGCGCTGGTTGCCGAGTACCAAGATCCGCAAACTGGGGAGATGGAAATTTTGGGCGTTTGTCGCGGCAGCAAGCAACACGGAACCAACGAGGCAGAGTTTGCGATGTTAGTGAACGATCGCTGGCAAGGTCGGGGATTGGGAACGGAATTGCTCAAACGATTGTTAGAGGTGGGACGGGACGAAAATCTCGATCGGATGACTGCCGATATCCTCCCAGAAAATCGGGCGATGCAGCACGTTTGTCAGAAACTCGGTTTCCAGATTCAGCGCGGGATGGAGGTGGTTAAAGCCAGTTACGAGTATCGCTAGTTTTGGGCGATCGACCGATCGTTTTTTTGCCCTTCTAACGTTCTCTAGAGTACCGTAATATCAAAAAGGATGCGAGTGGTTATTTTGCCTTAGTCAAGGAATAACCACTCGCATATTTCGAGCTTCAGAGACCTAATTAAATCTAGGAATCCAAATATCAAATGTCTTGTCACGATTATTACTTGGTGTCCACCGACCTCGATCCCTACCAGATAACCTTTCGTGATAAATGTTGATTACGCAGTCCTGATTATTAAGATGAGCCCATATATGCCAGGTATTATCTTCAACACTTTGATTGAAAATTCCTTGATTTCTCAGATCTTGAAAATTATTTCGACAGGTAGAATCGGCTGTTTGTTGATCCATACCCCTAAAACCCCTTAACCCCTCAATAAAAACAAATTCATGGGGTTCGTAAGCAACAGCTTTTTGAGTATTGCTCCCAAGAACAATTCCCAGTGATATAACAATGGCTGAAGACAAAAGTAATTTTTGCTTGAGTTGCGAATAAAGCTCGAATATGGTCATTGTAACCTCATCCTTTCGTTAGTAACAGCAAAAAAGTAAACTAACAAACTCATTGCTTGACTTAAGTAAGATTTATCTTATGTACCATAAAATGATAAAATTATCTGAATGTTTACAAAAAATTTATTTTTCGGGTGACGCACTATCACAGACACACAGCCTTCAATCCACTATCTCAAAGGTTGTCTGTGGGCTTATGAGAACCATCAAACTTGACAGAAGCTTGCTACTTCCAGTGAGATCGGGGCTAATGGTTCATTTTCGGTTATAGTCGATCGGGGGAAATTTTACACCAAGTTAGGTGCTATCATACGCCAGATACGGTGTAATGTTTCCACTATGTTTCGGACTTGCAGAACGTCGCGACGCAACCAATGGTTTAGCGTACTGAGTCAATCGATGGAAGCTTGGGATTTTTGCCGTCTGTGGTTCGACGCCACAGCAGAAGAAGAAAGTGCTAGAGGCTATAAAGCTCGGTGTAACGAACTCCTAGCCAAAATTTTAGGAGTCAATATCGATGCTGTTAAGCGGTGGGGGGCAGGTTTTGAGAAAATGCCCGAACACCATAAGCTGACACTATCCTACGCTAATACGCTTCGGGAGATGATTGAAGTTGCGGGTAGAAATGAGGAATTTCTAGGGGAAGTCGTCAAGCGAATCCAAAAAAACAAAAAAGAATAGTGTAATTTTTACACTAAATTGATTGCTCTGCTGAGACTGGGCGTCGTATCGTGGAGCATACCAAGCTGAATTCGCCAAAGCTCAAATCAAAATGACTCGAAGTTTTTTGCCCGATCGCCTTCCAGACAAGGCGAAAGCTCCCACTTGCCTAATTCAAAATCCCCCAACCCCCCAAAAAGAACCGCTAAAACATCTGCTCATCGGTTCTCCCCACGCCGTTCGGAGTGCCATTCACGCTCTGCACGTTCTGGGTTATGCGGAAGTGGGGGCGTGGAGTCCGTTCTTGCCGACTGGGAATCCGGGTGAAGTGATGAGTATTTTAATCCGGCAGTCGATCGCGGGGGAATCTGTAGCCAAATCGCAACGGGATTAATGCCATCGGTGGGTTCTCACCGAATAACCCCTCACAAAAAAGCGATCGCCCTTTGTCGTTTGAGTTTGAAAGGGCGATCGTCTCTTAGATCTCAGCTTTGCTACAATCAGTATCGATCGATCCGATAAGTTGCTATGACAGCCACGCTCGTTGAGACACCAGCCAATCGGGTTTTATTGAAAAATATTAGCTGGCAGACTTACGAATCTTTAGCGAACGAAGTTGCGGAACAGCCTGGGATTCGCTTGACTTACGATCGCGGAACGTTAGAAATTATGTCGCCTTTAGCTCCCCACGAAAGGTACAAAAAACTGTTCGGACGTTTTATCGAAAGTCTCACAGAAGAATTGAACCTCGACGTATGCAGCCTCGGCTCGTTTACCTGCAAGCGGAAAAATTTAGCCCGAGGCTTAGAACCCGACCAATGTTATTATATTCAAAACGAAGCGTTGGTTTGGGACAAAGAAGAAATCGATCTCGATCTCGATCCGCCGCCGGATTTAGCGATCGAAATTGATATCACCAGCAGTTCCCTCGATCGTCTCGATATTTACGCTAATTTGAGAATTCCCGAAGTTTGGCGATACGACAGTCAGCAGGTCATTTTTTATCGGTTAGAGGGAATGGAATACGCACGGTGCGACGTTTCTCCGACATTCCCATTTCTATCTGATACTGAAATTCAGCGGTTTTTAGAACTGAGAAAAACGACGAAAGAAACCGAGTTATTGCGGTTATTCCGCCAGTGGGTGAAAAGTCAACTTGAAAAATAAATTTTTCTTGATTCAATATCTGTAGGGTTAGTGTCCCCGTGCCTATTCTGGCGGCGATCGATCTCAAGAATTTATACTATATTCTTGAGATCGATCGGGAATTTAGAAAAACGGTATTACGCCGCTAAACCACTGTGCCGCAACAGTGCTTCCGTATTGGGTTCCCGTCCCCGGAACGCCTTAAACACCTCCATGGGATGCTGGCTGCCCCCTTTAGCGAGAACTGTATCCCGGAACCGCCTTCCAGTTTCCGAAATTGCCGCCTCGTTGTCCAATCCCGCCTCTTCAAAGGCAGCAAAGGCATCAGCACTCAAGACTTCCGCCCACTTGTAGCTGTAGTATCCCGCCGCGTAACCTCCGGCGAAAATATGCCCGAAAGCACATAAGAAATTGTCTTCGGGAATCGGCGGTAAAATGGTGGTGGTTTTGGCAATGCGATCGCGCGTATCCCGCACCGTTTCCGCGCCGCCGGGTTGGTAGCGAGCGTGCAGTTCCAAATCCACCCAGCTAAAATGCAGTTGGCGGAGAATAGCACTACCGCTCATATACGTCCGCGCCCCCAACAGTTTTTGATAGTAATGCTCTGGCAGGGTTTCCCCAGTTTCGTAGTGTTTCGCCATCCCGAACAGGGTAGAGCGATCGTAACACCAATTTTCCATAAACTGGCTGGGCAACTCCACCGCATCCCACTCCACATTGCGAATCCCCGACGCGCCCAGATAATCAACTCGAGTCAGCATATGCTGCAACCCGTGACCGAACTCGTGGAAGAGAGTTTCGACTTCCCGGAAGGTCATCAAACTGGGCTTGCCGTCTACCGGGGGCGTTTGGTTGCAAACCAAATAAGCCACAGGGAGGCGAACTGTACCGACATCTGTCAATTTAACTCGGTTGATACACTCATCCATCCAAGCCCCACCCCGTTTTTCCGCCGGACGGCTGTAAGGATCGAGGTAGAAATAGGCAATGGGGCTACCCGTTTCGTCGGCAATTTGGAAATAGCGCACCTCTTCCTGCCAAACCGGGGCTTCTCCATCCGCCGCAGTCACCGTCACGCCAAATAAGCGCTTCGCCAACCCGAACAAGCCCTCCAAGACTTGCGGTAGGGGAAAGTAGGGGCGCAATTCTTCATCGGTGAAGTCGAACTTCGCTTCCCGTTGCCGTTGGGCCCAATAGCTGATGTCCCAATGCTTTAACTCGTGGGTGTATCCCTTAGCGGTGGCAAAGGCTTGCAGTTCTGCCAGTTCTTGCTTCGCCGCATCGTAGCTAACTTGCCGCAGTTCTTCCATCAACTCTTCTACGGCTGCCACGCTGGATGCCATCTTGCTGGCTAAACTCAATTCGGCGAAGTTCTCGAACCCGAGGAGGTGGGCTTGTTCCTGGCGCAATTCTAAAATGCGATCGATGAGGGGCGCGTTATTCAAGTCTCCCTCAGAGGCGCGACTGAGAAAGGCTTTATACAGTTTTTCCCGCAAGTCAGAACGGGTACTGTGCTGCATAAACGGACCGTAGCTGGGAAAATCCAGGGTAATCCGCCAGGGTCCGCTTTCGGGGGTGGCGTTTTCCTCCCCTGCCATCCGAGCAGCTTGGGCTGCCAGACTCAGCAAACTGGGGGGCAAGCCGTCTACTTCCTCCGGTTGGGTCAGCGTCAGGCTGAAGGCTTTGGTGGCGTCGAGAACGTGGTTGGAAAACTGGGTGGAAAGGTCGGCGAGTTCCAGTTGGATGGCGTTGAATCGGTCTTTTGCCTCGCCTTCCAAACCAACCCCCGCCAGTTCGGCATCCCGAATCGCCGCTTCGACGATGCGCTGTTGCCCTTCATCTAAGGTCTCCCATTCCTCACTGGCTTTGAGGGCAGTAAACCCGTCGTAGAGGGGTTTGCTTTGTCCGAGGCGGGTGTAAAATTGGACGACGGCGGGTTGCAGGGTTTGGTGGGCTTCGCGCAGTTGGGGGCTATTTTTGACGCCCATCAAGTGTCCGACGATACCCCAACTCCAGCCGAGCCGATCGATAATTCCGTCGAGGGGTTCTACCAATCCCGACCAGGTGGGGATGACCTGCGTTTCTAGGTCGGACAGCGATCGATCGAGTTCCTCCAACAGTTGAGTCATGGCGGGGACGACGTGTTCCGGTTGGATGGCATCGAACGGGGGCAATCCTTTGCCGATGAGTAAGGGGTTATCGGTGAGGGTAGCGCTGGCACTCATAGACGATCGTGAGGTGATATTGTGAAGTATTGTTTCACTTTAACGAATTCGATCGCCCCCTGCCTAGTTCGGAAATCTCGATGGGTCTAGCAGAAGGCAGAAAGAAAGCATCGGGAGCAGGGGGAGAAAACAGTGACTCGTAGGGGCGGGTTTAGTGGTCATTGAACTCAACCCGACCCGAAATTTGTCATCAAAACCCGCCCCGGCAACCCACCCCAAATCCCAACTTATTAATGATTAACATTAACGCGATGTGCGACTTTCCCAATCGAGGGGAACGCTTCAAGACGATCGACCGTCGCTCGATCGGGCGATCGCTCTCCCGCTGGAAATAAAACAATATACTTGTAGGCAGAATTCAGTCCAAACCCGATCGGGGGACGCATCCGGGTGCAAACCGAAAATCATTGAAGTTTGAAGCGATCGGAGGACAAGTCCACGATGCCACGGATTTTCTACTTACCCGACGATAAAAGCGTTGAAGTGGAGGAGGGAGACTTCATTCTCGAGAGTTCCAAACAAGCGGGAATTCCCCACACGCACGTTTGCGGGGGGGCTGCCCGATGTTCCACCTGTCGGATACTCGTCGTAGAGGGTTTGGAAAATTGCGGCGATCGCAATGCTGCCGAACGGGCGATCTCTGAAAAGTTGTGCTTTGAACCGTGCGTGCGATTGGCGTGCCAAACCCAAGTGTTGGGGGATGTGACGGTACGGCGACTGGCGATCGACAGCGAAGATATCGAGTTCATTCAAGCCCAAATTCGCGGTAAACTTTCGCCCCACAGTATCGGTCAAGAAAAAAAAGTTGCCATCCTCTTTGCCGATTTGCGGGGGTTTACTTCCCTGTCCGAACGCCTGTTACCCTACGATGTCATCTATCTCCTCAACCGTTACTTTCAACATATGGGAGAAGTCATCGATCGCCACGGTGGCATCATTAACAATTACATGGGCGACGGATTGATGGCATTATTCGGGTTAGACAATCCCGAAGGAGCAGCCGAACGATCGGTGAGTGCCGGATTGGAGATGGTGGCAGCGATCGACAAAATCAATCCCCATTTTGAAACCCTGTACCGCCAAACCTTAAAAATTGGGATAGGCATTCACTACGGCGGGGTGGTGATTGGAGAAGTCGGGGCGATCGACAATCGACGACTGACAGCGATCGGCGATGCGGTGAACTTCGCCTCCCGCATCGAATCGGCAAATAAAGACGTGGGCACAACCCTGTTGATTTCCGAAGCCACCTACACGGAAATTCGCGATCGGGTGCGCGTGAATCGCTGCGTGAAAGTCAAATTGAAAGGGAAAAGCGGGGAGCACCCCCTCTACGAAATCGCAGCAATTGACCCGCATTGGGAATTCCCGCAACGCGATCGCCCCGCTCG
The DNA here is from genome assembly GCA_015295945.1 of Oscillatoriales cyanobacterium M59_W2019_021. Taxonomy (GTDB): domain Bacteria; phylum Cyanobacteriota; class Cyanobacteriia; order Cyanobacteriales; family Geitlerinemataceae; genus DVED01. Next base: position 1,770 of record DVED01000176.1, on the reverse strand, counting down.
ATCTCGTTCTCCTTATTCTCAATTTCTCAAACGAATTCGACGCCTGTTCCGCGAATTGTGGCAAGCCTTCGTCAATCTATTTTCGGGGTAAATGAAATATAGCTGTTAGCAGTTAGCGAATGCGCTACGCGCCGGCTGCGGCTACGGCAATTAGCTTTTAGCCTCCAGTTCTAGAAGACCTTTGGGGTCTGGGCTTCCGGGTTTTAGGAGATTCGGCAAAGTGCCGCCACCTTACGGACCGTAGCAGCCCTTCACCCAGAGAGCGGTGAGGGGTGAGATCCATTCGCCATGCAGGGTAGGATGCGGAGATCGAACAACAGCTTATTCCGGCTGGTAAATTTCCGCCGAGAGATTCTGCTCCTTCAAACTTTCAACCAATTTCTCGGCATCTTCGCGATATTCAAACGCCCCCATTTGAATGCGATCGCCGATGGGAAAAGTTCGATTATAAGCATCGGGAACGATTTCCTGCGCCTTTTCCCAAACTTTGGCATCGGCATCCACCACCACAAAATAAAATCCGTAGTAGTCGTCATTGACGATCGGATCGGGCAGTTGGGCATCCGTTTCCGCCTCGGACTCTGTAGCCTCCGAACTGGGACTCGCTTCGGGATCGGGCGATTCGGCTGCGGAGGGACTCGGGGTGGGGGTAGAGCGATCGGCGGAAGTTTCGTCAGATTTCTCGGGAGTAGGGAGAGGCGCCAGCACGGAATTGAGATTGTTGAGACTATCCACAGCCGGAGATGGCGATGCCGTTGGCGAAGAGGTCGGCGAGGCGATCGGCGACGGAATCGGATCGGGACTGGGATCGGCACTACTGAGGCTATTTAAATCCAGATCCACGAATTCTTGGGAAGACAGATCCGGTCCGCTGGGCATTTTCCGATCTTCCCCACCCGTAGAAGACCCGACACCGGATTGGCGATCGGGCGTCGCTCCCTCGGGTTGAGATGCCGCCGGACTGGATTGGCGCGTTCCCCCACCAGTCCGGTTAAACGCCACATAACCCAAGGTTGCCGCCGCCAGGAGAAACAGCAGCACCGAACCGATCCCGAGGGGTGTCAGCCACGCATTTTGCTTGGGCGTCGCCGCTGCATCGGCATCGGGTTCGTCCGTCGTTCGTAGTAACTCTTCGGAGGAGTCGAGATAGTCGTTGGGAGCGCCATCTCGGGTAGCAGTCCCCATGGCGGCTGAGTTCGCACCAGCCGTGACGCTTTCGGGTTCTGGCGTTGAGGAAGATCCGGAGCGAGCGACGGCTGGACCGTCTGGCAACGGCTGACTTTCCGGCATCGCACTTGGAGGCGATATGGGTGGAGGCGAAATTTGGAGTTTGGCTTCCGGGATATCCGACGGTACGGGGGGAGTAACCGGTTGTGCTTTTTTGGACTGCCGCCGATATCGAGCGAGTTCGGCTTCTAACTCGACATCCACACTGCCCAGCGCCACTTTTAAACCGGGTTGTAAATCTGGGGTGGGAGACGACCCATCGAGGGATTTGATTGAGGACGGTTGACTCATCGAACGCTCCTGCCGTTTCTAATGCTTGGCTCTCTCACCTGGGGGGAAATTTCCACCCGTGCCTTCAGGGGTTTAGCCGGATCGAGTTACGGGATTAAGTGTATCACGGCAGCCTGGAGAATTCAGTCAGCGACTGAGGAGTTTGGGAGTAAGCTTGACATACTCACCGTCCTAAAGGCGCGGTGATTCTTGACACTTCACCGGGTCTTGCTACCGAAGTAGTCTGACAGTCCCTCGATGTCCGTTTAGAGT
>DVED01000055.1 GCA_015295945.1 Oscillatoriales cyanobacterium M59_W2019_021 | reverse complement strand
TTAATTTATCAATATAGTCCAGTAAAGATTTTTTATCGCTCAGCTTAAGATGACGATTTTCCCAATCCCACAAACCTTTTTGACCCACGATTTAGTTCCTATTTAGGACTCTTTAATAATCTCATAAATTGAACTCTATAGCAATTAATCGAGGTGCCCAATAAACTCAGGTCGCTAAAGAAGCTCTAAAATTGATTCCTAAATCCTACCGTTTGGCGTCGGCGGGATTGGGTTATACGGCATTTTTCAACACCGATGAAAGTCGCATCGGTCAAATGGTGGAATTCGGTCCGACGGTTAAAATTTTTACTGAAGCTAGTTCTCCACAGACTCGAGACTACGTGGAAAGACGGTTTGGGTGATTTAGAAAAAGGCAGAAGGGAAGACCGACACCGCCTATTTTGTAGTAGAAACAATGCCCATCCCCAATCTAAAGCCTTTCAGTCCATTTTAATGGAGTTGAGCGATTAGCCAGGAACTTAAGTTCCCGACGGGATTCGATCCTGACCGATCCCAATGAAGAATCTCAGTAGAAACGATCGATCGATCGTTTCTATTTTGGTTACGGCTCTCTTTTCTGGAATCTCTATGTATAGCATTGGGGATAGTTGAAATGGCGATCCCCCAGGACAGATCTCGGATGGGGCGACCCGTCCGGGAGATCCGCGATCGAGAAACTACCAGATCCTTGGGAAAGCTGGCATCATTTCCTCGATCGTCCTCTCGCGGATGCCAATTCCGATTCTAAAAGTTAGGCTAGCAATAGCTTTTTCGGTGACAGACTCCCGCGATAACGAGATAGGACAGTGAAACGATGACAACCAGAGAACGAGAACTCGCCATCGACACACGCGGATTGACCAAACAATTTGACCGCTATTTGGCGGTAGCGGGTTTGGATTTGCAAGTGGAAATGGGCGAAGTTTACGGATTGATCGGTCCCAATGGTGCGGGAAAAACCACCCTGATTCGGATGCTGGCGGCGGCAGAAGAACCGACGGCAGGGGAAATTTACATCAATGGCGAACCGTTACATCGCGATCGCCACCACGCCACCCTCAAACGCCACATCGGCTATCTTCCCGACGATTTCCCCCTATACGACGATCTCTGCGTTTGGGATTATCTGGATTATTTCGCCCGGTTGTACGAATTGCGCGATCCGGTGCGATCGCGTCGATTGTACGATGTTTTGGAACTCGTCCAACTGGTTCCCAAGCGTCACAGTCCGATTTCCACCCTATCGCGGGGGATGAAACAGCGTCTCAGTTTGGCAAGAACCATCATCCACGAACCGATTTTATTGCTTCTCGACGAACCCGTTTCCGGTTTAGATCCGATCGCCCGGATGCAATTTCGGGAAATTATCAAAGTCCTCCGAGAAGCGGGAATGACGATTTTAATTTCCTCCCACGTTCTCAGCGACTTGGCAGAATTATGCACGTCGGTGGGAATTATGGAATTAGGGTACTTGGTAGAAAGCACATCGCTTTCCCAACTCTACCAACGTCTCAGCCGTCAGTACGTGCATCTCACGGTGTTGGGCAATTGCAACGATCTCATCGCCGAGTTGAAACACCATCCGGCAGCCAAAGAATGGGAAATTATCCCCCAAACGCCCAACAGCCAAACCCAAACTCAAACCGTGCGAGTTCGCTTTGAAGGCAATTTAGATGATCGGGCAAATCTGTTGAAATCGATCGTTTCTGCCGGAATTCCCCTCACGGAATTTCACAACACCCAAGAGGATTTGGAAAGCATTTTCCTCAAGCTGGGACACCAGCAGGCGTCTTAGTTTTTTAAGGCAGAAGGAGTAGGAGAGGCCGGGGAAGCCGGGGAAGAATATTTGTACCAATGACAAATGACAAACCCCAAACCTCAAATGACCAAGGACCAAGGACCAAGGACAATTTTTTATGATTATCGATCGAATTGGGAACTGGAACCCGCAACTGTTTCGGGAGTTGAAAGGTCGTCTCACCGGGCGCAATTTGGCGATCGCTACGACGTTATCGCTCCTCGGTCAGTTAATTTTCGGCTGGGTATTTTACAGTCGATTGCCACTACCACCAGACATCGAGAAACTCGGCGAGATACCTAATAACGATTACTGTACGGGTTCACTTCATGGTGGTGCATTTGACTGTGTTCCCGATGGGTTGGGCTATTGGCAAATTAACTGGTCGTTTTTTTGGTGGCACGTGGCAGCCTGGTCGGGCGTTGCGATTATCGTGATGTTAGTTGTGGGTGGCGTTTATTTGCTGGTGGGCGATCTGGCGAAAGAACAGCAACGGGGAACCCTCAATTTTATTCGCTTGAGTCCGCAATCGAGCGAGAGTATTTTAATTGGCAAAATCCTCGGCGTTCCCATCTTAGTTTACTTGGCTGCCGCGCTAGTTTTACCGTTACACTTTGGGTCGGCGATCGCCGCTGGAGTGTCGATCGATACAATCTTGCGGTTTTATGGCTTAACCCTTGCCGGATGTGCATTCTTGTACAATGTCGCTTTATTGCTGGGATTTCTCGGGGGTAGTGCTTGGCTGGCTTGTTTGGTCGTCGGACTCTGCCAGTTTCCCTCGATCGGTCTGTTTCGATTGATGTTTCCCACAGATTTGCGAGGACTGCCAGCTTATCCGTCTTTGCCAGAACTGCAATGGTTTTACCTGCCTTTGGGCGAGCAAATCGAGTTGCTGCACGTATTTGCGTTCTGCTCCTTCGCGATCGGCACATTTTGGCTGTGGCAAGCGGTGAACCGTCGTTTTCGCGACCCCAATGCCACCATCTCGAGCAAGCGTCAAAGCTATTTAGCAATGGCGTGCGTTCAGGTTTTCTTTGTTGGGTTCATCTTAGTGAAGGGAAATATTGATGAATTTAGTGTATTGTCCGGTTTCTCGGTGTTTAATTTGCTAGTGTTTCTGATTGGTATTGCCGCACTGACGCCGCAACGTGCTGCCGTGCAGGAGTGGGCGCGATATCGTCATCTGCATCCCCAGGGTCGTTCCGAGCTTCGCGAATGGATTTTGGGCGAGAAAAGTCCGGCATTGGTTGCCATTGCTATTAATTTGGCGATTACCGCGATCGTCTGGATGCCGGCAATCCTGATGCTCCCAGCCAAGAGCCTTGCGATCGCCATTGTTGGGTTGTTAGCAGCCGCGATCCTGATTTGGATTTATGCGGCAATCGTTCAAGTTTTGCTGCTACTGAAAACTAAGAAGCGGGCGTTTATCGCTGTCGGCGCAGTTTTGGGGGCGATCGTTTTACCGCCGATTTGTGCGTTTGTTTTTGCGATCAGATTCAGTGAATTGGCGATCGGCTCCCATGAATTATGGAGTTTTGCCATTTTTGGTGTGGGCTTAGCCCAGGCTGAGTCCTTAGCGATGTCTACTATTCTCTTAGGCTTTTTAGGTCAAGTTTGCGCCATGGGTACACTGAGTTGGCAGTTACGCCGAATTACCCGCAAACTCGGCGCATCGGATACCCAGGTATTGTTACAGGAACGTCGTGTTGGAGTTCAGTAACTTTCCTTAAAATGAGATGCCATCGATCGACTGTGATGGCTTCGATCGATGGCGCTCTCTGGAAGACTCAATTACGTGCGATCGAACATCTAGAAGGTTCCGATCCCAATTTCAGGAATATACAGGTTGATCGTCTTTCAATCTTGCGAGGAAATCCCAAAAAGATAGGATGACAAAAAACTGCATCCTCCTTTAACTCGAACCGCTCGATCGTTCAGTGACTCTACATAAGGTAAATCGCGGATTGAAGCACACTGCTTCGATGGGGAGAGGCGGGTTGCCTCTGGTGTGCTCTTGTTGGAAGAGGGTTGAGATTGACTGCCCCGAACATTTTCTTTCATCAACCGATTGTAAGTGCGGTAGGGAATATAGTGCATGGGGTTGTACCCGAAAGAACGCAACAGTAACAGACAAGCCCACGAATATTTCCCTGCTAAAATGGCTTCGACCACCCGATCGCGTTGTTCGCTTGTCATGTGGTATCCGGTATCCTGGGTGAAGGAAGAAGAATTTGAAATCATGGATGATGAACCTCTAAATGTGCGAGATTTTAATGTTCGATAAAAGTTTTAAAAGTTGGCTCCGCCTTCTTTCAACTGTCGAATGGGATCGAGAATCACATCGAGAATGCGACGCTCGCGGACGACAATTTCGGCATTTGCCGTTTGACCGGGTTTGAAGTAAATTTTTTCTCCATTTTCGGTGACATAATTTTGCTCTAAAGTAATTTCCACCTCGTAAACTTCCCCAAGCTGCTCTTTGGGTTTCGTACTGGGCGAAATTGAGTTCACCTTTCCCGAAATCAGACCGTATTCCTGGTAAGGATAAGCGTCGAATTTGACCTGCACCGGCATTCCCACTTCAACAAAGCCAGCTTCGCGTTCGGGTAGGTTGGCGGCTAGAACGAGGGGGGCTGAGGTCGGTGCGATCTCGGCTAGGGTTTGACCGGGTTGCACGACTTCCCCGCTACGATGGGCGTGCAACGAAAGCACGATGCCGTCGGTTGGGGCATACAAAAACCGTCGATCAAGTTTGATTTGAGCCGCTTCGAGCAGGTTGCGAGTCTCGGTCAGCCGAGCTTGGATTTGGGTGAGTTCGAGTTCCAGTTGTTGGGTTTGCTCTTGGATGTCGATCTGGTTTTTTTCGGCTTCGGCTTTTTTGCTATCGAGTTGGGCGAGGAGTTGTTCCCGTTCGGCGGCGGCTTGTTCGAGTTGACCTTGGTATTCGGTCAGGCGGGATTGTCGGTCTCGCTTGGATTGCTCGGCGTCAAAGAGTCGTTCCGAGTCAACGGTTTGATTGTCTCGCTCGCTCATTTGCGTTCTGAGCAAGGTATTTTGGCTGTTTCGCAGGTCGCGCTCGGCTTGAAAAATAAAGTCTTGGGAAATGGCGCCCCGTTCGACTAAGGGTTGGAGCCGCTCGACGCGAGCTTGGTTAGCTTTGATTTCAGCTTGGAGTTGTTCGAGCAGTTCGGGGGCGATTTCGTCTTCGACGGTCAAATGCTGGCGTCGATTGTCCGATTCGGTAATGTCTTCGTGAAGGCGATCGATCAGCGACTGCACGGTACGAGTATTTTCGTCCGCTCGGGCGATAACCGCATTGTGTGCTTGGATCTCGGAGCGGGCAATGGCTTCGAGGGTGCGGCTTTCCGTTTGCTTTTGCTCGATCGCCCCTTGAGTCTGTACCAACTGCATCTCGAAGGCAGAGATCTGCTCTTTGAGGCGCTCGATCTCCGTTTGCGCCAGTTCGGTGTCCAATTCGGCGAGAACTTGACCCGTTTTAATGAGATCGCCTTCTTTAACCGCCAAATGGGCAATTTTTCCCGGCTCGACCGAATGAAGTTTGTAGACGTTACCCTGGTGCATCAGTTCGCCTCGGGCATGGCTGATTTCATTAATTTTTCCGAACCAAGCCCAGGTTCCACAGATCAAGACAAAGGCGATTCCGCCGAGCATCACTTGTCGGGGAAAGGCAGCCGGGGGGCGATCGAGTAAATTTTGTACCGAGGGCGACCAATGGGGCGATACTCCGAAGGAGTCGCTACGCGATTGCTCGGTTGCCTTCTTAGAAATAGGGGGTTCGTCCGGTGGCGGGCGATCTGCCGTTTCGGGGATCGCTCGGGTGGCAGTGGGGATGCCTCCGTACACGGACGCCGCGCGATCGGAAGCATCAATGATTTCCAGAATCTCGGAATCTAGATTGACCCGGTGGGAGCGATCCGAGATCCGCTTGCAATTTTTACGATCTCGCTGACCCAATTTTGGGACGCGAAAAAGTAGCCAGTTAGCTTTCATCGTTGGACTTTCCTCAATCAAAGAGTCGAACAAGTCTGTCCGTCGATATAAATTAAAAACTTAGACTTGAATACCGTTTGCCGCAATTTTCATTCAGCGGAAATGGTGTATTTAGGTATAGGAAGCTTGAAGTTTTGCTACAGCAGGACTTGTTATTTTTATTGGGAACTGGGTTCTTATCAAAAAGCGTGGATGTCAACCAGACCGACAAATGCTACGAGAACTTTTGACTTGCCCTTGTCTAAAAGTTCTAACGACCAATTATATTAGTTTCTACGGAAAATTTGATGACTTTGCCTCCTTACTTTACACAATCTTTAAAAAAAAGTTTCCGTCATTTATAAAATCTTTAAATTTTATCCGTGTTTTTACGTAGGCTTTGCGATCTTTGTAATGCTGGAATAATCGGGATCGCCATCGGTCAAGGAAAATCCTAAATTTTGTTTGAGGCGTCCACGATTGTAGAGATCTCAAAATTTGCCAAATTGGGAAAGTTTGGCGTTAGCGTGAACCTGCACGCCGCTTATAGGTCGAGTTGCTGCTGAGCCAGATGGTAGTACAATCCTTGCAGTGCCATCAGTTGCTCGTGAGTTCCCTGCTCGACCAGCAACCCGCGATCGAGAACCAGAATACAGTCGGCATTGCGGACGGTGGACAGGCGGTGGGCGATGATAAACGCCGTGCGATCGCGGCTAATCCGAGCCAAATTCTGCTGAAAGCGGCGCTCCGACTCCGTATCCAACGAACTAGTTGCCTCATCCAACACCAAAATCCGGGGTTCTCCCAACAAAGCACGAGCGATCGCAATCCGCTGTTGTTGTCCCCCCGAAAGCGACGTTCCCCGTTCCCCCACCTGAGTGTTGTAACCGAGGGGCATATCCTGAATAAACGCATGAGCTTCTGCCAGTTTTGCCGCTTCCACCACCTGCTCGAAAGATATCTCTTCGTTATAAATGGTGATATTTTCCGCGATCGTCCCAGAAAAGAGGAAGCAGTCTTGAGCGACCACTCCCAACTGCGATCGCAGCGACTGCGGCGAAATATGCCGCGTATCGTGACCGTCAATCAGAACGCGACCTTGGGTTGGATGGTACAAACCTTGGAGCAACTTCACCAAGGTGGATTTCCCCGAACCGCTGCGCCCGACAATGGCAATGGTTTGACCGGGTTTGACCTCAAAGGAAATATTTTGCAAGGTGTTGCGTTCCTCATCTTCGGTGTATCGGAAGGTGACGTTATCGAACCGCACTTCCCCCACTAACCGAGGTAAGACTAACTTATTGCTACCGGAGGGTTCCTCCGCTTCCGTCCCAAAGACATCGTTCAACCGTTCGACAGAAATCCAAACTTCCTGGAGTTCGTCCCACAAATCGATCAGTGCCATCACGGGACTGAGAATGTAACCCTTCATCATATTAAAGGCAACGTACTGCCCGATAGTCAGTTCCCCTTGAATGACCAAACTGCATCCGTACCACAGCAGGGCAATGCCACCGACGGAATTAATAAACCCACTAATGAGACCTAATGTAATTCCCAGTTTCTGACCCTTAAACCCGACGTTGAGCAGGGTGGTGAAACGATCTTCCCAGCGCCAGCGCAATTCTCGCTCCGAGGCTGAGGCTTTCAGCGTGGAAACCCCGGTCATCATTTCCACCATCGAAGAGTTTTGGTCGGCGGCGGCAGAGAAGCGCTCCCGCGATAGCTTTCGCAGTAAGGGGGTGGCTAGGAGGGTGAAAATCACCATCGGGGGAATCAACCCCAGCACCAGCAACGTCAGTCGGACGTTGTAGTAGAGCATCAACCCCAGATAAATCATTCCCGTGACGAAATTGAGCCACGCTAGCATCACTTGACCGATGAGAAAACGCTGAATTTTCTGGTTTTCTTGAACGCGGGTGAGAATATCCCCCACTCGGCGGGACTCAAAAAATTTGAGGGGAAGGGTGAGGGTATGGCTGATGAAGCCGGAAACCAGCGTCAGGTTCAGTTGGTTGGACAAGTAGGCGAGCAGGTATTGCCGCACCCCAGACAGCGCCATGCCGCCGATCCCGAACAGCAGGGCTCCCAAACAGAAGATCGTCAGGGTTCTCTGGCTTTTTTGGACGACCACCTGGTCGAGAATGATTTGAGTAAAGAGAGGGCTAATGAGGGCAAAGACTTGTAAGAGAATGGAAACCGCGATGATTTGCAGGGCGAGATTGCGGTAGGGGAGGAGCGCCTGGGCAAATTTTCCCAGGGAGCGCTTTTCGGTGGGGGCAGCCTTCAGGCGATCGGTGGGATCGAGCAGCAGGGCGTACCCCGTCCAGTTCTCTAGCATATCTTGGCGGGAGAACCAGCGCTTGCCCTCGGCGGGGTCGGCAACCAGGACGCGCCGCTTTTCGACTTTATAGATGACGACGTAGTGAATGCCCTGCCAGTGGGCGATCCAGGGATTGGGGTGTTCGGCGATTTTGTTCAAACTGGCGCGGACGGGTCGGGCTTGGAAGCCGAGGGTTTCGGCGGCTTTGGCGAGGTTTTTCAGGGAGGCGCCGGAGCGTCCCACCCCAGCTAACTCTCGCAGGAGGTTGAGGCTAAATCGCTTCCCCCAATATTGACCGATGATGGCGAGACAGGCGGCGCCGCAGTCGGAGGAGCTTTGCTGTTGGATGTAGGGATAGCGAGCGAGGGTATCGAGAATCCGACGACCGATGGGTTTGGGAAAGATGATCGAGTCTTTCCCCGGTTTGGGGGTTAGGGGGGCTGGGGTGGTGGAGTCCTGGCGGGGGGAGAGGGCGATGGGGATCGTTTGGGCGCGAATGGGGATCGCGTCAGCCGGTTGATTTCCCGCTAACATGGGGGCGATGGCGATCGCCTTGTCCCAGTGTTCTCGGGGAAGTTGATAGGTCCAAACATCGGTCTGTGCCAGCCAATCCGATGGGGTTTCGTCGGGATACCCCCAGGCTGTACCGATGGGTGGGTCTTCTGCGGGGAGAGACTTTTCCGAGGAAGATCGGATCTGACCGCCGCGCAGCCAAAATCGTCCGGCTGCGGCTGGGGTGGCTTCGGCGACGGGGGTTCCGGCGTCGATTTGGGTTTCGAGACAGTAGGGAAAAAGCTGTTGGAGTTGGGAACTGGGGAGCGATCGCAGTTCGGTTTGGGTTTTGAAGAACAGTTGGAATTGCTGTCGCTGGGTTTGTCCATCGATGTGAGGTTTTAATTGAGGAATGGCATCGAACCACGAGCGTAAGTGAGTGGGGGCAATCCGCGCGATCTGACTGTCACTAGCGGCGATCGCTCGATACGGGATGAAATGCGGGTTGGAGGTTTTCCCCTGCCCCGACTTTAACAGTTCCCCCGCTTCGAGGACTAGGGAAGAGACTTCTCGCTGTCGCTCGGGATCGAATGCCAACAGGCGCACCCGTCCCTGGCAAATTAAGTAAAAATTTTCATCCAGTTCGGGATTTGGGACTCGCTCGCGATCTCCACCCTGGATGGGGGAAAGGGGCAATTCATCCCCGAGGGCAAACATCTCGACCGTTAAATCTGCGATCGAGTTTGTCGCCAATTCGGGAGCGGCTTGAATCTGCGCGAACAGTTTTAGGAGCGCCGAACCCGCCGATGTAGATTCCCAGGATTGACGCATCGATTTCACCTCATTTCTGGTATTCATTTCCCAACACGCGACACAAAATGACGAAGATTTTTTTAATTCAAAAATGAAAAATTAGAATCAGATTGGCTTAAGTTTATGATTTCTGGAAGGAAAATTTTCGATTTTTGGATTGAATTAAAGAAATTCATGAAACAGAGATAAAAAACGAAAATTATTTAAGGATTTTCCCCTGCCATTATACTGACACATTTTTGAAGCCGCCATATTTTTTACAGGCAGCACAACAATTAGTTTAAAAAATAAATATTTTTTTACAGTCTAAAAAAATCTGCCAAAATGGCAACATATCATTTTTAAAATCTGGTATATTAATTTTTTTGGGTGTCGATATAAATTTCAAAGTTTATTTTTCGCTCCATTTTGTTGACGCTATACTTAAAAAAATGATGAATTATTTTTCTAAAATACCGCTTGAGTCACAGGAAATCGTGGATTTCCTAAAAAAAGATGTTCGACTAAAATCCGTGTATCAAAAAATTTTATATCGCCGAATCGTCGATCGAGCCGCGCGAGAAAGACAAATTTCGATCTCTCCTGAAGAAATTCAAGAAGAAGCCGATCAGATTCGGCGAGAGAATCGCCTGGAAAAAGCCTCAGATACCATGGATTGGCTGGAAAACAATATGATGACTGCCGAAGAGTGGGAAGCAGGAATTACCGAACGGCTGCTCGAGAAAAAATTAGCCGAACATTTATTTAACTCAGAAGTTGAAAAGTTTTTTGCGCAAAATAAGCTCGATTACGATCGCGTTCTTCTCTATCAAGTTGTTGTATTTTCCGAGAAATTAGCCCGCGAGCTATTCTATCAAATCGAAGAAGGAGAAATCAGTTTTTACCAAGCCGCACACCTTTACGATATCGATGCTACTCGGCGATATCGGTGCGGTTGTGAGGGAACCATCGAGCGTCGGAACTTACTCCCCGCGATCGCCTCAGCAGTTTTTGGACATCCTGTGGGAGAGACAATCGGACCGATTCCGATCGAGAAAGCCTATCATCTGGTATTGGCTGAAGAGCTAATTCCGGCGGAGTTAACGCCTAAAAAAAAGCAAACGCTCCGGAATCGGATGTTTCAGGAGTGGTTGGAAAGCGAATTAACTTATATGCTTCACAATCAAGATAGTTGACATTTTGCAAATTTTTGAAAATATTTCCAGATCTGACGAATGGACGATCGACCCTAGCCTTTTCACCAACTTTATATTTCCATCTTCAAAAATTTACCTTTTCTTTACAAAAAACTGCCATTTTGGCAGGTGCGTGCCAATTCGATTCTTTACCCTGCTAAAAAGATGAATTTTTCTAATTGACAACGGAGAATAATGATATGGTTTTTACTAGAGGAACAAATGGTAATGACAATCTTACTGGTACAGCTTTAGATGATATTCTCTTTGGGAGTGGTGGTAGCGATCTCTTAAATGGCTTAGCTGGAAATGATTTGATTCGCGGTGACGATCCGCTTCGCCCCGGAGGAAACGATACGATCAATGGCGGCGATGGCGAAGATCAGCTTTTTGGATTTGTAGGTAATGACATTATCTCTGGGGGAAATAACAACGATTTGCTCGATGGCGACGAGGGAAACGATTCTCTAAATGGGGGAAGTGGTAATGACAATCTCCTGGGAAAAAATGGAAATGACATTATCCTTGGGGGTTTGGGCGAAGATGTCCTGATAGGAGCAGATGGTGACGATTTTCTAGACGGAGGAGAAAACAACGATCAACTTTTGGGTGAAGATGGTGATGATGAGCTGATCGGAGGTGATGGCGACGATCTTCTCAGCGGGGGTAGGAATAACGACATTTTAGATGGGGGAGACGGCAACGACCAACTTTTGGGAAGCTCGGGCGATGACGAAATTTTTGCTGGATCTGGAGATAATCTTCTAAATGGTAGCAGCGGAAACGATTATTTGGAAGCAGGCGAAGGAATCGATCAATTATTGGGCGGATCGGGCAATGATGAGATGTACGCTGGTGCAAATAACGATGAAGTCATCGGTGGAGGAGGGAATGATACGGCTTATGGAGAAAGCGGTAACGATTTAATTGTGACATCGAGTGGTGCAGATCTCATTTTTGGAGACGAAGATTTCTTTGGGGGACCTGATGGTGATGATGACATCGTAGCGGGTAATGGTAACGATACCGTCTACGGAGGTGGCGGTGTAGACAGCATTATCGGGGGTGGCGGTAATGATTTTATTGATGGGGGAAATGGCACTAGCATTAATGCGGCTGTGCGAGATTTCTTAACTTTCGGTGATGACAATCTTTTCGGAAGCAATGGTAATGACACGATTACTGGAGGCTTTGGATTCGATCTGATTAATGGTGGCGGTACAGAAGTCGGCGAGATAGATATTTTAATTGGCGGACAGTTACTATCGTCGGGTTCAATTGTATCCGAAGCAAATTTAGGACAGCCGCCCGATGAAGATATTTTTGTCATCGGTACTAATGAGGGTTTCCTTTATGGGGGGGGTGCTGGTGCCGTGATTGGTTCTAACATATTCGGTCAGGGCGATCGAGCGGTCATCCAAGACTTCCAAAATGGTTTCGATAACATTCAAACTCCCAACGGTGTGACGCCTTTGAGCGTTGTCATCGGTAGCAGTCGATTCCTTTTAGCTCAGGTGACGGGTGGTTTTGAAATTGTGGCTCAGGTGGTTGGGTTTACTGGTACGTTTGCGGCTGGGACTTTTATTCCTCCCGAAGCATAGCCGAGTGCAAACACCGATAGGCTAAATCTATTTTGGGTCCATGACTGTTTTACTCTCGCTCTTTGCCTTTCTCTCAAGATTGAGTGAAGGGCTTTTTTATTGTCAATGTTTTGATATGAGTTTACAGCAGTAGCTATTAGGGTAGCTTGGTAGTTCTAGCGAAGAACTGAGATCTAGATCTGCCAAATTGGCAACAAATTAGATTGAAAACGATCGATGATAGATTAATAACTATCTTTTTTGAGACGATCGAAATTATGCAAATCGAAATCATTAATAACTTTGAAAAACTCAAACAACTGAGAGCTGATTGGGATGCGGTTTACAATGCCGATCCCGTCGCGAATTTCTTTCTGTCCTGGGTGTGGCTATCCGGTTGGTTTGCGATCTTAAGCGATCGCTGGTTCGTATTGGCTGCGAGATCAGATGATGATTCTACCTATATTGCCTTTTTCCCCTTAATTTTCAGAAAAGAGCAAGAAGAGAATAAAGGGATTTACCATGAATTGTGCATGGGTGGAAATAGTATGGCAGATTATACCGGAATTATTTGCATTCCAGGGTATGAAGAAAAGGTTATTTTTGCCTTTTCTCATTATATAGAGAAACAGATCAATTGGTCTATTTTTCATCTAGAAAATATTTTAGATACCGATCCTCGAATGGCTTTATTAATCAATCATTTTTCAGGAAATAAATTTGAGCGTCAAAGATGGAGAATTAGTAACAAAGATGATGTTGACAATTATATTTGTCCTTATATTCATCTCCCTGAAACTTGGGATGATTACTTATACAATGTTCTCACCTTAAAAATGAGACGCAATATCAGACGATTTATCAGAACCGTGGAAAATTCTGATGATTTTCAGATTATTCAGACGACGGCAGATAACTTAGATCGACATATTGAAGTCTTAATTCGTCTCTGGAAGTTGCGTTGGCAAGATAAAAAAGGAGATAAATGTTCGCAAATCACCGAATTTCTCAACAAAATTTTAAGGTATTGCTTTGCCAATAACTGCCTTTATTTTCCCGTTTTGTATCAAGGCGATCTACCGATCGGAGCGATCGCAAGTTGGATGGATTACGAAAAGAAATCCATTTTATTTTATGTCACGGCTCGTGACGATCGATTCAATAACCCCGCTCCTGGTATTATCCTCAATGCTTACGGAATTAAATATGCGATCGAGAACGGATTCAAAACCTATGATTTTCTTCGAGGAAATGAGCCATACAAGTTTTCATTTGGAGCTAAAGAGCGCCTCATCAAACACATTGTTATTAAACGTAAAGTCTTAAATTCTCAGAAGTCAGATTGCGATCTCGATCCGATAACAGAAGCCTTACAACAAGCTATTCAACATCACCAATCCGATCGCTTAGCTGAAGCCGAGCAGGGATATCTTCAAATTCTGGAAAAACAACCTCAACACCTCCAGGCTTTACAGCATTTAGGTGCGTTGATGCAGCAAAAAGAGGATTATCAAAGTGCCGAGAAATACTTCAAAATTGCCCTTCAGGTTGATCGAGAATCGCCGCAGACTTGGTTCGGGTTGGGAAATTTATATCAAGCTAAATTTCTCTTCTCAGAAGCGATCAATGCCTACCAAAAAGTTTTAAAGCTACAGCCTAATGCTGTCGCTGTTTATAACAATTTGGGTTATACCTTTCAACTTCAAGAAAAATGGGAAGAGGCGATCGCCAGTTATCAAAAAGCTTTAGAAATTCAACCTAAATGTATCGAAGCTGATGTAAATTTAGGCAATGCCCTTTATGCTCGAGGACAACTTTCCCCAGAAAAACAATCCCACTACGCGATATTAAACTACGATTTAGGGGTCAGTCGGCAAAAAGCAGGAGATTTAAAAACTGCGATATTGTACTATCAACAGGCGATCGTCATGAATCCAGAGTTAGTGAAAGCACGTCACCACTTAGAAACAGCATTACAAGAAAAAAGCGTTTAAGACAAGATTTGTAGCGAAAAAAAATCCACAAACAAATCAACCCAATCAACAAAGTATTTTGCATTAACAGTGATTGCGTAACTCTGGATTAGTCAAACATTTTTTCAGACTTTCTTAATTCCGAACTACTGCCACCAAGAGAATTTTACATCTCAAATAGATTCGCTATATGATACAGTTATACATCAAAAATCTTGCTTAATACTCTACATTCCCTGAGAACATTAAACAGGATAGAATTCGAGCTATTCTCATAGACTTTCACCAAGCAGGCTATGAGAAGCTAGCCTTCATTCATTAGCCAACCGCAGAGATAATGCTACCGGAAGCGGAAGATAAACCATCCGTTGTCAAGACAACCACGTCAACTTCAACGACGGTGTCTTCACCAATAG
>DVED01000069.1 GCA_015295945.1 Oscillatoriales cyanobacterium M59_W2019_021 | reverse complement strand
TTATTGAGAAACAGGCTCTACTATCGAGAATAGTAAACGAGATTTCAAGGGTTTCAGCCGTTGGGTTACGAGCCAGAATCAATTTTTCGAGGTTCCCTTAAATCGTAGAGTGCTTGTTGGAGTTGGAAGGTTTGTTCTTGCGCGATCGCCGCCACATTTCGACTTTGTTCGTAGAGCAATGCTTTTTCAATAGCAACGGCGGCTTCCTTGGCAAACATCGTCACGATTTTTAAGTCATCTTTCGTATACTCGACTAATACTTCGCTCCCGACTTCTAGGGTGCCAATTATTTTATTGTGTACTTTTAAAGGCACGCAAATGAGAGATACAATCGAGCGTTGATAATCTGGGCAGCGAGGATCGTCTTCGACTCGATTGACGATCTCTCCACTTTGATTTTTGATCGCCGACCACAGAAGATTTGCGCCTCGATCGATAAAGTTGCGATCGGGAAAACTTTCTCCAAATTTGGAATACACAACTAGGCGATCGATACTGGGATCGAGGAGTGAAATCGCTCCCCAGGTACAGGGAATAAATTTCCCCACTTCTTCGAGGACGAGATGGGTCACTTCTTGAACGTCTAAACTCGAGGTGATTTGCGTGGAAATATCTTGGAGTAAGTTGATTTCTTGTTCTCTTTCCCAGATTTTTGAAATAAAAATTTGTTTTTCAAGCTCTCGATCGCACAAATAAGAAAACCAGGATGAAATCCAAACAAACTCTTCGGGAACGATCGCCCAGCCTACTAATTCATCGCTCGCTTTGATGGGATATCTTTGTCCCTGAGATGGCGCGATACTGCTATGATTTTGAATAATAATATCTCCGTCGCGATCGGCGATCAAGATATCGATTTTCATGCGATCGGCAATCGTCTCTAACAAGTCTCGAACCTCTTGATCGGTGGCAATTTTATAAAAGGCTAAATTTGGCATTTGAACGATTCGACTCTATTTGGGCATTCCGATCGACTGAGGTCGCGAAACGATCCGTCATGCCTTTTTGATTACAGTTATATCACCGACCTGGCTGGTCTCGCAATTGAGGTGAACGGGAAGCTCACTCAAAATTATGGCTACACTTTGATCACGGCTTAGCTGTGTCAGAACGTCGGGGATCGCCAGATAAAGGTAAATAATGAATTGTTCTTATTGCTTCTGGACTTTATAGATATGCAAACTATTGAATGCTCCTAATGTTTCCACATGATACTCAGGAATGAAAGGAATAAATGAAACGGATAACTCTGTTTTATAAATTGTTAATATCAACCAGTTTTGTTTCTCAGTTCGATTGGCAATTTCTTGCTTGAGTTGTTCTTTTCCCGCTACCAACAGATTGGTGCATTGTTCTTTCAAGAAACCCGCATCCGCACAAACGTTTTCATCCAGATATTGCGTGAGTTTGGCAGTGGCGTACTCTTCGTAAGCCTCGTCGGATGGGTTCGTCGCTGCCATAATGCCACCCAATCCCAAGACAGTAACTCCTAAGACCGAAAGGGCGATCGTCGATTTTTTCATCTTGCTTCATTCCTCGAGAACTCTATTCAAACTTCAACGCACCCACCGTAGAACCCGGTTTTTTTCAGATTTAATCTGTTTGGCTCGCGTTCGTTCTGTCGATTCTTTTCTATTGTGTCACTCCCGACGACTGACAACGGACGATCGCCCCGTCGAGATTGAGAAAGTTTGCGATCTGAAAATTTAGGTGCTATGATGGGTAACGCAATCAGATGGCGGGCGTAGCCAAGTGGTTAAGGCAGTGGATTGTGGTTCCACCATTCGGGGGTTCGAATCCCCTCGTTCGCCCTTGTCTTAAAAAAGCTAGAACAGAGCCGCTCGATCGCCGTTCCGAGCGGTTTCTTGTTTTTCGCGACGGTCAGCCGCCCCCCAGATCGGGAAGGCGAACTAACGAAGATCCTCCCCCATTCGCTGTTTGAGGATGAATTCGGCGATCGCCAAATCGACGGGCGTCGTCACCTTCAAATTGGTTTCTTCCCCTTCCACGATATGTACCGACAAGCCGCATTGCTCGAACAGTGCCGCATCGTCGGTAACTTCCCATCCTTCTCGGCGTCCGCGATCGTGACAGGCTTTCAATTGAGCCACATCGAAACCTTGAGGAGTTTGTGCCGCCCACAAATTGCGGCGATCGGGCGTACTGTGAATATTGCCCCCCTTATCCACCACTTTAATCGTATCCTTGACGGGAATCGCCGCGATCAGCCCCCCATGAGTTTCCAAGGCAGCCGCACAGCGATCGAACAAATCCGGCGTCGCCAAACACCGCGCCCCATCGTGAATTAAAACGCGATTTGCATCGGGTGGTAAAGCCTGCAAGCCATTGTAAACGGACTCCTGGCGGGTATCTCCCCCTTGGATGAAAACAACGGGTTTAGTCAGGGATAAATCCGCTAAAATTGCTTTAAAATCCCCCCAATCTTCCGGTTGGGAGATTAACCCGATCCACCGCACGGCTGGGGACGCTTCGGCAGCGAGCAGCGTCCAAGCCACGATCGGTTTGCCCCAAAGCGGGAGTAAAAGTTTGTTACGCTGGCTGCCCATACGGCGTCCCATTCCAGCGGCAGGAATTAAAAAATACATAAATAGTGGTGGTCTTAACCTGGACTAGGTATATATTAAAAGTTGCCACGCACCGAAGCTCAATTTTGACCGCACGATGATCGAGTGAGAATCGCACGACAAAACACTTGAAAACATTGTCACGTACCCCCGACGCTCAGTACGGGGGCTTGAATAAGCGCTTGCCAAAGCGTTGCCTCAAGACTAAACACGGGACTAGCTAAGCCGAAAGGCAACTGAACTGTTTAGCCCGTGGCAGGGCAACCGATGCTAGAGACGCTTCTCTAATCCCTAACCTCTCGAACAGTCAGTAGCGAAGGGACGTACACATACAGGCTTATCGCCATGCAATCTATTCCAGTTGTCGATATCAATCAGCGTCCATTGATGCCCACCACAGCATCACGGGCAAAGCGTTGGATTCAGTCGGGCAAGGCTACCCCGTTTTGGAAACGCGGAGTGTTCTGTGTTCGATTAAACGTAGAACCCTCATCTCGATTCACTCAACCGATTGCGGTTGGGATCGATCCAGGTTCCAAGCGCGAAGCTTTCACCGTCAAATCTGCAACCAAAACCTATTTGAACGTGCAAACTCATGCCGTCGATTGGGTAAAAGATGCGGTTGAGGCAAAACGAAATGCTAGGAGATCGCGGCGATACCGCAATACTCCCTATAGAGCGATTTGCAAGAATCGCCAACGTGGCGGGATACCGCCTAGCACTAAAGCCCGATGGCAGTGGAAGTTACGAATCTGCAATTGGCTCACAAAGTTGTTCCCGGTTTCCGCCTTTGTAGTCGAAGACATCAAAGCTAAGACCTTCAAGAACGGGCGCAAGTGGAATGTCATGTTCTCACCACTCGAAGTCGGTAAACGTTGGTTTTACGGTGAATTAGCGCGAATT
Source organism: Oscillatoriales cyanobacterium M59_W2019_021 (assembly GCA_015295945.1). Classification (GTDB taxonomy): domain Bacteria; phylum Cyanobacteriota; class Cyanobacteriia; order Cyanobacteriales; family Geitlerinemataceae; genus DVED01. The sequence goes on along the minus strand of DVED01000069.1, from coordinate 16,948 downwards.
ACACCCGTTCATATCAAACAAGGTACCGAAGGTCACGACAAACCCGACAACACACGGTTAATCGTGATTGTGCCACTACGGTTCCACCGTCGTCAGTTACATAGATTCCAACCGAGTCAAGGGGGTATCCGTTCACCCTATGGAGGAACAATGTCCGAAGGATTCAAGCGGGGTGGAATTGCTAAACATCCAAAATACGGCGTTGTGTATATCGGAGGCGCATCGAAAGGCAAGGTTAGCTTGCATTCCATTGCCACGGGTAAACGTCTGACTCAAGGCGCGAAGCCAGTTGATATCAAATTCCTTTCGTACAGTTCGTGGCGTCTGGCGGGGGTAGGCGGTTAAAACCGCTCGTTCGTTTTTCCTCTCAGGTCTGAAGACACTAAGTTTCCAAACGTATCAGAAGTCCTTATGAAGCACATACTAGCTCTTGTTCCCGGTGGAATTGGCGACCAACTCCTCTTTTTCCCCACATTAGAAAATTTGAAACAAGCCTATCCCGATGCCGAAATCGATCCGATTGTCGAACCTCGTGCCTTGGGAGCTTATCGCGTTTGCCCCCTGTCTCACGAGAAGTCTCTGGAAACGATTCGCTTCGATTTTACCGATCGCAACGGATTGGCGGATTGGAGTAATTTACTGGGAATCATCAGAGATCGCGAATACGATGCCGTTCTCTCCTACGATCGCACGTTCCTCGCCGGATTTATGCTGTGGTTGACGGGAATTTCCAATCGCGTGGGGTATCGCGGCAGTGCGGCAGACTTGTTTTACACCCATACCGTACCCCTAAAAACGGAGCAGTACAAAGCCCAACTGTACGGCGATTTATTGTCGGGGTTGGGAATTCCGGCTGCCGACTCCGTCCCTCGTATTGCCCTGCTCAAAGAAGATTTGAGTTGGGCAGAAGCGGAACAAAAACGCTTGGGAATCGGCGAAAGCGGTTATATTTTGATTCACGGCAATTGCAGCCAACTTTCCAAGTTTCAGGGCGTCGATAAGAGCTATCCCCCCGAAAAATGGCTGCCGATTATCGCTCGACTGCGGCAACAACAACCGGAGTTACCGATCGTGGTGGCGTGCGGACCCGACGACATACTCTTCGTCAACCAACTCGCAGAAATGACTCGGGAATTTCGCGCCACCACCCCTGGCGATATCGGTAAATTGGCGGCAATGGTAGCTGGGGCGAATTTGATGCTGTGTACCGATAGCGCTCCCCTGCAATTAGCCGTGGCGGTGGAAACACCGACGGTTGCTCTGTTCGGACCCACCGATCCGGAGAAACGACTGCCGAAAAGCGATAAAGTTTCGATCGTTCAATCCCCCACGGGGAAAATGGCGGATATCGATCCCGAAGCGGTGTTGAAACGGTTATTCGGTTAAGTTTGAAATCGGTTCGAGCGATCGAATCTACAGCCCGCAGACATCTCTGAAAACTCACCTTTAGTCCCGGTTTCTTTGGGGTTAGAATCGAGTTTCTGGAGATGTTCTTTGTAGATCGTTTTATCCGAATGCTCTTGACCCGAATACCTAAACCCGACGAGGTATTGGATCTCTCAATGGTTAGCTGACAGCTATCATTAAATGGCTTCTTGTTGCATCAAATCACTTTGCAATTGGAACGCTTTCCCTAAAGAATTTAAAGCCTCTTCGTGATGATTTAACGAGGCTTGTAATTGTCCTCGACAGTACCACGCTTCGTATTTATTCGGTTGGATTTGAATGGCGCGATCGTAAGCGATAATAGCTTCGTCATAGCGCTTCAATTTTTCTAACGCATTACCGCTGCTGAACCAAGCTTCGTAGTAATCGGGATATAATTCGATCGCCGCATCGTAGGCAGCGAGTGCGTCGGCATAGCGTTCGAGCTTTTCGAGAATGAGTCCCCGATGATACCACGCTTCAATACTATCCGGTTTTAAGCGAATGACTTTATCGTAAGCCACGATCGCCGGTTGATACCATTGTAATTTGCCGAGAATCGTAGCTTTGTTGTACCAAATTTCGTATTGTTCCGGTTGCAAATCGATGGCACGATCGTAAGCTTTGATCGCCTCTTTATAGCGTTTGACCCGCCCGAGAACGTTGCCTAAATTATACCAGGCTTCGTACTTTTGCGGGTTGAGTTCGACAGCTTTGCGATAGGAGTCGATCGCCTCGGGATACGCTTGCATCCGGCTGAGCATTGCCCCGCGATTGTGCCAAACTTCGTGATTTTGGGGTTGAATTTCTAAGGCTTTATCGTAGTGAGAAACCGCTTCTCGATAGCGCTGCAATCTTCCCAGTAAGTTCGCACAGTTGTACCAGGCTTCATATTTATTTGGGGTTAACTCCAATACTTTTTGATAGGATTCGAGAGCGCTGTTGTATTGTTGAACTCGACTGAGCACATTACCGCGACCGAACCAAGCTTCAGCCTGTTCGGGTTGGAGTTCTAGGGCTTTGTTATAACTGGCGATCGCCTCTTGATATTGCGTTAATTTGGCGAGTAAATTGCCTCGTTGATACCAGGCTTCTACATTGTTAAAATCGAGGCTGAGGGCTTTGTTATAAGCGTTTGCAGCTTCGGAATACTCTTGGATTTTGCTGGACGCTTTCGCCAATCCCAACCACGCTTCCACCGAATTGGGGTTGAGTTGCACGGCTTGTTGGTAGCAAGTAACGGCAGTTTGATAATCGCCCGATCGCGTTGCTTCCTCGCCCCGTTGGCAAGCCTCGGTTGCTGTCGAATTTTGTTGCTCTTGCTGGGCTTTAATCGCCTCTAGGCGTTTGGAAATCGACTGAATTTGCGCTTGCAGTTCCGGTCGCACGTACTCCATAATCAGCGATGGCGTTACTTTAGAAATTTTTTGGACGACCCGATCTTTGACGCGATCAACTTCTAACACCGACGCTTGAATTTGATGGAGACATTCATTTCTCACTCGCTCGACCTCTCTCATTTCCCGAATTTGGATGTCGAGTTCCCGAGTCAAACGCGCCACTTCATCTTTAGCATCATCTTTGGCGCATTCGATCTGGGTTTCCAATTCGTTGAGGAGATATTCTGCGGTATTGCTCGATCGTTCTAATTTCGTTTCCAAATCGCCCAATTGTTTCAGGCGTTTGCGCACTTCATCGGTCAGATGTTTGACCACGCGACGCCGTACTGCGCTTAAAAGGGCAACCGCCGCGATCGGAGAGAGGGCGAGATTCATCAGCAACGCATCCAGCCAAGTCACCGGACGACTCGACAATCCGTCGATTCCGCCTCGCCAGAAACCTCCATTCGCACTGGGAAGATAAGCAGGTGTGGGAGAAAGGGGCAACTGCATTTTGTGGTTCATTTGGGGCGCACTGACCGCAGCTGTAACGACAGGTGCGACTCGCAGGCGAGAAGCACTGGCTAACGGCAGCGACGGCATCGGCACTTTTACAAGAGGTGTCGCGTTCGGTGCAGTATCTTGGGCGCTGAGTGTTGCAAGCGCGAGGAAAGCAACGGCTGGAATTCCCATAATGCAGATTTCTTGGGGTCTTGTTGGAAGCACTAGCTTATCTATCCATACTTCTGCGTCCCGCCTTTATCCGGAGTGAAATTTGTAGAAAACTGCAATTTCGGGTCGTGACGTTCGCCCGGTAAAAGGGATTTTCGATCGGAAGAGAAAAGGGAAAAAAGAGCAGGGGAGGCAGGGGGAGATGGGGGAGCTGTCTTGAGCTAGGGGAGAAAGACCCTGGTAAGAGATTGAGAGTGTCCTAAGAAAAATAAATGCGGCTATAACAACTAACCCCAAATGACCCATGACAATTGACAAATTACTGCCACCGTTCTAAGGCTGCCATCCAATTTCTAAAGAGGGTCTGAATTTGTTCGCGCCGGGTTTCAAAGCTGGCAGCGATCCAAATGAGCAGCAGACCGATCGTCAAACCGATGAGCCATTTAATAAAGGAATGGGTTTGGCTGAGTAACACCAGTTGGTTGAAAGCATTGGCTAAAAAGGCGAGGGTTCCGATATATAAAAAAGCGCGAATTCTCAAGGCAATACCGCTAAAGATAAACCCCAAACTGTAGATCCCCGAAACCCACCAACTGGCTGTAACAAAAGCCACGAGATTGAGAATTCCCGTCGCAAATAAGCGGATGCCGTGACGCAGAGAACGCCTATTGCCCTGTTGCAATCCCGGATCGACGTGCGCCACATACAGGATAGAAAACATCGGTAGAGCAAAGAACCATAACGGGTGGGTGAGTTGCAGCCGATCGACCTGTTGTAGTGCTAGCCAATTGAGGAAAAAAACGCTGAAATAAGTCAGGCGAATTCGCTTTTCGACGATCGCCAGAAAGAGATAGAAAGCTGCGACGATCGCCAAACTGGTAGCGTTTGCCACTGCCTTTCCTAACATCGCACCGATGGCGATCGTGGCAGTAGGAATGATTAACGCCGAATTTTTCCAAGGCTGGGGACGCCAACCCCAACTTGCCCAAGGAAGAACGAATAGAAAATAGGCAATGACGGCGGAAATTACCCCCGCCCAAGGTAATAAAATCTCTCCCAGTTTCAGGCGATCGACAACAAAAATCGTCAATTCTGCCCCTTCTAACAATCCAAAATACACCCAAATATCGCCATCGCGATCGCGATTTCGCCCTTGCATCACCGCGTATCGCACTAACAAAAATCCCGTCCCCAAACCCAATGCCGACTGCGTGCGAACTGGGTTGAAAGCGGCAGCCGTTAGAGCGGCGCTACTGGCTGCCCAGTGCCAGTGAGCGGGGATTTTGATTTCGTTGGCAGTTAGCCCCAAATACGAAGAGAGCCAAGGCGATAACAGGCGATAAGCGTACATTATCGTCGTTCCTAAAGCCGCATAAGCGATGAGGCGATCGCCCGTTACCCAACCCGACGTTCGATACCACAGCAACTCGTAAGCACCCGCTGCCACCCCGAGAAATCCCACATAAACCAACGGTTTCAAACCCGGTTGCCGACGCCCCACACCGAGGGCAATGAGGGCAAATGCCAAGGTGGTTAACCCCGTCCAACTTTCAACGATATTCACCCGCAACAGCGCTGCCAACGCCCCGTAAAATAAGGGAACGACGTGCCACCCACTGGGTAAAGGTCGGCGGGTGCGTTGCTGCCACCAATCCCCCAACAGTTGCGTCAGCAGTCCCCAAACCAAATTGGCAACAGCTAACTCGATGCGGGAAACCCCCACAAACCCCAAAATTTCGATCGTCAGCAGCTCCAATCCCCAACCCAGGCAGTAAATCCCCCAATTCGACGGAGAACTCCAGCAGCGCACCACCGTACCGCCGAAGACCAGGGAAATGGCAATGGCGATCGACACCGAAGGCTCCACAAAGCCCCAAAAGACGAGTAAAGAACGCACTGTCAGCAGGGGATAACCCAAACTGCACAGCGCCGTTGCCCAACCTTCCGCCGCGTCGCCGTACAGTCGCGCTAGGGGCGCTCCCTGGCGGAAAAGAACGCTACTCAACAGCCACAAACTGGCACAGGAAATCGCCCCGAACAGCAGCCACCCTTCCATCGATAGAGGAGGGAATCCCAGGATGCCTTCCCGCAGTACCATTCCCACAAAACACAGCCCGAATCCCAAGGTCATCGCTGCCGCCGCCGTTTGCCGCAAGAGGCGGGTATTAAACAGCATGACGATCGCCGCAATCCCCAAACTGATTAAACTCAGGGCATTCCAGCTAAAGGTGAGGATTTGCAGGGCGATTAACCCCAAAACGCTCAGCCATCCGGATATTTGCCGCCTGTCGAGGGTGTTTCCGGCTGCCAGTGCTGTCAGCGTTAGGGGTGCGGCACTCCAAGCCAGTATCCACGGGGAAACCGCGCTGAAATCGGGGTAAAGGGTCTCGAACCCGATCCAGTAACTGATGCCCGCTAAAATGAGCCCGAAGATCCACGCACTACCCCGCCAAATTTGCAGTATGGGGTGTTTCTGTTCTCCGTTATTTTCTGGCTGCGATCGCTCGGGAGTTAGCCCGACAAACGCCCACTCTGCCAGCATCGCACCCAACGCTACCAGCGCCCAACCTGGGGGAGATAACAGGGGAAATTGCCAATCGACGATCGCCCCAATGGCTAGCAAACCCGTTAAATGGGTCAAATATGCAAGCGGAACCGACGATCGGTAGCGATGGCGACCGACAATAAAGAGGGTAGCGGTAGAAAGCAGTAAATTGAGCGATCGCAGGGTGGGATTGAACGCAGCAATCGCCGTTAAAAATACCCCGAATCCCAAGGCAAACTGATCGCCAAATCGGGCGAGTTTAGTCTTTTCAGCGCGATCAAGCCATGTATTCACCCCTAACATCAACAGCAGATAGGGAAACCACGTCAAACTCAGCAACGTTCCCGGCGAACCCTGAGCGTTTGCCAGTTGCGTTCCGACAGAAATGGCACTGCTGCGAATCCCCGACGGGATCGCCCGTCCGATGAGGAATAGCGATTGAATGCCGAGAATGTAGAGGGCTGCCAGATCGATTTTGCGCCACTTTCTAACAAGGCGATCGCTCAGCCAAATCGCCCCCAAGGCGCTGACTGCCAAAGCTTGTGCGGGTTGCGTCTCCACAGAAACCAACCAACCCCCCAACATCAGCAACACCCCAAACGGTTCCTCCCAATGAGATAACCAATCCAAACTTGCTTCTACCTTCTGTCCTCTGCCTTCTGCCTTCTGAAGATTAAACGCAAACAACCAACCGCAAATCCCGATCGCCAAACCCAACCGCGCAACCGGAACTTCGGCAAAAAAGACGGCGCGTCCTAGTAAAATCGTTAAAGCGTAGAGAGAAATTGCCGTGCGGAACGGGTTCGCGTGTCGGTTCCGTTGTCGCCGCGTTGTCACCAGATGCGCTGCCGCCCCGATGGTTCCCTGATAGGCAGCAATGAGGGGAAACGGCAACCATCCCCAACCCCAATGCAGATAACTCAACCACAGCCACAGTAACAGCGGACAGTATTGCAAAAATCGCTGTTTTCGGGATAGGAGAACATCGGTGGCAGAGCGTGCTGGAGAACTAAGGCGATACTCCTTTGAAGTCGCTACGCGATCGAAAAACCAACTCAGAACGGTGAGGGAAAACGCGCCGACGGCGATGGTCAGCAATCCGATGGGACTCCGCCACAATCCGAAACCGTCCATTGCCCAAAAATTCAACGGAACCAGCAACAGGGTGACAATTCTTAACGTACCTGCCGTCAGGGTGAGATTTTCCTGGCGCTTCGCCCACAGACTGACGAAGGCAAAGACGATCGTGTAACCCCACAGCACCGCATACTGGGCAAAGGCGGGGAACCGTTCCCACTGACTCGCCGCCAGCAACCCCGAAGACACCACCACCATAAACACGCCCAAAAAGAGCAGCCACCGGATGCTCAACTCTTCGACGAAAGATTGCAGCATCCGCGCCACCAAGGGGGGTTTGGGCGATTCTCCGGAGGAGAGGCTCCGCCAACGAGCGGGGGGCAACACCAGAGGACGCGGGATCGGCGGCGGTGGCGGCGGTGGTTTCCTCTCGACGACGGGTTCGGGGAGGCGACAGCTTAAATGCTGCTGGCACAGTTGTCTCACTTGGAAATCCGACAGTACCCCCAACTCTTCTAAGTTTGTAATAGCCTCGAGCAATTCAGCCGGAGAGACATCCAGGTTTAACTGAACTCTGAGCGATCGATCTGGAGAGGACATCTTGAGGGGGCTTCCGCAGCGAGTTTTCTATCCAGATTAAAACCGATGGGGGCGATCGGTGTCTTGCCCCGTGACAGATCGATCGTTGGTCGGCGACCGAAGAAAGCCGGGGGAGCAGGGGGGGCAGGGGGAGCAGGGGGAGAAAAACGATCCATTACCAATAACAAACCCCAAACCCCAAACCCCAAAGATTACTGCGCTTCTAACTGAGTAACAAACTCCCACTTGCCATCTTTCACCACATTCCCCGACATGATTTTTAGGGTCGTGTCGCCGTTTTCGTCGAAACTCCAATTACCGAGAACGCCATCGAAATCTTTAGTATTCAACACGGCGGCACGAATGGCATCGCGATCGTTCTGGCAGACTTGACCGATAGCATCGATCGCCACTTTTGCCGATTCGTAACCGTAGGCGGCATAGGCTTCCGGTTCCGAGTTGAATTTTGCCTTGTAGCTTTCGTACCACTGCTGACCCGCCCCCGTCAGCTTAGCAGGGGGAACGCCGCCAAAGGTCGCGTAGACGCCTTCGGCATCTTTCCCCGCCGCATCGATTAAGGCTTGTTCGTAGATACCATCTGGTCCCATGAACTTCACGGCATCGGCAGTCATCCCCACGTTCCGCATATCTTTGATCAGTTGTCCGGCATTGGTTTGGGTCGTTCCGCCGAAGTAGATTAAATCGGGGTTGAGGGCTTTGATTTTGGTCATCAATGCTTTGTAATCGCTGGCTTTGGGGTCGATCCCTTCGTGTCCCAGCACTTCTAACCCTTCTGTTTTGGCACTGGCTTCAAAGATGTCTGCCAGACCTTTGCCGTAGAGTTCTTGATCGTCGAGGATGTAAACTTTTTGGGCGCCCAATTCCTTCGCCCATTTGGCGCCGACGACCCCTTGAATGTCGTCGGTGGGGACGACGCGGGCGTAGTTGCGCTTGCCGTTGGGATAGTAGACGTCGGGTTCTTTGCCTTCGCCCAAACCGGGTTTGGTCAAACCGGGATAGGTATTTGCCGGACTGACCATCACCAAGTTGGCGGCGTTGAGGATGGGGATGGAGAGTTTGGCGGCACCGGAGTTGAAGTGACCGATGACGGCAACAACGCTCGAGTCGGCAACGGCTTTGTTGGCGTTGGCGGTGACTTGGGCGGGTTCCCACTTCCCGGCGGCGGCAGTGGCGTCGTCGTAGATTTCGTAGTCGATTTTCAGTTGACCGTCGCAAACGGTAGAATTCACTTCGTCGAGGGCTTGTTTGATGCCGTTGACGATCGATTGGTTCTGTCCCAAGGCGCTTCCGGTCATGGGCAAGCTGGAGACGATTTTGACGGTATTGCCGGAACCGCCGCCTCCGGTTGCCAGGTTATCGCAGGCAGTCAGCCAAGCAGCAGCCGTCAGCGCGATCGCAATGGGGGTCAGTTTGGGGGCGAACTCGAATATCTTGGCGCGAACGGCAGGTCGATTCATCGGGAACTCCTCGAGCGAGATTAACGATCGCATTTTAAGCCCATCGTTCCCCAATCGGCGAACGGAGGAATGATCGATCGCCCATTCTGGCAGATCCCCGGTTCGGGCGATCGGTAATGGTTAAATAGATAACGACGAAGAAAACCCATCCTCAGAACCCATGACCGAAATCGCCGCCACCCTGCTGCAACAATTGCTCGATCGCCAACCGCTCGATCGCGCTACCGCCAGCCAATTGATGCGCGGTTGGCTCAACGACGAAATTCCCCCCGTCCTCTCCGGCGCCATTCTCGCGGCGATTCAGATGCGCGGCGTCTCGGCGGAGGAGTTAGTGGGGATGGCGCAGGTGTTGCAAGAACAGTCCGTCAGTGCCGCACCTCTTTCCACCTCGGCGTACCCGATTATCGATACCTGCGGTACGGGAGGCGATGGCGCATCCACCTTTAATATTTCCACGGCGGTGGCGTTTGTGGCGGCGGCTGCGGGGGTTCCCGTTGCCAAACACGGCAATCGATCGGCATCGAGCAAAGTGGGTTCGGCGGATGTCTTGGAAGCGTTGGGTGTCAACTTGCAAGCACCGGGAGAGAAGGTGTCGGCAGCTTTGTCGGCAGTGGGAATTACCTTCCTATTTGCCCCCGGTTGGCATCCGGCGATGAAGGCGGTGGTTCCCCTGCGACAAACCCTGAAGGTACGAACGGTGTTTAATTTACTCGGTCCGCTGGTCAATCCCTTGCGTCCGGGGGGACAGGTGATGGGGGTGTACGATCCGGCGCTGTTGGAGACCCTGGCGACGGCTTTGGGGCAGTTGGGGGTGCAACGGGCGATCGTCCTGCACGGGCGGGAAAGGCTTGACGAAGCGGGTTTGGCAGACCTCACGGATTTAGCCATTTTGGAGAAGGGGGCAGTCCGCAAAGCTGAATTGAGTCCCCAAGATTGCGGGGTCTCCAGTGCGCCGACGGCAGCGTTAAAGGGCGGGGAAGTGGCGGAAAACGTGGAGATTTTGACGAATGTTCTTCAAGGCAAGGGGACGGCAGCGCAACGGGATGCGGTGGCGCTGAATGCGGGGTTGGCGTTGCAAGTGGCGGGGGTAGTGCCGATGGAGGCACACGCCGATGGGGTGGCAAAAGCAAAGGAAATCTTAGCCAGTGGGGCGCCCTGGGAGAAGTTGCAGGAGTTGGTGGTTTTTTTGAAGTGACACTCCGATCTAAAGACACCCGATCGACCCTCTGAATCCCGATTTTATTGAGAATAGAGTCATTTAGGGAACGAGTTTACAAGGCTTTCGGGTTGTGGTATCCTAAATCAGGGGCGAAGCTATGGCTACTTATCGTACATAAAACGAAATTGAAGATCCCAACACCTCTGAGTTAGAAGATATCGGTAGACTTCACCACCTTCATCCCAGCGGCAGCAAATCGATCGAACGCCTCGTTGGCTGCGTCGGTGTAGTCTACCACCCCTGGAACCACCACCGGAGACGTACAATCTTCGAGCAAGTAAACTTTCTGGGCGAGTTGAGGATCTCGGGCTTGAATTTCGGTGAGCAAATCGGCGATCGTCCAGGCAACGCAATGGCTTTTCGCTTGTCCGGCAATTAATAACCGATCGAAGTTTAATAACCGATCGATCAGCGCCGCATTTTTCGGCTCGATCGTCTTTCCTTCCCCATCGAACATCACTTCCGGACGCAAGACCGAATAATTTTCCGTCAGCGGATTGCCTCCTTTCAGTTCAAAAACCGTAGGAGTATGGCGAGCGATACTGTGGAAAAAACAAGCCTCTTCAAACGCCGAAACCAAAGCGTGACCGATGCCGCCCAGCATGGAGTGATAGGGCCAAATCGTCAGGGGATATTTGCCGTTTTGGGTAAGTTGGGTGACGTAATGACAGGCGTAATTTTGTAACTTTTGGGGGTCTGCAGGAAAGAGTTGAGAAGCGATCGCCCGATTGACTTGCCACCTTCCCGATGCCACATCCTCGCAGGAAATTAACGTCATCGGTAGAGGATGTTCCCCAGATTGATCCACCCAAAACACCGGATGAAAAATTTGGGCGGCAGTGTGAGTATCCATCGTCGCTACAATTTCCGAAATCGTCCCCAAATTGCGATAGATAAACTCGCACAAGCGGATATTATCGTCGATCGCCCCTCTCCGGGATCGTCCCCCCACAAACAACTCGAATTCGGGGATGCAAAATGTATTTTGGACGTCGATCGCCAGCAGGCAAATTCGAGTGCGATCGCTCGCTGCTGGGGAAATTTCGTATTGTTTTGCCCAAGACTTCGCTTCCATCGATCGAGGCGCATACAAAACGCGCCAAACTTCCCCCACTGAGGACGACTGGAAATGCGATGGAATCGGCAGAGATTGAGATAAACAAGAAATCATCATAAGTAACAGGAGCCAGTGAGTCAGCGCTCCGTGCTAGATACGCCTACAGAAGTAAGCAATAGTGGCGTTGGCTGCGCCTACAGAAGTTCAAAAGGAAGGCAGAGGGCAGAAAGAGTGAGGGGATTAGGAAGTGAGGGGATAGTGACCCGCGACCCGCGATGTACAACTAACCACTAACCACTAACCACTAACCACTAATCTAACAAACCCCCAACCCCTGATCGTGAGAGGCATCGATCTCGTACCGTTCGGGAAAGCTTCAAGCTATAGTGATAGATAGAAAAGAGAGCCTCGCGCTGGGTGAGCTACCGTCCGTGAGTTATTGCCTCAATCCTCAATGTCCTGACCCTTCCAACCAACCGAACCCCAAGGCACGCATCTGCCCCCACTGCGGATCGGAGTTGTACTTGCGCGGTCGCTATCGCATCCTCCAATCCTTGGGTGGCGGTGGCTTCGGTCGCACCTTCGAGATCGAAGAATCCGGCGTCTCCAAAGTTTTAAAGGTTCTCTATAAAAATCATCCCAAGGCGGTCGCGCTGTTTCAGCAGGAAGCCAAAGTTCTCAGCCGCATGCACCATCCCGGCATTCCTCGGGTCGAAGAAGACGGGTATTTCTTATATTGGCCCAAAGATGCCAAAGATCCGATCCATTGCCTGGTGATGGAAAAAATCGACGGTTCCAACTTGATGGATTGGCTCAAAGCTCGCAACCACGAACCGATCGACGAAGCGCAAGCTTTAGCATGGCTCAAGCAACTCGTGGAAATTTTAGGACAAGTTCACCAACAACACTACTTCCACCGCGACATCAAACCCCATAACATCATGCGCCGTCCCGAAGGACAATTGGTGCTGATCGACTTCGGCACCGCCCGCGAAGTAACGGGAACCTATCTCAATAAAGTTGGCGGCGGGCAGAACGTCACGGAAATTATCTCTGCCGGGTATACGCCACCGGAACAGATTAACGGTAAAGCGGTTCCGCAATCGGATTTCTACGCCTTGGGTCGCACCTTCGTCTATTTGCTCACCGGAAAGCGCCCGACGGAATTTCCCGAAAATCCCCGCACGGGTAAATTGCTGTGGCGAGACGGCGCCCCTCACATCTCCAACGAACTCGCCAGCGTCATCGACTACATGATGGCGCCCTTTCCCGGCAATCGACCGCAACACGCCCAGATGATTTTGAAATCCCTGGCGGAAGTGGAAATGGAAACTGCCGATCGGTCGTCAGGACGCAGCGCCTTCGGGCGAACGGCCGCACGCACGGGAGGCAACACGGGATCGTCGGCGAGCGGTCGCCGTCGCAACAGTCTTTTCGAGGCAACCTCTGAATCCGGCTTTCGCTCCGGTACGTCGGAATTCCCCACGGGAGGAAGCGGATTTCGGTCGAACTTATCCAACCGCCCCATGCAGCGGATGTGGCAAACTTGGCGCGATCGGAGAGGCGATCGCCCGATCGTCCCCATTCTCGGGGGCAGTTTGCTGTTCCTCCTCCTGGGCACCCAAGCGTACGGCATCTGGCGCTACGGAGGGTTTCCCAGTAACCCCGTCAAAGTCATTGCCAACATTCCCAGCAATTGGTTTTTGCAGAAGACCCTGCGCCTAGACGGGGAAGTGGCATCCCTCGCGATCGGCGGCAACGGAAAAGTTCTAGCCAGCGGCAGTTTCGGCACAATTCGCTTCTGGGATCTTGAATCGGGAGATCTCCAACTCGAGCCGATCGCCGCACACAACAAATGGGTGGGAGCGCTGGTCTTCAGTCCCGACGGCAAAACCTTGTTCAGCGGCAGCGACGACAGCACCATTCGCCTGTGGAACGCCCAAACCGGGGCGCGAAAACTGACCGTTGCCGCCCACGGGGGGGCAGTCAAAGCCCTAGCCGTGAGTCCTAATGGTAAAATCCTTGCCAGTGGGAGTGCCGACCAAACCATTCGGTTGTGGAATGCTGCCAATGGTACTCGCCTGCGGACGTTGAGCGGTCATCAGGGAACGGTGAATTCCCTCGCCATTCGCGGCGATGGTAAAATCCTTGCCAGTGCCAGCGACGACAAAACCATCAAACTGTGGGATCTCGATCGGGGAATCCTCGTCCGCACGCTCACCGGGCATTCTGGAGGCGTTCTAGGCGTGGCGATCTCGCCGGATGGGAAAACCCTCGCCAGTGCCAGCAGCGACAATACCGTCGCGGTGTGGGATCTGGCAACGGGCAAGCGGCTGCACTCTCTAGTCGGTCATCGGAAATGGGTGAGAGCCGTTGCCTTCAGTCGCGACGGTCGGTCTCTCGTTAGTGCTGGGGAAACCTTGCGCATTTGGCAGCCTCAAACTGGAGAACTGTTGAGATCGCTCTCGGGTCATGATCGCGGGATCGACGCGATCGCCATCGGTTCTGACAATCGGACGGCAATTAGCGGTAGTTACGATCGCACGATCAAAATCTGGCATCTTCCCCAGTCCGATTGAAATCTTCATCTTTTGAGGAATATCCTGGCAGATTTTCCACAATCTATCTAGCAAACAAGGACAGGCTTTATGGAATCATTTTTTGCGGCTCTCATTTTGCTGGCAACCGGATATTGTGCAGGAGGAGTCAGAATTATCAATCAAAGCAATCAGGCTCTCGTCGAACGATTGGGAAAATACAATAAAACCCTCAATCCCGGCGTGAATTGGGTTGCCCCGATTCTAGATACGATCGTCTGGGAAGATACGTTGCGGGAACAGTTGATCGATACGGGGGAACATCAAGCGTTTACCAAAGACAGCGTTTCCTTAAAAATTAAAGCCGTTGTTTATTGGAAGATTTTGGATTTGCAGATGGCTTACTACGCCGTCGATAACGTCCAAGAAGCCATCAAGAACCGGGTGATTACAGCAATGAGTGCGGAAATCGGTCGCCTCGATTTGGGTCGCGCTGTTTCCGCTCGCGACGACATCAACAAAGCGATCTTGCGCCAACTCGACGATGAAACCGATGGCTGGGGCATTAAAGTGACCCGCATCGACGTTCAAGATCTCAAGCCGTCGGATAGCGTCATCGCCTCCATGGAACTCGAACGCGACGCGGAAAGCAAGAAAAAAGCCGAAATTGCCCAGGCACAAGGGACGGCTGGCTATTTGCGAGAAATCGCCCGAGCGCTGTCTACCGAAGATCAGCCTCCCACCAGCCAAGAAATGCTTCACTTCTTGCTGACCGATCGCTATGTCGAAGCCTTACAAGAACTGGGTAAGAGCGACAATACTAAGATCGTGTTCATGGACCCGAAAGCCCTGAACGAAGCGATGGAACCCGTATTCGGCGAAGAGATCGGCAAAATGAGCGCTAAAGTTCGTCCGATTAATGGTGGCGGCAAAGCGGGGGGTTCCGGGGAAGCCAGTGCTTGACCAAGAAGAATGCAGGAGTAAGCGCTGTGTGCTGGCTACGCCTACAGGAGTTCAGGAGAATCCTAAATCCTGGGCGAACTGCTGATTTTGCCTTCTGCCATATCCTAGAAACTGGCTAGAGTGGAGATCGACTTGGTATCCATTCCTAATGAGATCTCCTTTGTCTCCCAAACCTCGATGGGTCAAGTATCGTGTCATTTTGGCGATCGCCATAGCCATCATCGTTCCCCTGGGGTATGTCATTCGATTTACCCCGATTCCCGGATGGGAATGGCTGAGCGATTTTTTAGGAAGTGTAGCCTACGAAATCTTTTGGATTTTGTTAGTCGCGTTTGGATTTCCCCGATGGTATCCGGCTTGGGTGGCAGTGGCGGTGTGTTTGGCTACTTGCGGACTCGAGTTTTTGCAACTTTGGCAACCGCCATTTTTGCCAGCCCTGCGATCGACCTTACCGGGACGTTTGGTTTTAGGAAACACCTTTGTTTGGACGGATTTTATCGCCTATTTTGTCGGCAGTTTTGCGGGTTGGGGCGTGCTGAGATCGTTGTCTCACGTTTTCGGTCGATCGACACGAGGTTGACGCTGACTCCTGAGCGATCGTGAGCTAATCTATAAAGTCAAACGTCCTTTGTGGTGTGAAGGAAACAGGAGGGAGTGAAGATGCTCAGTTGGGAGCAAATGCCAGCAACCGATCAATCGCACCGTCGGTGTGACGACAGCGAACGATCCCCAGATTGGCTGCGGCAACGTGCTTGGGTGGAAATCGATCGATCGGCACTAGCTGCCAATATCCGCCAAATTAAAACGCGGCTATCCCCCCAAACTGCCTTGATGGCAGTGGTGAAAGCCGATGCTTACGGACACGGCGCCATCACCGTCTCCCAAACCGTCCTGGAAGCGGGAGCCGAGTGGTTGGGGGTTGCCACCCTTCCGGAAGGGATCGAACTGCGAAAAGCGGGAATTAGCGCCCCGATTTTGATTTTGGGGGCGACTTACACCCCCGAACAGGTGCGCGCCTTAGTCCACTGGAAATTGCAACCCACCATTTGTACCCCCAAACAGGCTTTGGTGTTTGCTGAAGTCCTGACCGAATTTGAGGAATCGCTCCCGGTTCACCTGAAAATCGATACGGGGATGTCGCGGTTGGGAACGCCGTGGCAGGAGGCGATCGAATTCGTGCGGATGGTGGCAGGTTTGAGTCAGTTCAAAATTGCCAGCGTGTATTCTCACTTTGCTACTGCCGACGATCGCGATTCTACTGTTATGAATCAGCAGAATGATCGCTTTAAACGAGTCTTATCCCAAATCGCAGATGCCGGAATCTCGATCCCGCGACTGCATATCGCCAACTCGGCTGCCACCCTTGCCGATTCCAACCTCCATTACGACATGGTGCGAGTGGGGTTAGCCGTTTACGGACTCTATCCGGCGGAACACTTGCGAGGGGCGATCGACCTGCGTCCGGTGTTACAAGTCAAAGCGCGAGTGACTCAAGTCAAAACCATTCCCACGGGAACGGGGGTCAGTTACGGTTACAAATTTATCGCCGATCGACCCACCCGCATCGCCATCGTCGGGATCGGTTACGCCGACGGAGTTCCGCGCAATTTATCCGATCGATTGAAGGTTATCTTGCGCGATCGACTCGTACCGCAAATCGGGGCGATTACCATGGATCAACTGATCCTCGATGTCAGCACCATTCCTGATGTGGAGGTGGGAGAAGTGGTGACGTTGCTGGGAACGCAAGGAAACCAACACATCTGGGCCGACGATTGGGCAACTACATTAGGGACGATTTCCTGGGAAATTCTCTGCGGTTTCAAACATCGCTTGCCCCGCATCGTTCAGTAGGGAATGGGTAATGGGTAATGGGTAATCGATAGGAGACTACTTATTACTTATTACTTATTACATAACCTCAGTACGGGTTAAGCAAAACCCTGTATCCCTTGTTGGGGTTTGGGGTTTGGGGTTGGTTAGTTGTTAGTTGTTAGTTGTTAGTTGTTAGTTGTTT
>DVED01000073.1 GCA_015295945.1 Oscillatoriales cyanobacterium M59_W2019_021 | reverse complement strand
CGCTACGTACATACGTTAGGACAATTTTGTAGGGGCAAAGCATTTGCTCGACTATCGGGTTCCAGAAATGAAAAATATTGTGCAAATGCTTTGCCCAGTTGTCATGTCCTAACCTAAGCGCGTAGCGCTATATTAGTAAAAAACTTCTGCCTTCTGCCCTCTGCCTTAACTCCCCATTACCTAAGTGATAGAAATTGTTGCCCCAGCTTGCCGACCAATCGAAACGAAAATAAATCAGAAAACGTTAAATCTCCGGCAAGCAAACGCATCGCGGCTGGCGTTCCCGACGGGTGCTTGACCGCATTTTGATACCAGAAATGGGGAAATCCGTAGAAGAAATAAGAAAGTTTGAGAGCGGCGTCGAAATTGTTCGCTAACTCGTCGTGGAGACATTGAGTATAACGATCGGCGCAACCTTTCACAATACATTCGGCAGCGATCGCCCCACTTTTCACCCCGTGGAGAATCCCATCACCAAATAACGGGTTCACCAATCCCGCCGCATCCCCCACCAGCAGGACTTTCCCATCGGCAGCGTGGCGGGGTTCTTTCCCCTGCCACAACGGGAGGGGATGACCGTGGAAACGCAGGCGTTCGCGGTCGGTTTCTAACTTGAATAAATCGAAATAGGAGAAAATCGCCTGTTTCAGAGCCATCCGCACCGATCGATCGCTGCCTTGACTGCCCCGTGGCGGCAACAATCCCGCCCCAATATTCAAATGGTCGGCTTTGGGAAAAATCCACGCATACCCGTGTTTGAGAGCTCCGTATTCGAGGTGAACGATTTCCGGACGCAAATGGGGATGGGCTGACGAGTTCCAATCGTAGGGAAATTCCACTTCCATCCCGATCGCCAATCGCCGCTGCTGCCGCAAATTCGCCGCTTTGGCGACGATGCCGTTCGCCCCATCGGCACCGATAACGTGGCGGGCGGTCGCGACGAACTGAGTTTGCCGATCGCCCGTAGAAGAGGTACGTACGACAACGCGGTCTTTTTCGATTTCCATCGCCCGTACCGCCAAACCGTCCCGCAATTCGGCTCCCGCATCGACGGCACTTTGGGCGATCGCATTGTCAAAGGTTGATCGTTGTGCCATCCACAGCACCGTTTTTCGATCGGCATCGGGTTTGTTAATGGACGCGAGGTGAGCGTCCCCATAGTTCCAAGTATGCCGAACGTGACTGACCTTGGACTCGACGAAGGCATCGGGTGCGAGATCTCGCAACCACTTACCCACTGACATCGGCATCCCGCCGCCGCAAGTTTTGTGACGGGGGAGTTTTTGCTTTTCGATTAGGGCGACTTTCAACCCAGCCCGGGCAGCCACAGCCGCCGCCGTCCCCCCAGCAGGACCCGCCCCGCAAATAATTACATCGTAGTTTAGATTATTGGTCATTTGGGGTTTGGGGTTGGGAATTTTAAGTAGGGGCGAAGCATTCAGGCGATATGTTACTGGTTTAACCCAAAGATCTCGATCCGAATGCTTCGCCCGTACTAGTAATAAGTAATAAGTGGTTTTCTAACCATTACCCATTACCTATTACCGAGCGATCGCCGATCGCTGTTAAATATCTAAATCCGTCAAATTGAGTTTCGGACCGTAAGTTTCGATGAATTCGCGGCGGGGGGCAACTCGATCGCCCATTAAGACGGTAAAAATGCGATCGGCTTCGGCGGCGTCTTCGATTTCCACCCGTTTGAGCATTCGGGTTTCCGGGTTCATGGTGGTATCCCACAACTGCTGCGGCATCATTTCCCCCAACCCCTTAAACCGCTGAATGGTGTAGTTGGCATTGGCGGGGAATTCGGCAATTTGTTGGTTGAGTTCGCGATCGTTGTAGCAATAATAATGATTGCGCCCGCGTTCTAATTTATACAACGGCGAACAGGCAATATAAATATAACCCCGATCGACCAATTCTCGCTGGTAGCGGTAGAAGAACGTCAGCAGCAGCGTGCGAATGTGGGCGCCGTCTACGTCCGCGTCGGTATTGTGGGCGCACAGTCCCCCCGTCCCGCACACGAAGTTTTCGTCCCCTTCCACGGAGAAATCGTAGACGTATTCGCCAACGGGTTCGATTTCCTCGACGCTGACCACTTTCAACCCCATCAAATCTTTGCCGATGGGTAAGTATTCTTGGGGTTGCCGCCAGGGACGAGCCAAATGCGCCTCAATGTTTGCGCCGTTATGATGGTATCGCCAAACGGGTTGCAAGCGTTCCAGTTGCTCTTTCCCGGCGATGCGGAGAGTGTAGTGGGGTCGCCGTCCCAGGGTGGGTTTTTTCGGCGGGTACGGAGGTTCGTAGTATCCCGTTCCAGCAACGATGCCCAACTGCCCGAACAGGTACAGTAAGCCATCTTTGAGTTCCTCGGAAGCGGTGGTGATAATCATGCTGTCGCGATCGATCGTGCCGTCGCCGAGGAAGTAGCCTTCCAGGAACGCCATTTGTAGCTTTTCTGGGAGACCGAAGACGAGATCGGGGATTTTCTTCTCGTGCGATCGCTTGTTCAATCCCCAAGAGCGCATCAATCGGGCGGCAGGAACGCTGCTGAAACACAGTTCGGCAAATTTCCCCCGCGCTTCGTCGGAATGAATCCGAGGGGTTTCCCCAAACAGTTGTTCGATAATTTGGGAGAGTTTCTCGATAAACCGTTCCCCCCGCTTGCCCATGTAAATTTTGATGTGGTGGTTGCTCTGTACCCCTTGGGCAACGTACCACCCCACGAACCACATCAATTCTTTGTTGACGGGCAAATAGCGATCGAAGGCTTTTTCCGGGTGCGATCGGGGCACGAGCTGGATCTTCTCGCCCAATTGCGCCAGTTCGGAATGGGTCAGATCGTCGATCGGTTTGATGCAGCTAACTTCTCGCCAGCTTGCATTCTTGTTTTTGTCATCTCTAGAAAGATACTTATTAATCCGAGGAGGCAACTGATGGTAAGTAATGCCCTCTTCCCAGCCGATTTCTTCCAAGTAAGTGAGAAAATGCGACAAAATCGGGCGCTTGAGTCCCCGCTCCCAATTGCCGATCGTCCCGCCGTGCTTGACATTACAAGACTCAGCAACCCGCGTCAACGTAATGCCCGCCGCTTGGCGCTGCGCCGCCAGTTGTTGCCAAGCTTCTGGATGCAACTCGATCCGGGGTTCGCTCCACTGACTCGGTTGCGACACCCGCGCCAACACCCGTTCCTTAGCAATCCGGCGCACGTCTTCCCCTTGAACGTATAAGGCAGAAGTTTCCCCCGCCTGACAGAAGGTTTTCAACAGGTCGATTTTCGTAATGCTTTTCGCCGGACGGGGTAAGTTACGGCTGGCAACCAAGATATCGTCCGGTCGGACTTCGTTGCCTTTTTTCAGTTTCACCTGTTCCCCTTCGTAGACGAACACGCTGTGGGAGGAGGTGACTTTAATCGTCCGGTTGTACCGGGTGACGATTTTATACATCGGTTCCTCGTGGGGATGCCGAATCACCGCTTTGAGGGGTCGGAAGCGGGTGGCAAAGGTTTCGGGATCGAAAGAAACCACCTGATAGCGATGGGGATCTTTGCGTCCTTCTACGCAATCGTCGATAAAGTCACCGATTTTCACCAATTCCGTTTTCCGACCGTCCTTCATCACCAGGGTGGGTTCGTTCCCCGCCACGCTCATAATAATGATGCGGTGGTAGCGCAGTTGGCTCTCGTCGAATTCTTCCCCTTTAATCCCCAACCCCAAAGCGGTGATCAGGGATTGAATTTCGTTATTTTTATAGATCTTGCTATCGTCAGTTTTCTCGATATTGAGAATTTTACCGCGCAGGGGGAGAATAGCTTGGAAGCGGCGATCGCGCCCTTGCTTGGCCGAACCGCCTGCCGAGTCTCCCTCAACCAAAAATATTTCTGACTCTGAAGGATCTTTCGAGGAACAATCCGCCAATTTTCCCGGCAGCGTGGACGATTCCAGCACCGATTTCCGGCGCACCAACTCCCTGGCACGTCGCGCCGCTTCCGCCGCGTTGAACGCCTGAATGGCTTTTTCTAAAATCGCGTCGGCAACGCTGGGACGAAAATCGAGATACTCCGTCAGCACTTCCCCCACCAGCGAATCGACAATACCCCGAACTTCGGTATTCCCCAACTTGGTTTTGGTTTGCCCTTCAAATTCGGGGTCGGGAACCTTAACGGAAATCACCCCCGTCAACCCTTCGCGAATATTTTCCCCACCTAAGTTGGAATCGTTTTCCTTGAGTTTGTTGCGCTTGCGAGCCGTTGCATTCATCGTTCGGGTTAGTACCGTTTTCAACCCTTCCAGGTGCGTCCCCCCGTCAATGGTGCGGATGTTGTTGGCAAATCCCAGCAAGTTGTCGCTGAAGGCATCGACGCACCATTGCAGTGCCGCCTCCACCTGCACGTC
Source organism: Oscillatoriales cyanobacterium M59_W2019_021 (assembly GCA_015295945.1). GTDB lineage: Bacteria > Cyanobacteriota > Cyanobacteriia > Cyanobacteriales > Geitlerinemataceae > DVED01. The sequence continues at coordinate 6,392 of DVED01000073.1, read as the reverse complement.
GTTCCGTTCCCCGGAAATATAGATAATTTCTTCGTGAAGCGGTTCTTTTTCCCGGTTCATGTACTCGACGTACTCCCGAATTCCCCCCTCGTAGTAGTAGGTTTCGACCTTCGGTTCATCGGTTTTCAGCAGCTCGGTGCGGTTGTCGGTGAAGGTAATTCGCACCCCGGCGTTGAGGTAAGCCAGTTCTCGCAGGCGTCCGGCAATGGTAGCATAGTCAAATTCGATGCCTGTGGTGAAAATCTGGAGGTCGGGGAGAAAGCGGACGGAAGTCCCGGTGCGGTCTTTCTCTTTGCTGGTTTTGGTTTGCAAATCGCCGATGGGTTTGCCCCGTTCGTAGCGCTGGAGATGGACTTTCCGATCCCGCCAGACGGTGACTTCCACCCATTCGGACAGGGCGTTGACCACGGAGACGCCCACCCCGTGCAATCCCCCGGAAACTTTGTAGCCGCCGCCGCCGAATTTCCCCCCCGCGTGCAGGACGGTCATCACCGTTTCCAGTGCCGATTTCCCGGTTTTGGGGTGGATGTCCGTGGGGATGCCTCGACCGTTGTCGGTCACCATGACAGACCCGTCGGCATTAAGGTCGATTTCAATATGGGTGCAATACCCCGCCAAGGCTTCGTCGATGGAGTTGTCCACGACCTCGTACACGAGATGGTGCAGTCCTCGCGGTCCGGTAGACCCGATATACATCCCCGGTCGCTTGCGGACTGCCTCCAGACCCTCTAAAACTTGAATCTGCTCGGCACCGTAACTGCTGGTCATGACAAATCCTCTCCAAACTGGGGGCTAAACCCACCGATCGCTCGATAGACGAAAAAAATATCCTAAATTGTAACACAAAATGCTTGCTGGCTGTATTAAGCCTCGATCAGTAAAAGTTTAGGTGGGGGATGCACCCTCTTTATTTTATGCTATGCGTTCGAGAGAGAGCAACAGGCGATCGCGATTACCGTTGACCTAACATTTTGTGAGTTTGGGGAACGACACGCACGGATTTGAGTTGGCGTTTCATCAGTGCTTGCCAAAATAAGACCGATGCGGGAGAGGGTGCGATACTCTTGATCGCCTCGTCAGTTCTCCAGGCATCATTTTCGGCTTTGAGCGATGGGGAGAGGGGCGTAACGGGTTGTAAGAAAACGGGAATGTTAGGGTTGACTTGGGAGATAATTCGGGCAGTCGTTTCGAGTTCTTCCGAGAGGGTGCGATCGCTGACAATCGCCTTAACAAAGACCTTCACCCCAGCGAGATCGCACCGTTCCAGAAACTCCGCGTGTTCCGCCCACAACGTCTCGCCGCTGGCACTGGGCAATTTGATATCCATCCCCACCGCATCGAGATAGGGCAAAATCGGCTCTAAATTTGGCGATCGATGTCCGGCAGTTTCCAGATAAATCGGCAAACCCGTCGATTGTCGCACCCGAGGTAAAAATTCGGCTAAAAATGGGGCGTGGAGGAGTGGTTCTCCCCCTGTCAAGCTGATACTATCGTGCAATCCTGGTTGGGATCGATCTTGCCGTTCGACCCAAGTTAATAAGTTTTCCAAGCTGACGGGATTGGGATGCTCTTCAAAGTCTCGCAGTCCGGGAGTGCGTTCGATCGCACAGGTTTCTGGCACTTTCCAAGTGTGGGCGCTATCGCAAAAATAACAGCGCAAATCGCACAGCGCAAATCGGATAAAAATTTGACGAGTGCCGACGTTCAGTCCTTCCCCTTGAATGGCGGAAAAAACTTCAATCAGTTTGGCGGTAGAAGCAGTCAGCATAAGGCAGAAGGCAGAGGGTAGAAGGCAGAAGGAAGGAAAGAAGTGAGGGGGTGAGGAAGTTAACCCATAACCAATAACGAACACCCAACCCCAAACTCCAAACCCCAAATTTAAATTGAAGGCGCAAGCGGCACGATCAATTGACTGACAATGCGACCGTCATCGAGTCGGTAAAACTTGAAATCTCCACCCATTTTTTGCAGTAATTGTTGGTAGATGACCAAGTGTAAACCCGGAGCCCGATCGACGTAAGACGGGACGAGTAAATCGGCGCTGCGATAGTGCTGGTAAGCTTCGATCGCGCGCGGTTCGAGTTTGCCCCAATCGACGAGCGATAATTCTAGCAGAGGAAACGATCTTGTGGAGGCTTCTGGCATCAAAGGACGATAGGCAATCTGAATTCGCCCGTTACTTTCCGTGCGACTGCAAGCGGCGAGTAACAGTTCTGCAAAGATAAATTCTAGCTTTTGCCGATCGCCCCGGATACTGAAATGTCCTTCCCGAGACACTTTCATCCAAATTTGCCGCTGTTTTCTCAACGGTTCGACCCGATCCATCGCTCGCTTGAGCAATCCGGCAATGGAAAACGTTTCGATCGCCAGAGCGATTTTCCACTGCTCCCGATGCAGGTACTGACTCAAAGATGACAGCGAATTAGAAAGCTGCTGGAGAGTTTGCTGATAGCGCATTTGTTGCAGCGATTGCGACTGGGACTCGTCGCCATCGGCACTCACCAAGAAGGGATCGAGTTGGTTGAGTTGCGTGGTTCCCGTACTCGCCGTCCGGCACAATTCCTCTAACAAATTGTGCTTGTACCAGTTGAGGATTTCCATATTGCGCTTGCGAGTCAGCAATTTCTGCGTCACCATTGCCGTTCGGCGCGATCGCCCCAACTGCGCCACCAACAGAGCGAATAACTCGAGTTCCTGATTCGTCCAGTGGCGAGCGACCACGTCGGCAACGATTACCACCCCCGTCGGCGCGTGTTCGGGTGCGGTGCGCAAGGCAACGACCCGCAAGTCCTGAATGGCGCGACTTCCCAGCCACTCTTGCGTGTCTGGCGGCAGTTCCTCCCAACTCACCGGACCGACTAACCCCGGTGCGGCGAGTGCCTTTTGAATCAACGCATCGTGGTGGACAGCAATGGGGCGCTCGCGATCGAGGTTCAACACCGAATTGGACGAGATCTCGTGGCTGACCCGACCCTGATGCCGTCCGGGTTGCCACGTCACCAGTGCCGCTAACGGCACGTGCAACACCCGAGCAATTTGCCGCAAAATAGAGACTTCCAGTTGGTTTTCGTCCTCGTCTCCTTCCAGGTTCGTCAGTCCCCCCTGAAGGGTTTGAATGATGTATTGTTGCTGGGTGGTTTGCCGTTGAAGCTGCCACTGGTGCAAAATCAAACCGATTTGTTGGCTCACCGTTGCCAGCAATTCGCGATCCTCGTAAGTCCAAATGCGAGGAGTTTCGCAGGCAACCGCTAACACCCCTTCGAGGGGGTAACCGAAGTGCGTGCTGCACAGCAGTAGTGATCGCACGCCGACTTCGATAAACGAGTCCCGCCACGCACTCAAGCGCACGTCTAACTCCGAGGCGTAGGGGCGCACCGAGCTATCGAGCCAATTCTCGATGCCGATGGGATCTCGCGCCGTTTCCAGCAACCGCCAATCCATCAACGAGAGAATGGGCAGGGGGGATTCTACAGGGGGTCGAGTGGGGGGATGGTTTTGGTAGACGATTTCAAAGCGATCGCGATCGCGATCGTGCAGCAAGAAGAAACAGCGCTGCACGTTCAACCGCTCCACCAACTTCTGGGCGCAGTCAGCGAGGGTGGTTTTCCACTCCTTATCCGAGACGATCGCTCGCGTCAGTTTAGCCGTTAACTCTCCGTCAAGTTGAATTTGCCCGATGGTTTGTGCCATTTGACTCAACGGGAAAGCCAATCCGGCAAGCTGCGCCACCCCGCGCAACCAATGCTTGTCTTGGTCGAGCCACACTCGAGGTTCTTTGCCTTCCAGGGAGATGAACCCCAACAGGTCTCGATCGCGAAAAATGGGAGCAGCCAGCAAGGATCTCGCCCCCAACAGGCGCATCAAACGACCCGTACCGTTCACTTTCAAGGCAGAATTGGACTCGCTCATGGCGATCGCCCGATTCTCCAGCAACAGTTGATAGAATCCATCGATCTCGGTCAGTCGAATTTCTTCGGGCCCTTGAGTTTTGGGATTGCCCCGATTTTGGGCGATTTGGGCGCGACTGGTTGCCCGACGCCAGAACAAGTGCCGATCGCGATCGTACCCATACAGATGGGTACAAGACGGTTGCAAGCAATGGTGGGTTTCGGCAACCAGCAACTCCAGATAATCATCCAAATCCGTCAGGGAGTGCAACTGTCCCAACAGAGAAAGCAAGACTTCTTGCGGGCGCTTAGCCTGCTGCTGCTGTTGGTGTTGTTGGAGTTGGAACCAAGCTGCCGATAATTCCCCAAAAACGATCGACAGTTGGGCTTTATCTTCGGCAGAGGTGGAAATTCCCCATCGTTGAGACCCGAGCAAAATTGCCCCCAGACAGTGGGTGCGGTGGCGTAGGGGAAAAATCACCGCGCCTTGAATGTCAGACTGTTTGGCGATTTTCCGCCACTCTCCCCCTTTGGCTTCTTCCCGCAAATCTGCCACTGCCATCGGACGCTGCTGCACCACCACTTGCTCCATCACGTCGCCCGGAGACAGCGAGAATTCCTGCCGGAGAATCTTCAGATCCCCTTTGGTGATTTTTCCCCCGCAACCGATCAGCTTGTGTTCGGCGCGATGGTAGGCTCCCATCCAAATGAAATCGTACTGGCACTGCTCTTGGAGGTAGTTGAGGGTGGTGTCTAACAAAACCTCTAGGGTCTCTGCTTCCCGTAGAGTTTGCAGGGTCAATCCGAGAGCCAACAATTTTTGTCCGTATTCGGTCTGTTGTTTGGGCTGGAGCATAGGATTTGAGAAGTGGGATGAGAGTTTGAGACGCGCGTGAGGGATAAATACGCTTAAATAGAGGGCGTTGGCATCACCCGCGTGCGATACCAACGCGGCGCAGTTCTGCCGATCGTGCCGTTCGCGCGACTCCCATGCAGGAGGATCGCGCCGTCGAGAGTTCGGAGGTTTTGAGGGGTCTGTCCCCCCAATTCCATCCTAGCCTCTCCGTTTTCAACCCCCAACCGCCCTACTGAGTCAAACGATGGATATTTATCAAACGGTTGTGCGACCGATTTTGTTTTCCGGTGCGAACGTCGATCCGGAGTGGCTGCATCGCCGGACGATCGAAGTTTTAGCCCGGTTGGCGAGATCTGGCGATCGCGCGATCGGTCGCTGGGGAAAATCCCGATTGCAAGCTACATTCGGTTGTCAGGACGATCGCCTCAAGCAGCAACTTTGGGGACTGACTTTTCCCCATCCCGTCGGTTTGGCAGCCGGATTCGATAAAAACGGCGAAGCGGCTGGAATTTGGTCGAGTTTGGGGTTTGGATTTGCCGAACTGGGAACTGTCACTCGGCACGCGCAAAGCGGCAACCCAAAACCTCGACTCTTCCGCCTGACGAGCGATCGCGCCGCCCTTAATCGCATGGGATTTAACAACTGCGGAGCCGATGGCATGGCAGCGAATTTAGCCTCTGTTAAGCCCGAGTTCTCTCCTAGAATCCCGTTGGGGATTAATCTCGGTAAATCTAAGGTAACACCTTTAGAGGAAGCGGCGGAAGATTACCGCTTCAGCTTCAAAACGCTTTACGAATGGGGCGATTATTTTGTTGTCAACGTCTCCTCGCCCAATACACCGGGATTGCGGTCTCTGCAAGCCCCGCAACAGCTTGCCCCCATCCTGGAAGGCTTGCAAGCTGAAAACCGCCTCGGCAAGCCGATTTTGGTGAAAATTGCCCCGGATTTGGACGAAGAAGGCATTACCGCCGTCGTCGATCTGGCGAGAACTTACCATTTAGCCGGAATGATTGCCACCAATACGACGATTGGTCGCGAAGGACTGAAAACCCAAATTCTCCCTGCCACGGGAAAACCGATCGCCGAAGAAGCGGGGGGGATTAGCGGCGCACCCGTACGATCGCGATCGACCCAAATTATTCGATCGATTTGGCAGCAAACCGGGGGAGAACTCCCGATAATCGGCGTCGGTGGTATTTTTACCGCCGAGGATGCTTGGGAGAAAATTACGGCAGGCGCGAGTTTGGTTCAGGTGTACACGGGTTGGACGTACGAAGGACCTTGGATGGTTCAGCGCATCCTCCAAGGCTTGTTACAAAAATTAGAGCAGCATGGATTATCCGATTTGACGGAAGCTGTAGGGTTGAGCCATCGAAAATGAGTTTTGACATGAAAACGCCCGATCGTCCGCCTTGGTTTCTCTTGAGTTTATTACTGCTGGGAATTGGATTGGGGTTATGGGTTGCCTTTAACCCCGGAAACCGAATGGCGACTGAATCGATCGCCATTCCCCTCTGCCAGGAGCGATCGCTAGTCAGCACGCTGTATATCCGTTACATAAAACCTATGCCAATCTACTTAGGACTAGGCTTTTCTATGCTAGATAACTTGCACTGCCTTTGTAGATTGCTGTTTACTTCCTGTTTCAT